>CAXNIC010000201.1:0-8951 GCA_964201945.1 Alphaproteobacteria bacterium
GATCGCCCGCATGGGGCAGCCCGTATTACGCCTGCGCGCCGAGGAGGTTCCCGACCCGACGGCGCCAGAAATCAAGACCTTGGTCGCCGACATGACGGAGACCATGCATGCCGTCAACGGCGCCGGAATTGCCGCTCCTCAAGTTTTTGTGCCTAAACGGGTTGTCATATTCACGGTGCCGCCCGCCCGCTCGACCGGCGACGAATTCGACCAGCCGCAGGGGCTGATGGCGATCGTGAACCCGACCATCGAGTTCCTGACCGAGGAGACCGAGCCGGGCTGGGAGGGCTGCCTTTCGGTCCCGGGCCTGCGCGGGATCGTCCCCCGCTTCAAGAAGCTGCGATACCGCGGCATCTCGCCCGACGGCGAGCAGATCGACCGCATCGCCACCGGCTGGCATGCCCGCGTCGTCCAGCATGAGTTCGACCATCTGGACGGCATCCTCTATCCCATGCGGATGACCGATCTCGGCCTTCTGGGATACGTCGAGGAGCTGGAGTCCGCGGCGCGGGGCACCCCCGACGCCGAGATCCTGGCGGCGGAGGATTGAGGATGGACTGGGAGCAGAAACGCGAGCGCCTGCTCGAGACGGCGCTGGGGCACGTCCCCTTCGACGGCTGGACCGACACCAGCCTAAGGCGGGCCGCGGCCGATCTCGGCCTCTCCAATGCCGACGTGCTCGACGCCTTTCCCGGCGGCGCCATCGAGGCCCTCGACCTGTTCATGGCCCAGGCAGACCGCCGGATGCTGGCTGATCTCGAAGCGGCCGACGTCAAGTCGCTGAAGGTGCGTGAGCGTGTCCTGCTCGCTGTCCGCAGCCGGCTCGAGCGCGTGCTCCCGCACCGGGAAGCCGTCCGCCGGGGCCTGGCGGCGCTGGCACTGCCGCAGAACACGCCGCTGGCGCTGAAGTCGCTCTACCGCACGGTGGACGCGGTCTGGTACGGCATCGGCGATACCTCGACCGATTGGAACTTCTATTCCAAGCGCGCGATCCTGGCCGGCGTCTATGGCGCGACCCTGCTCTACTGGCTGGACGACCGCTCCGAGGGCCAGGTGCGCACCTGGGACTTCCTCGCCCGCCGCCTCGACGACGCCATTGCCGTGCCGCGTGCGGTGGGCCAGCGCCTCGACCGGCTGCGGAAGCTCCTCTCCGACGCGCCCAGCCCGTTCCGCCGCTTCGACCGCGCCTTCCGCGGCTAACCGAGCTCCGCCCGGAGAAAGCGCCCGAGCGCCGGATTGGAGGCGTGGACGGCGTTGAAGCGGAGATGATGCGAGTGCCGGCCTGAGGGCGAGAACAGCGCTCCCTTCGCCAGCAGGATCCCGGCCTCGCGGCCGCGCCGCACCAGCCGGTCGACATCGACCCTCTCCGGCACCCGCCCCCACAGGAACAGGCCCTGGCCGCGATCGGGATCCAGCCGGATCCCGGCCTCTTCCAGGGCCGTCTCGGCCTGCGAGCGGGCGCGGACGAGCCGGCGGCGAAGCTGGGCGATGTGCCGGCGGAACCGCCCGGTCGCCAGAGCCTCGGCGACAACCGCCTCGGGCAGCGCCGGCGCGCTCAGGACCGACAGCAGCTTCTCCTCGACCAGCCGCGGCACCAGGCCGGCCGCCGCGGCGACGAAGCCGACCCGGAATCCCGGGCTCAGCGTCTTGGTGAAGCTGCCGACATGCAGGACCCTTTGCAGCCCGTCGATCTGCGCCAGCCTGAGGGCGCCGGGCTCGGCCAGGTCGCCATAGGCGTCGTCCTCGACGATCAGGGCGTCATGTCGCTCGGCCAGCGTCAGCAGGCGGTGGCACTTCGCCGGCGAGATCGTCGAGCCGGTCGGGTTGTGCAGCAGGGTCTGCACGAAGATCGCCCGGGGGCGATGGAGGCGGAGCGTCTCTTCCAGCACCTCGAGGTCGGGGCCGTCAGGTCCGCGCGGCACCGGCAGCATCTTGAGGCCGTGGCGGGCGAGCTGGGCGAACAGGACGAAGTAGCCCGGGTCCTCGACCACCACCGCATCGCCGGGAGCGAGGAGCGCGCGCGCGATCACGTCGAAAGCCTGGGTCGCGCCCAGGGTCACGGCGACGTTGTCGATGCCGGCCGGGATGCCGTTCTGCTGAAGGCGCTGGACCAGCTGCTCGCGGAGCGCCGGCAGGCCGGGGGCGGGGCAGGGGGAGAGGAGGCCGCCTTCGCGCCGGGCAACCTTGGTCACCAGCGACGGCGGCAATCCGTCGGCCATCCACTCCGGCGGCAGGTAGCCGGCACCGGCGGGAACCGCGATGGGCCCAAGATCGAGTGCGGCGCGGGCAAGGCTGAGCGCGGTGTCCGGAGTCTCCGGCGGTGCCTCGATCCGGGCGAGCGAGGTATCGGCGGTACGGCGGGCGACGAAGAAGCCGGTCCCGGCTCGGGGCTCGATCACGCCGGAGGCCGCCAGCCGGTCATAGGCGGTGACGATGGTGAAGGCACTGACGCCGAGCTGGCGCGAGAGGCGCCTGACCGAGGGGAGCCGCGTTCCCTCGGCCAGCTGGCGGCGCTCGATCATCGTGGTGAAGCCGACGACGATCTGGTCGGTCAGGGGCACGCGGGAAGTACGGACGAGGTCGAGCATCACTCCAACAGCATAGCAGCGCCGGTGAGGACGAGCGTGAGGGCGAGGCCGATGGCGAAGGCCTGGCGGAGCCGCGGGCTGCCGAGCAGGCGGCGCATCCCGGTGCCGAACAGCGTCCAGACGCTGATGCTCGGATAGTTCACGATCGCCAGCACCAGAGCCATGTAGAGGCTGCCGACGAGAGGGCTCAGATCCTTCGGCAGGAACACGGTGGACGTGGTGACGGCAATCATCCAGGCCTTGGGATTGAGGAACTGGAAGGCGGCGGCCTCGAGGAAGCTGAGCGGCCGGGCGCGGCCCTCGGTCTCGCCGACGACGAGGCCGGCTTGCAGCAGGCGCCAGGCGAGGTAGACGAGGTAGGCGGCGCCGGCCCAGCGCAACCAGTCCTGGAGCTGCGGGACGCGCTCGAAGACCGTGCCCATGCCGAGCGCGACCAGAACGATCTGGAAGCCGCAGCCGAGGCTGATGCCCAGCATGTGCGGGATCGTCCGCCGATAGCCGAAGGTCACGCCCGAGGCTGTCACCATGACGTTGTTGGGGCCCGGCGTGATCGACATCACGAAGCAATATGTCGCCAGTGGCAGCACGTCGATCATGAGGGGATGGTATCCACCTTTGTGCCTGCTGCCAGAGACGGGGTGTCGCGACGGCGACAGACTGTATCGGCGCGGTGGCCGGTACGGAGGCTCAGCGCCTGAGGCGCGTCACATGCCCCATCTTGCGGCCGGGACGGGCCTCGGCCTTGCCGTAGAGGTGCAGATGGGCGGTCGGATCGGCGGCGAGCTTCGGCCAGTCATGGGCGGCGTCGCCGATCAGGTTCCGCATCTCGGCCGGCACGAACGGCTCCACCGGACCGAGCGGCAGGCCGACGACGGCGCGCACCAGCTGGGCGAACTGGCTGGTCGGGCAGCCCTCGATGGTCCAGTGGCCGGAGTTGTGCGGGCGGGGCGCCAGCTCGTTGACCAGGACCTTGCCGTCCGCGGTGACGAACATCTCGACGGCGAGGACGCCGACGACGTCGAGCGCGCTCACCAGCGCGGTCGCGATCCGCCCGGCCTCGTCGGACACGTCTTTGGAGACTTCGGCCGGGGCGATGGTGGTCGCCAGAATGTGGTTTTCGTGGCGGTTCTCGACCACCGGATAGGCCATGGTCCGTCCGTCGACGCCGCGGGCGGCGATCACCGAGACCTCGCAGGCGAAGTCGACATAGCCTTCCAGGATCGCCGGCGCGCCTTTCAGCGAGCCCAGCGCCTGGGCGAGGTCGGTCGCCGCGGCGATCTTCACCTGGCCCTTGCCGTCATAGCCGAGCCGCCGGGTCTTGAGCACGGCCGGACGCTTCAGGTCGGCGACCGCGCGCTCCAGCTCGGCGAGGCTGTCGACGGTCCGGTAGGGCGCGGTGCCGATGCCGAGCTTCCGGCAGAAGTCCTTCTCCAGCAGGCGGTCCTGGGCGACGCGCAGCACCGCGGAGGACGGGCGGACAGGCCTGGTTCGCGCCAGCCGGTCGAGCGCCTCGGCCGGCAGGTTCTCGAATTCGAGCGTGATGACGTCGACCTCGCGGGCGAAGGCATCCAGCGCCGCGGTGTCGGCATAGTCGGCGACCGTCGCCTTGGCCGAGACCTGGGCGCAGGGCGAGTCCGTCTCGGGCGTGAAGACATGGACCCGGTAGCCGAGCTCGGCTGCGGCGAGCGCGGTCATGCGGCCGAGCTGGCCGCCGCCCATCATGCCGATGGTCGATCCCGGCGGAAGCGCCGTCATCCTGTGGGAGCGTCGGCGACGGCGGCGGTCTGGCGCTTGCGCCAATCGGCGAGGCGGCCGGCCAGCTTCTTGTCGGAAAGTGCCAGGATGGCGGCCGCCAGCAGCGCGGCGTTGATCGCGCCGGCCTTGCCGATGGCGAGCGTGCCGACCGGAATGCCGCCCGGCATCTGGACGATCGAGAGCAGGCTGTCCATGCCCTTCAGCGCATGGCTTTCGACCGGCACGCCGAGGACCGGCAGCGCCGTCATCGCCGCCGCCATGCCCGGCAGATGGGCGGCGCCGCCGGCGCCGGCGATGATCACCTTGAGCCCGCGGCCCGCGGCACCCTCGGCATAGGCCACCAGGCGCTTCGGCGTGCGATGGGCGGAGACGATGCGGGTCTCGAACGCGACCGACAGCGCCTTCAGAACGTCGGCGGCGTGGGCCATCGTCGCCCAGTCCGACTGGCTGCCCATGATGATGCCGACGAGCGGTGACTTGGCCATGACCGATCCTAGCGGAAACCGAGGGGCGGGATCATAGGGACGGCGCGCCCCGAGGCAAGGCCCAGGGAGCTAGGCCGTGATGTCCGGGAGCAGCTGGCTCCTCAGCTTCTCGATCACATCCTTGAGCTGGAGCTTCCGCTTTTTCATGCGCTGCAGGCGCAGGCGGTCGAACGGCACCGCCTCGCTCATGCGCGCGATGACGTCGTCCAGGTCGCGATGCTCGCTTTCCAGTTCGGCGAGCTTCCGGCGGAGCGGTTCGAGGTCATCCATCGTTTGGTCTGGTCTGGTCGTCGGCCCGGCTTGCCAAAGCCGCCGCCCATCAGCCAGTCTCCTAGCGCAACTGGCCGGCGAGGGCAAACCCGGCAACGGATCGAGGATGGTGACGGGCCGTTTTCCGAGCTTTGCCGAGGCTTTGTATGCCCGACCGGGAGTGGCGGCCGCGTGCCTCGATCTGCAGGACCGGCGCGGCTTCGACGTCGCCCTGCTCCTCCATGCCTGCTGGCTCGGCGTGCGGGACCGTGCGCTTTCCCCCGATCAGGCGGCTGCCCTGGTCTCGGCGACCGTTCCCTGGCGCTTCGAGATCGTGCGCCCTCTCCGTCGCCTCCGCCGGCGCCTCAAGGCGGGACTCGCGGGCATGCCGCGCGAGCACTCGGACCCGGTCAGGGTGCATGTGAAGGAGACCGAGCTGGCGGCCGAGCGGGCGCTGCTGGCGGTGCTGGAGACCGCCATCGACGGCAGTGCCGGCGGGTCGGTCGGCGGCAACCTCTCCGCCTGCCTCGCGGTCGCCAACATCGTCGCCAACAGCGAGGACCGCGTCTCTCTCGGCGTGCTGGAGCGCGAGGCGGCGGCATTGGCGCAATCGACGTGATCCAACCCGGAGCGCGGGTCTACGCCATCGGCGACATCCATGGCCGCCTCGATCTTCTGCTCGAGCTGGAGGGGATGATCCGGGACGACATTGCCAAGGCGAGGCCGGCACGCAGCGTCGCCGTCTATCTCGGCGACTATGTAGACCGGGGGCCGGACTCGCGCGCCGTCATCGATCATCTGCTCGACCGGCCGCTGCCGGTCGACGAGGTGGTGCATCTTCTCGGCAATCACGAGGACGCCATGCGGCGTTTCCTCGACGACCTCTGGATCGGCGAGACCTGGGTCGGCTTCGGCGGTCGGGAGACGCTGGCGAGCTACGGCGTGGCGCCAGATCGCGGGCTGCCGACGATGAGGTGGATGAAGGAGGCGCAGATCGCCTTCGACCGGGCCTTGCCGGCGCGGCACCGCTCCTTCCTCGATGATCTCCGGCTCTGGCATGTCGAAGGCGGTTATCTCTTCGTCCATGCCGGCATCCGCCCGGGCGTGCCGATCGAACGCCAGGATCGCGAGCATCTCATCTGGATCCGCCACGAATTCCTGGAGTCGGTGGCGGACCACGGCCGCGTAGTCGTCCACGGCCACTCGATCAGGGACGAGCCGGAGATACGGCCGAACCGCATCGGCATCGACACCGGCGCCTGCTTCAGCGGCCGGCTGACGGCGCTGGTGCTGGAAGGTGCGGTGCGGCGTTTTCTCTCGACCTAGGTCAGGTCTTAGCCAGGTCCGGAAACCGGAACGCCTCGGTCGACAGGGGTGGCAGGCAACGGACGAAGAACGGCGAGTCCGTCTCGTCCGCGGGCAAAGGATGTGCGGATGGCCACCAGCCCTCCGGGCCGAACCCGAACTCCAGCGCCGTCACGCGGCTCGAGATCACTCGCGGCACGACCCGGCGCAGGTCGAAAGGCTGCGTCGCGATCACGTCGTGAAGGACGAGGCGATCGGCCTCGATGCTCGCCACCAGGGCCGCGCCGACCTCATCGAGCCAGAACACCGGCCTGGGCTCGTAGGTCAGGTGCCAGAGCAGGGTCGGGTAATAGTCCCGCGCCGAGAATATGTCACAGGGCGCGCGTGCCCGCCGGCACAGGTCCGCCAGCCGCGCGCGATCGTCGGGGGCGTCCAGATCGAGTGTTGGGGCAAGGCGGGCGTCGGGCTCGATCTCGGCCGCCGCGGCGAAGCGCCGCTGCCGGATCCGCGTGAAGCCGAACCGCGGATAGAAGTCGAGCACCCGCTGGTTGGCGAAGAGAATGACCGGCCGCATCGGCGCCTCGTCCTCGCTCAGGAGCCAGGTCAGAAGGCGGCGGGAAAGCCCCTGATTGCGATAGCCGGCATGCGACGCGACCGCGCCAAGCTGGTAGCCGTCGTGCTCTTCGCCGCCGATGACAAGGCGCATCCGCTCGCGTCCGGCGGTGCTGAGGAGCTGGCCGTCCCGCTCGATGGCGAAGACTTCGTAGCCGGGATGCCACCCGCCCCGTCCGGTCCAACGCCTGAAGTTATCCCCGACGCGGAACGCGCTCTCCATGAAGGCGAAGAAGCGTTCGTGCCAGTCGCGGTCGCGATGGGTGATACGGCGGAGAGTATCACCCAAGGGGGTCGCCTCGCCCCGCGATCCGTTCGATCTCGTCCGGCGTATAGCCCAGCTCCGCCAGGACCTCTCTTGTGTGCTGGCCGAAGCCCGGCACGTCGCGGCGGAGCGGCAGGCGCCGCCCGTCCATCTCGATCGGCAGGCCGGGCAGCGAGGCGCGGGCGCCGTTCTCGGGATTGGTCAGATCCATCAGCGCGCCCGAGGCGGTGAGGTGAGGGTCGTCGAAGAGATCGGAGGGACGCGTGATCGGCGCGAAGGGAAGGCCGATGCGCTCGAAGATCTCCATCAGCTCAGCCCTCGTATAGGCACCGACCATGCGCTGGATCTCGGGGATCATGGTCGGGCGGGCATGGACGCGCTGGCTGTTGGTGGCGAGCGCGGGGTCTGCCGTCAGGTCGGCACGCTCGAAATGCTCGCAGAACAGCTTCCACTGGGCGTCGGTGACGACGCCGATGAACAGCTTCTCGCCGTCCCTTGTGTCGAAGAGGTCGTAGATCGCCCAGGGCGAGATGCGGTTCGGCATCGGCGCCGGCGCCTTGCCGGTGACCGCCTGCTGCGCCATGTGCTGGCCGACTAGGAGCGCGCAGTTCTCGAACAGCCCGCTCTTCACCCACTGGCCCTTGCCGGTGTCGCGCCGCTGATTCAGCGCCGCCAGGATGGCGATGGCGGCGAACATGCCGCCCATAATGTCGTTGACCGAAGAGCCGGCGCGCAGCGGCCGGCCCTCAGGCCCGGTCATGTAGGCGAGTCCGCCCATCATCTGCACGATCTCGTCCAGCGCCGCGCGGTTCTCGTAAGGACCGGCGAGGAAGCCCTTCAGCGAGGCGTAGATGACCCTGGGGTTGAGTCTGAAGACATCGTCGTAGCCGAGGCCGAGACCGTCCATGGCGCCCGGCCGGAAATTCTCCGTCACGATGTCGGCGGTGGTGACCAGCCGGGTCACCACCTCCTTGCCTTCGGGCGACTTCAGGTCGAGGGCGATCGAGCGCTTGTTGCGGTTGAAGTTCATGAAGAAGCCGGCGCCGGCGCCAACCAGGCGGCGCGTGTTGTCGCCCTTCGGCGTCGGCTCGACCTTGATCACGTCGGCGCCGAGATCGCCGAGCACCATGCCGCAGGTCGGACCCATGACCATGTGGACGAACTCGACGACGCGGATGCCGTCGAGAGGCAGCTTTTCGGTCATCTTTAGGCGGCCGGGCGATAGCGTTTCGGCAGGCCGACCGCCGGCACGTAGCCGTAGAGCGGCTCGTCGGGGAAGGCCTCGGCGAGGATGCGGCGGCCTTCTATCAGCTTGCCCAGGTCGACGCCGGTTTTTACGCCCATACTCTCGAACATGTAGACCAGATCCTCGGTGACGACGTTGCCGGTAGCGCCGGGAGCATAAGGGCAGCCGCCCAGCCCGGCCTGGGAAGAGTCGAAGGTGCGGATGCCGGCCTCGTAGGCGGCAAGCGCGTTGGCGAGGCCGAGGCCGAAGGTGTTGTGCAGGTGGACCCCGGTCAGCCGGTCGCCGATTTCGCGGCGGACGGCCAGGATCACCTGGCGGATCTGCCTCGGGTTGGCCATGCCGGTGGTGTCGGCGAGGCCGATTTCGTCGGCGCCGGCGGCGAGCGCCGCGACCGCCAGGCGCACGACCTCTGACTCGGCGACCCTGCCCTCGATGGTGCAGCCGAA
>CAXNIC010000202.1:0-8945 GCA_964201945.1 Alphaproteobacteria bacterium
AGGCGCGTGCGGCGACGCTTTCCTTCGGTCGGTTGGTCTCCCACCAGCGGCGGAGGAATCCCGAGGTACCGCCGACCTCGACCAGTTCGCGGAGCGCGTCTGGAACCGGATCGAAGCTGCGCGTGATGTTGCGGCTCTTGTTGGCGAAGGCGCCGGTCGAGAAATCGACCTCGAGCTCGTCGCCGTCCTCGACCAGGTCGAGGATGCCGGGGCAGCGGTCGAGGACGCGAAGGCCGACGCCGAGCGCGGAGCGGTAGGCGAGGAAAGGCATGGACTCGGTGAGCAGGCCGAGGCCGAGCGCCTGCATGGCGACATAGCCGTTCATCTTCGGCCCCATGCCGAAGTTGCGGCCGGTGACGATGATGTCGCCCGGCTTCGCCATCTCGGGGAATCCCGGGCGCAGCTCTTCGAAGAGGTGAGGGACCAGATCCTTCGGATCCATGTAGCGGCCGGCGACCAGCCATTTCGGAATCACCGGGCCGGGATGCGGGATGTCGTGGCCGAACTTGTGGCAGCGGCCGGCGAGACGCCACTGGAACGCGGTCATGCCGCCACTCCCTTCGGCGGGAAGGCCTGGAAGTCGCGGGGATCGGTGATGCGGCCGGCGACCGCCGAGGCCGCGACCGTCGCCGGGCTGGCGAGATAGAGCTCGGCATCCTTGGCACCGAAACGGCCGACGACGTTGTCGGCCGCAGTCGAGATCGACACCTCGCCCGAATGCACCGGGCCCATCTTGCCGCTGGAGCAAATGCCGCAGCCGGCCGGCATCACCATGGCGCCGGCCTCGACGAACACCTGCATCAGGCCGTCGGTCTGCATCCGCTTGGTGTTGAGCTCGGAGCCCGGCACGACGAAGAGGCGGACGCCGGGTGCGACCTGGCGCCCCTTCAGCACGCGGGCCGCGGCCACGAGGTCCTCGTACATGCCTGAGCCGCAGGAGCCGATGAACGCGTGGTTGATCGCCGTTCCGGCCATGGTCGCGATGTCGACGCCGCGATCGACGCCGCCGGTCAGCACCACCTGCGGCTCGATCTCGGAAAGGTCGAGGGTGAGATCGTGCTCGTACGTGGCGTCCGGATCGCTGAAGACCGGCTCGAACGGCCGCTTCGTGCGGGCGCGGGCCTCGGCGATGATCGCCGCCGACGGCGGCACGAAGACGCCGATCGCGCGCATCTCGGTCGGCGAGCTGCAGAGCGCCACGCGTTCGCCCAGGTCGAACTGGTCGAGGTCGCCGGCGAGTTCCAGCACGCGGTAGTCGAGATCTATGCCGCGTCTCGCCAGATCCTGGACGATGCGGAAACCCACATCGCGGCCGAAGACGCCCGGCTTGACCTTGCCTTTCAGGGTGAGGCGGATCGACGGCGGCACCTTGGTCCACAGGGTGCCGGTCGCCAGTACGGTCGCGATTTCCGTTCCGACACGGAAGCCGACGGCGCCGACGCCGCCGGCGTTCGTGCAATGCCGGTCGTTGTCGAAATAGAAGGTGCCGGGAACGACGACGCCGGTCTGGATCGGGAAGATGTGCCCGTGTCCGCCCTTGCCGACGTCGAAGAAGTTCTGGATCCCCCACTCCTTGACGATGCGGCGGATCTGGGTGCCGCGCTCGACGGCGCGGGGACTGGTATAGACCACGTCGTGATCGGTGACGAAATAGACGCGGTTGGTGTCGAACACGCGGTCGATGCCGACGGCGTCCAGCTCGGCCTTCGAGGAGACGACCAGCCCGTCATGCACGATCACCAGATCGGGGTCGGGGAACACGATGTCTCCCGGACGGACATGCGCGCGCCGGCTCGCGCGGGCGAGAATCTTCTCCGTCGCCGTCATACCCATCGCGTAAGGACTCCGTACCGCCGCAGGCACGCTGAGTAGCAACTAAGCAGCGCGCGGGAAAGTCAAAGGCTAGTGAGGGTGTTTCGTATAGTCAACGCGCCGGCCGCCACGCCCTAGGCGGGTGCTCCCCGGCATTTGTCGCGATTTTCGGCGCGGCGCCGAAAGGCTATCCTGCCGATCGTTTCACGCCTCCGGAAAGTCCTGCCCGATGACCTGGTCGATCATCGCCCGCGACCCCGCGAGCGGCGCCTTCGGCGTCGCCGTCACGACTCGCTCGCTCGCCGTCGGCGGCCTGGTTCCCCACGGCGCCGGCCGCCTGGGTGCCATGGCGACTCAGGCGAGGGTGAATCCGCTCTGGGGCGTCGACGGGATGCGCTTCCTCGCCGAGGGGCGAAGCGCGGAGGAGGTGGTCGCCTTCATCACGCGCCCGGACGAGGGGCGGGAGAAGCGCCAGGTGCATGTGGTCGACGCAGCCGGGCGGGTCTTCGCCCATACCGGCCGCGAATGCGTCGACTGGGCCGGCCATGTCGCCGGCGACGGGGTTTCGGTCGCCGGCAACATGCTGGCGGGGCAGCGAGTCGTCGAAGAGACGCTGCGCGGCTTTGAGGCGAATGACGCACTCCCGTTCGGTGAGCGACTGATCGCCGCACTCGATGCCGGCCAGGCCGCCGGCGGCGACAAGCGCGGGCGGCAGTCGGCGGCGATCAAGCTTTGGGGCGGGGAGCCCTATCCGGTCCTCGATCTCCGCACCGACGACCATCCGGAGCCCCTGGCAGAGCTTCGGCGGCTCTATGGCCTGGCCCAGGACCGCTACGTGGTCATCGCCCAGGCGATGGCGACGCGGGCGAACCCGGCCGGAACCTTCGACACCGCCGCCCGCGACCGGATGATCGCGGAGCACCGCGCCAAGCGGGTTTGACGGGATATTCGGGCGCTTTCGGGGCCTCATCCGATCAGAAAGGCAGACGCGAGAAACGGAGGCGCCTATGCTGGCTGCCTGCCGCCGTCGACTCACCAGCTTTGCGCCCGGCGGACGGCGCGTCTATTCCGAGCGAGATCACCTATGAGCAATGAGAAGCGGGGGGCGAACGAGAGATCGTCCGCCTCGCTCGCCCAGCATCAGGAAGCCGGCAGCTGGCCGTCCTATCGCGGGCCGGCAAGCGACAACGGCCGCTCGCGGCGCGTGATCAACGTCCTGCCGTCGGACGGAAGCACCCAGGGCGGCGTCTTCGGCCGCAAGCTCTATTCCAAGTTCAATGCGATCGAGATCGACGTGGCCTCGCCGGTCGAGCAGAAGACGGCGCTGCAGGATCTGCTCGGCGCCATGCTGGACGAGATCCATGCGGACGACCGCGACCCCGACAAGTGGGAAGCCCGGCTGATCTACAAGGCGATGGTCCATCTCAAGGCCGGCTTCAACTTCGCCGCCTATGACGCGATCGCCACCATTCTGGTGCCGCTGGGTACGCGCGGCCGCGAAGGCCGCTCGCAGGAAGAGGAGGAGGTGCCGAAGACGCTCGGCGACCTCAGAAGCCATCTGGCGGCGCTGATCGATTCCACGGCCAAGAGCCGGGAGGCCCATGCCGAGCGCGTCGGCAACGACGGCGGCTGACGGAAAGACGGCATCGCCGGCGGCGGCTATCGCGCCGGTGGTTGAAAAGCGGCACTACGACCACCATATCTGCGTCTACGTCTCGCGGCTGTCGCCGGTTTCTCTTGGCAGCCGCATCCCAGCTTCCTCAAACCAGCCAAGCCCTCGCGTCGGAATGCGTCTTCATTCGCGACGGGGCTCGCTATTGCGCGTCCGAAAACGCGCATTCCTTCAATTCACTGAGCCGAGGTTTCCCATGAAGATCCTTTCCATGCTGCCGGGTCTCGACGACAAGGCGCTCGAGACCGTCCTCGAGAATGCGCAGCGTGTTGCCGGCCAGAAGGGTACGCCGCTCCAGCAGGAGCAGGCGGCCGAGGTGCTGGAGCTGGTGGCGGCCGAGCAGGAACGTCGCAAGGTGACGCCGTTCAAGCCGGCGGTGCCGGTCAAGTTGCCGGCGACCAAGACCGCGCGCCGGAAGGTCGCCAGGAAAGCGGCGGCCGCCTGAGTGGCGAAGCCGCCAACGAAGCTCGATCACCACCGCGGCATGGCCGCGCAGAAGGCGACCGAGCTGAGGCGCCGCCGGATCGAGGTCGAAACCGACCAGGCGGCGCTGAAGGCGCGCCAGGATGAGCTCGAGAAAGTGCTTCTGGCGGCTCCCGCCGGAAGCTGGCCGGAAGCGGTCGAGAAGGCGCGCTACCTCCTCGGCCTGTTCGCCGCCAGTCCGGCCGGCGAGGATCCGCGCCGCAAGCAAATGATCGAGATCCTGCTCGCCGACTTCGACCGCCTGCTCGAGACCCCTCCGCCGATCTGAGGCGTCAGCCGCCGGCGACGCCCTGGGTGTTCACGTAGAGCGCGTAGAGGCCGTGGCTCGCCGCCATGAACAGACGGTTCCGGTGGCGTCCGCCGAAGCAGACATTGGCGCAGCGCTCCGGCAGGTCGATATGCCCGATCGGCTTGCCTGCCGGCGAGAACACGCGAACGCCGTCCAGCTCGGGGCTGCCCATGCCCCAGCCGCACCAGAGATTGCCGTCGATGTCGACGCGGAAGCCGTCGGGCGAGCCGCCCGGCCCGGCGTCGATCAGCACGCGTCCCTTAGCGAGCTTGGCGCCGCCAGCGGTGACGGCGAAGGCGCGGATGGTCCGGTTGGGCGCGTCGCGGGACGCCACGACATAGAGCGTCTTTTCATCCGGCGAGAAGGCGAGGCCGTTGGGGCCGGGGACGTCGTCGACCATCTTGGCGAGCTTCCCGGTCTTGCCGTCGATGCGGTAGACCGCCGGTTCCAGCTCCGACTCGTCCTTGTGGCCCTCGTAGTAGCCGAGGATGCCGAACACCGGGTCGGTGAACCAGATCGAGCCGTCCGCGGTCACGACGACGTCGTTCGGCGAGTTCAGCTTCCTGCCGTTGTAGCTGTCGGCGAGCACGGTGATCGAGCCGTCGTACTCGGTGCGCGTCACGCGCCTGGAGTCATGCTCGCAGGTGACGAGGCGGCCCTGGCGGTCGCGGGTATTGCCGTTGGCGTTGTTCGACGGCCGGCGGAAGTCGGAGACCTGGCCGGTCTCCTCGTCCCATTTGAGGATGCAGTTGTTGGGGATGTCGCTCCAGAGCAGGTAGCGGCCGTCCCCGACCCATACCGGGCCTTCCGCCCAGCGGCACCCGGTGTAGAGGCGCTCGACCGAGGCCAGCGTCACCCGGTACTTGGCGAACTCCGGATCGAGGATGCGCACGGCGGGATCGGGATAGCGCTCGTTCGGCTGCCACATGACTCGGCTCTCCTGGCTTTTGGAATTCCACCAAACATCGGTGTCGCTTGCGCGGGGGGAGGGTCCGGACGGATCTTCGCCCGGACCCCAATCGGCAGGATCTCCCATGGATTATGTCACGCTCGGCCGGACAGGACTCAAGGTCAGTGTCGCCGGCCTCGGCTGCGGCGGCTTCAGCCGGCTCGGCCTCGGCACGGGCAAGACCGAGGCCGACGCGTCGGCGCTGGTACGGCGCGCCTATGACCTCGGCGTCACCCTGTTCGACACCGCGGCTGCCTATGGCACCGAGGGCGCGGTGGGGAACGGCCTCGCCGGCCTCCCGCGCGACAAGGTGGTGATCGCGACCAAGGCCTCCATCACCGAGGGCGACAAGACGCTGCCGCCGGAGACGGTCGTCGCCAGCCTCGAGAATTCGCTCCGCCTGCTGAAGACCGACCATGTCGACATCTTCCAGCTCCACGGGGTCCGGAAGGAGCACTACGACTACGCGGTCAAGACGATCGTACCGGCGCTCAAACGCGAGCAGGAGAAGGGCAAGCTCCGCTTCATCGGCACCACCGAGGGCGCGACCCATGATCACCGCGCCGAGATGCTCCAGCTCGCGGTCAAGGACGACTGCTGGGACACGGTGATGCTGGCCTTCAACATGATGCACCAGAACGCGCGGAAGGTGCTGCTGCCGCACACCCAGGCGAAGCGGATCGGGACCTTCGTCATGTTCGCCGTCCGCAACATCTTCGCCAAGCCCGAGCGCGTGGTCGCCGAGTTGAAGGAACTCGCGAAGGCGGGCAAGGTGCCGCACTCGCTGGCCGACGATCCCGATCCTCTGGGCTTCCTCGTCCATGAGGGCGGCGCCAGGAACCTGACCGACGCGGCCTACCGCTTCGCCCGCCACGAACCGGGCATGGACGTCGTTCTCTTCGGCACCGGCGACACGAAGCATCTCGAGGCGAACATCGACTCGCTGAACCGCCCGCCGCTCCCGGCGGCCGATCGCCAGCGCATGATCGACCTGTTCGGCCATCTGCTGGGCGTCGGGCTGATCGGAGCGGTGCAGGCCAAGCCCGCGAAACCCTGATCGCCGCTTGGCCGCACGGCCGCTTCCGTGGCATAAAACGATTCTAATTCACCGTTTATGATCGTTCGACCATGACCGACGACACCGCCTCGGCAGCCGGCGCGCCTGCCCAGGCCGCTTCCCTCCAGTCGGCCCAGGCGCCGGATGCGACCGGCACCACCTTCGCCGTCATCCTCTCGCTCAGCTTCTGCCACATGCTGAACGACATGATGCAGTCGCTGGTGCCGGCGCTCTATCCGATCCTGAAAGAGAACTACGCGCTCGACTTCGCCCAGATCGGGCTGATCACGCTCGCCTTCCAGTGCACCGCCTCGCTGCTGCAGCCACTGGTCGGCTTCTATACCGACAAGCGCCCGCTGCCCTATTCGCTGGCCTGCGGCATGGGATTCACGCTGGTCGGCCTCGTGCTGATGTCGATGGCGCACAGCTATCCGGTGATCCTGCTCGCCGCAGCACTGATCGGCATGGGCTCGGCGGTCTTCCATCCGGAAGCCTCGCGCGTCGCCCGTATGGCCTCGGGCGGCCGACACGGCCTGGCTCAATCGCTGTTCCAGGTCGGCGGCAACACCGGCTCGGCGGTCGGGCCGCTGCTGGCCGCCTTCATCATCGTGCCGCGCGGCCAGGAAAGCATCGTCTGGTTCTCGGCGGCGGCGCTGGTCGCCATGGTCGTGCTGGTCGGGGTCGGCAACTGGTACGGCCAGAACCGGCACCTGGGAGCACCGAAGCCCAGGCGCGCGGTCAGCGTCGACGGCCGCGTCGTGCTCACCCGTGCCCGCGTCGTCACCGCTGTCTTCATCCTGATCGCGCTGATGTTCTCGAAGACCGTCTACAGCGCCAGCCTCGGCTCCTACTACACCTTCTACCTGATCCATAAGTTCGGGGTGTCGGTGCAGGAGGCGCAGATCGCGCTGTTCGTCTTCTTGGGATCGATCGTCATGGGAACGCTGGCCGGCGGCTGGGTCGGCGACAAGGTCGGCCGCATCCCGGTGATGTGGTTCTCGATCCTGGGCGTGCTGCCGTTCACGCTGGCGCTGCCCTATGCCGGCGGGCTGGTGATGACCCTGGTGCTCTCGGTGCTGATCGGCCTGATCATGGCGTCCGCCTTCTCGGCCATCATCGTCTATGCCCAGGACCTGCTGCCGGGCCGCGTCGGACTGGTCGGCGGCCTCTTCTTCGGCGTCTCGTTCGGCTTGGGCGGCCTCGGTGCCGCGGCGCTGGGCAAGATCGCCGACCTCACCAGCATCGACACGGTCTATCAGGTCTGCGCCTTCCTGCCGTTGTTCGGCCTGCTGATCGCGCTCCTGCCGAAGATCGAAAGCAAGCGGCTCGCCTAACCGGCGAGCGCCTGCTGCAGCACGCGGGCGATGTGGACGGCGCTGCGTCCGCTGCCGTCGGCGATCTGATGACGGCACGAGGTGCCGTCGGCGACCAGGAGGGTCTCCGGGGCGCTCCTGCGGACAGCCGGCAGCAGCGATGCCTCGGCCATCTTCATCGACACGTCGTAGTGCTTGGCCTCGTAGCCGAAGGCGCCGGCCATGCCGCAGCAGCTCGACTCGATCGCCTGGACGTCGAGGCCGGGGATCTGCTTCAGCAGCGCCAGGGTCGGCTTGAACGCATCGAAGGCCTTCTGGTGGCAATGGCCATGTACCAGGGCCTTCGCCTGCGGCAGCGTTTTCAGCGACAGCTTGGCGCGGCCGGCGGCCTGCTCGCGCGCCAGGAACTCCTCGAACAGCATGGCCTGGCCGGCAAGCCGGCGCGCTTCCTCGCTTGGAAGCAGGGCGGCGAACTCATCCCGCAGCGTGAACAGGCAGGAAGGCTCGAGCCCGATCACCGGCAGGCCCTCGGTGATGTAAGGGCTCAGCGTCTCGATCATGCGCCGGGCCTCGGCGCGGGCCTCGTCGACCAGGCCGGCGGCAAGGAAGGTGCGCCCGCAGCAGAGCGGCGGCTCCTTTTCGTCGCCGGCGACGATCACCTCGTAGCCGGCGGCCTCCAGCACGGCGATGGCGGCGCGTGCATTCTCGGGCTCGAACCATCTGTTGAAGGTGTCGACCAGCAGCACCACGCGTGAGGCGCCGGCCTTCGATGTTCCGGCGTGCGAGCGGAAGGGGCGGGCACTCCAGGCCGGCAGCTTGCGTTTCGCGCTGAAGCCGAACCACCGCTCCGACAGCTTCGCCAGCACAGGCAGGCGATCACGGAGCGCCAGCAGCCCGCGAAGGCGGGAGGCGTGGCGGGCATAGCGCGGAAGGTAGGCGACCAGCCGGTCGAAGATCCGAAGGCCGTGGCGCTTACGGTAACCGTGCAGGAACTCGGTCTTCATCCGCGCCATGTCGACGCCGGTCGGGCATTCGCGCTTGCAGCCCTTGCAACCAACGCAGAGATCCATGGTCTCGTAGAGCGCGTCGGAGGTCATGGCGTCGGGGCCGAGCTGGCCCGAAAGCGCGAGGCGAAGCGTGTTGGCACGTCCGCGGGTCAGGTGGCGCTCGTCGCCGGTGGCACGGAACGACGGGCACATGACACCGGCATCGAACTTCCGACAATGGCCGTTGTTGTTGCACATCTCGACCGCGCCGGCGAAGCCGCCCAGCTCCGGCCAGTCGAGCGCCGGCGAGAACGGCGCCGGCTGGTAGTTCGGCCCGAAGCGGAAGAGGCGCCGGTCGTCCATGCGCGGCGGCCGCACGATCTT
>CAXNIC010000203.1:0-8928 GCA_964201945.1 Alphaproteobacteria bacterium
CAGAGCGTCTACATCCTCCGCGAAGCCTTCAACAAGCTCGATCCCCTCGGCCTTCTGTGGTCGCTGGGGAAGGATTCGAACGTCATGGTCTGGCTCTGCCGGAAGGCGTTCTTCGGCCGCGTGCCGTTCCCGGCGCTGTTCTGCGATACCGGTAAAAAGTTCCCGGAGATGTACGCGTTCCGTGACCGATATGCGCAGGAATGGGGCCTCGATCTCACGGTCGAGCCCTGCCCGCCGGTCGAGGAGATGGACCCGACCCTGCCGCCGGCCGCGCGCTCGTCCGCCCGCAAGACCTATGCGCTGAAGGCGCTCATCGAGAAGAAGAACCTGAAGGCCGTGATCGCCGGCATCCGCCGGGATGAGGATGCGACCCGGGCCAAGGAGCGCTATTTCAGCCCGCGAGGCGAGAACGCGGAGTGGGACGTGCGCGAGCAGCCGCCGGAGCTGTGGGACCAGTTCAAGACCGACTTCGCGCCGGGAACCCATATCCGCGTGCATCCGCTGCTGCATTGGACCGAGGTCGACGTCTGGCGCTACATCCGGCGCGAGCGGATCCCGGTGGTCGACCTCTACTTCGCCAAGGGCGGCAAGCGCTATCGGTCGCTCGGCGACCAGGACATCACCAACCCGATGGCGAGCAACGCCGCGACGCTGGACGAGATCATCGCCGAGCTGGAGGCGACGCGGGCGCCCGAGCGCGCCGGCCGCGCCATGGACCACGAGGCCGAGGACTCCTTCGAGCGGCTGCGCGTCGCCGGGTACATGTAGTGGCCGAGCCGATCGCCCCACTCAGGATCGCGCTCGCGGGCCATGTCGACCACGGCAAGTCGACGCTCGTCGGCCGCCTGGTCCACGACACCGGCTCGCTGCCGGACGGCAAGCTGGAGGCGATCCGCGCGTCGTCGGCCAAGCGCGGCATGCCCTTCGAATGGGCGTTCCTGCTGGATGCCTTCCAGGCCGAGCGCGACCAGGGCATCACCATCGACACCACCCAGGTGTGGCTGAAGACGGCGAATCGCGCCTACACGCTGGTCGACGCGCCGGGCCACAAGGAGTTCCTGCGCAACATGGTGACCGGCGCGGCCGCCGCCGAAGGTGCGCTGCTGGTGGTCGATGCCAAGGAGGGCGTGCGCGAGCAGTCGCGCCGCCATGGCTATCTGCTCAGCCTTCTCGGCCTCCCGCAGATCGTCGTCGCCGTGAACAAGATGGACCTGGTGGGATACGACCAGGCCCGCTTTGCCGAGGTCGCACGCGACATCGGGGCCTATCTCGAGTCCCTCGGTGTCGCGCCCAAGGCAATCATCCCGGTGTCGGGCCGCGAGGGCGACAATGTGGCGTCACGCTCGGCAGCGACGGCCTGGTATCGCGGGCCGACCCTGGTCGAGGCGATCGACGGCTTCCTGCCGCCGCCGTCTGCCACCGAGCAGCCGCTCCGCTTCCCGATCCAGGACGTGTACAAATTCGACGAGCGCCGCATCATCGCCGGCCGCATCGAGAGCGGACGGCTCAAGGTCGGCGACACGCTGGTCTTCTCGCCGGGCGGGCGGAAGGCGAAGGTGGCGACGATCGAGGCCTGGCCCGAGGACCGGCGTCCGAGCGCGGCCGAGGCCGGCCGCTCCACCGGCGTCACCCTCGACGACCAGATTTTCGTCGAGCGCGGCCAGATCGGCCATCTGGAGGACTCAGGGCCGGTCGAGACCAACAGCCTCCGCGCGCGGCTGGTCTGGCTCGGCCGCCAGCCGCTGGTCAAGGGCAAGCGCTACAAGCTGAAGCTCGCCACCGCCGAGCACCAGGTCGAGGTGCAGACGATCGAGCGGGTGATCGACACCGCCGACCTCGCCAGCCGCTCCGCCGACGCCGTGCTGTCCGGCGAGATCGCCGAGGTGGTGCTGCGCGCACGCTCGACCCTGGCGGTCGACGACGCCCGGATCCTGCCGCGCACCGGCCGCTTCGTGCTGGTCGACGGCTTCGACGTCGCCGGCGGCGGCACCGTCTCGCTGGACGGCCATGCGCGCTCGCGCCGGGACGTCATCCGCTCGACCAACGTCAAGCGGGAGGAGAGCCAGGTCGCCCTTGCCGAGCGCTGGCGGGCGAACGGGCACAGGAGCGGCATCCTCTGGTTCACCGGGCTCTCCGGCGCCGGAAAGTCGACGATGGCGATCGAGCTCGAGCATCATCTGTTCCGCAAGGGCTGGCACGTCGCCGTTCTCGACGGCGACAACATCCGCTACGGCCTCTCGGCCGATCTGGGCTTCGCGCCCGAGGACCGGGCCGAGAACATCCGCCGGGTCGGCGAGGTCGCGGCCCTTTTCGCCCGCGCCGGCATCATCGTCATCACCGCCTTCATCTCCCCCTACCGGGAGGACCGCGACCGGGTCCGCCGGATCGCCCCGGACCTGTTCCACGAGATCCACGTCGCCGCCGACCTCGCCACCTGCGAGCAGCGCGATCCCAAGGGGCTCTACCGCAAGGCCAGAGCCGGGCAGATCCAGGAGTTCACTGGGATTTCAGCGCCTTACGAGCCGCCGGAGGCGCCCGAGCTGGTCGTCGACACGGCCGCTCAGGGGCTCGAAGCCTGCCTCAGCTACCTTGCGGACTACGTCGAGCGGAACTTCGGCGCAGGCGGGGAGGCTGGCCGCGTTCTTTAACCCTAGGTTCGGAGGTCTTTAACCACAGGTTAAGGACTCCCAGGCGATCCTTCGGGGTGACCATGAAAGCGCCCACCCCTCTTCCTGCGCTCGAGCCGCGCGTGCTGGTGTTCGGCCAGGCGTCCCTGTCGAGGGAGCTCGGTCAGCTGCTGGCCGGCGAGGGGCTCTCCCCCATCGCCCAGCTCCCCGACATCGCCGCGGTGCGGGCGACCGACATGATCGTGCTGGATCTTCCCTTCGGCGGTCCGGCGGCGCTGCAGATGCTCACCCACTGGCAGCGGCTGCCCGAGGACGAGCGCCCGGCCGTCCTCTCGCTCTATGTCGATGCCGCGTATCGGCCGCTGGCATTGTCGGTCGGCGATGCGATCCGCGTTCCTTACGATCCGCTCGAGTTCAAGGACCGGGTGATCGGCCTGGCGCGCTGGCATGCCTCGTGGCGCCGCGCGGTGGTGGCGACCCGCAAGCTCAACGAGGCCCGCGCGCTGCTTCGCGAGACCGAGGATCGTCTGACCCGGCTCGAGGCGCGGAGCACGAACGAGGGCAAGAACGACGGCGAGGTCGCGGCATATCTCGCCCACGAGATCCGCACGCCGCTCACGGCGATCCTGGGCTTCTCGGAGATCCTCAAGGACCAGAGCTTCGGCCCGCTCGGCAACGCGCGCTACAAGGGCTACGCGGCCGACATCCACAATTCGGCGACGCATCTGGCGCGGGTCTGCGACGACGCGCTCAGCTTCGCCAAGGTCGAATCCGGCCGCGACCGGCTCAATGTCGCCGAGGTCAAGGTCGCCGACATCTTCGACCGCGCCGTCTCGATGGTGCGCGGCCTCGCCGAGACCAGCGGAGTCCGCCTCAAGGTCGAGGTCGATGAGAATTTCCCGGCGCTCCAGACCGACGGCTCGAAGCTGCTGCAGGTGGTGCTCAACCTCACCACCAACGCCATCAAGTTCACGCCCTCCGGCGGCTCGGTGAAGCTGAAGGCGCGGCTCGACCGGATTCGCGGCGCCATGGTCCTGGTCATCCGCGACAGCGGCATCGGCATGAGCCCCGAAGACGTGTCGCTGGCCATGCGGCCGTTCGGCCAGGTCGGCCGGTCGATCCTCGGTCGCCCACGGGGCGCCGGTCTCGGCCTGCCTCTGACCCGGGCGCTGGTCGAGCGACTGGGCGGACAGATCGAGATCGTGAGCCAGCCGGGCGGCGGCACGGTCATCACCGTGCTGCTTCCGCGCTCGATCGCCGAGGCCGCTTGAGCGCCTGGTTGCGCGCGTAACAACTCCGAGGTTGGCCGGCCCTTCATCTTCCTTTATCGCCTGACAGCTTCGATGATGCGACCCACTGCAATGGTTTCATCCGAGATTCGGATTCCACCGGCGGCGCCCGGTACAGACGCCTGAGCTGCGGAGCGGCGGTTGAAGACTCAAGTTTTCTCGCGCACGAGCAAATTCGCGATCGCCGTCGTCCTCGTGCTGGCGGCGCTCGTGCTGATGGCGAAGGGCTATGCGGTCAGGAGCGCCTACGAGACGGCGATCTCCCGGGCCGAACGCGACACTCTCAACGCCGCCACCATTCTCGCCGAGCACGCCCAGTGTACCTTCGAAGGCGTTTCCCGCGCGCTGAAGGAGGCGAGCGAGCTCCGCGCCAGCGTCGACTCCGGCCTCCTCGCCGGTGCGACGGAGATTCACGAGGCTCTCAAGACGATCCGCGAGGGGTCGCCGGCGATCCAGGCCATCGGGTGGAGCGACGCCGCCGGCAATCGGGTCGCCTCGTCGACCTTCCGCGATCCGCCGGCGCTCAATATCGCCGACCAGGACCAGTTCCGCGTCCATCGCGACGATCCGGCCGCGGGCCTGCACATCTCCGCTCCGCTCCGCTCGCGCATCGACGACGCCTGGATCATACCGGTCTCGCGGCGGATCGAAGACGCTGGCGGACGCTTCGACGGCATCGTCAACGCCATCCTCCGCCTCGACTACTTTCGCGACTTCTACCGGGCGATCAATCTCGGTCCGGACACCGTCGTCCTCCTGGCGCGTCGGGACGGCATCCTCCTCACGGGAACGTCCGCGGTCGAGGCATGGACCGGACGGCCGCTTCCGTCCGCGGCGATGTTCCAGGCCCTGCCTCGCGACGTCCAGCCCACCACTCTGCAGATGAGAACCGGCGTCGACGGAATGGAGCGGATCGTCGGATACCGGGCGGTTCCGGGGACCGAGCTGGTGGTCGTCTCGACGATGTCGCGCTGGGACACGCTGGCCTCGTTCCGCGAGGTCCTCGTCTCCTCGGCGATCGAGGGCGCGCTGATGATCGTCGGCCTTGCGATCGGCGGTGTGCTGCTGGTCGTCGTCATCCGTCGCCGCGATGCCGCCACCAGTCAGCTGGAGGAGACCGGGACGCTGCTGCGCATGGTCTTCGCCACGACCCACCAGGCGATCTGCGTCTTCGACCGCGACCTTCGCGCCGTGGCCTGGAACGAGCTGTACGAATCCCTGCTCGGCGGCACCCAGGGTCTGGCCGAAGGAACGACGTTCGAATCCGTGCTCCGCACCATGGTCGCGGGCGGCGAGCACGGGACCGAGGACGCCGAGACCTTCGTCGCCGAGCGGCTGCGGATGGCGCGTGCCGGATTGCCGCTGCGCTATGAGCGCACGCGCCCGAACGGCACGGTCGTCGACGTCAGCTGGCTGCCGCTGCCGAACGGCTTCCTCGCCGTCGCGCTTGTCGACATCACCTATCTGAAGCAGACCGAGGCCGCGCTTCGCGAGAGCGAAGCGAGGGCCGCCCAAGCGCATGCCCGCCTCCGCGACGCCGTCGAGAGCCTCGCCGATCCGTTCTTCCTGTGGGATGCCGACGAACGTCTGGTCGTCGTCAACAGCGCCGCCGTCAAGAGTGCCGGCGGCGAGACCCTGGTCCCGGGCGTTCGCCTCGAGGATGCGATCACGCGCCATGTCCGCTTGGGCCGCTTTCCCGCCGCCGTCGGCCGCGAGGATGAGTACATCCGCGAGCGGATGGCGCAGATCCGCGAGGCCACCGGCGAGCCGAGGGAGATCGAGCGTGCCGACGGCCGCTGGCTCGCGACTTGGGATCATCGCACGCGGGAGGGCGGCATCGTCAGCCTCCGCGTCGACATCACCAATCTGAAGCGGGCCGAGGTCGCGCTCCGCGAGAGCGAAGCCCGGGCCGCCCAGGCGCATGGCCGCTTGAGCGATGCGATCGAGAGTCTTCCTCTCGTCTTCATGCTGTGGGACGCCGACGAACGGCTCGTTCTCTTCAACGCCGCCGCCGCCTCAACCCTGTCGCTGGCCGCTTCGCCCGACGACGAGGCGTTGACGGCCGGCATAAGCTTCGAGGAGGCGAGCCGCCGCCACGTCCGCGCCGGGCGCATTCCCGCCGCCGCCGGCCGCGAGGAAGAGTACGTCGCCGGGCGCCTCGCCGAGTTCCGCCGTGGCACCGGCGAGCGGGTCGAGGTCCAGCTTGCCGACGGCCGCTGGCTCGCGATGCGCGATCGCCGTACGCATGACGGCGGCACCGTCAGCCTTCGCGTCGACATCACCGAGTCGAAGACGCGCGAGGCCGAGCTTCGTGCGGCGCGGGCGGTCGCAGAGCACGCTTCCGAGGTCAAGGGCACATTCCTCGCCAACATGAGCCACGAGATCCGCACACCGCTCGGAGGAATCATCGGCTATGCCAATCTGCTGCTGGCCACCGACCTCGACGCGCAGCGGGCGGACTGGACGCGGAAGCTGAAATCGGCCGGCGACCAGCTCCTGGCCGTGATCAACGACATCCTCGACTACTCGAAGCTGGAGGCGGGCGACTTCACCATCGACCCGAAACCGACGCCTCTCGTTGCGGTGGTCGACGAGGTCTACTCGATGATGTCGGAGGCGGCGCAGGCGCGTGGCCTGGTGCTGCGACAGGAGCTCGGTGTCGACCTGCCGAAGTGGATCAAGGTCGATCCGGTCCGTCTGAAGCAGATCCTCATCAACCTGATGAGCAACGCGATCAAGTTCACCGATCGCGGCAGCGTCACGGTGAAGGTCACGGCGACCGAGGAGACGCCCCCGGCGCTCGCGATCGTCGTCGCCGATACCGGGATCGGCATTCCGCAGGCGAAGCTTCCGACCATCTTCCAGCGCTTCACGCAGGCCGAGACCAACATCTCGCGCGGACGGGGCGGCACCGGGCTCGGCCTCTCGATCTCGCGTCGCCTGGCCGAGCTGATGGGCGGGTCGCTGACGCTCGAGAGCGAGGAGGGGCGGGGCACGACCGTCCATCTTCGGCTGCCCCTGGAAGCGGCGCCCCAGCCGGCGTCGGTGCCATCGCCCTCGGTGCGGGCAGCGCGCACCGGCCGCATCCTGCTTGTCGACGATCTCGCCATGAACCTGGAGATCGGCGAGGCCATGCTGAAGGCCCGGGGCCACGAGGTCAGGACCGCGATGAGCGGGCTCGAGGCGATCGACCTGGTGATGGAAGAGACGTTCGACGTGATCCTGCTCGACATCAACCTGCCGGATCTCGACGGCTACGAAGTAGCGCGCGCCATGCGGAGCAGCGAGCCGCCCGGCCGCCGGACCCCGATCCTGGCGCTGACAGCCAACGCCTTGCCGGAGCAGATCGCCCACGCCCTTGCATCGGGGATGGATGGTCACATCGCCAAGCCGATCGACGAACGGCTTCTCGACGATCACCTGGCGGCCGCCCTCGCTCCGGGAACCGGTTCGTCGGCGCCTGCTCAAGACCGCGAATACCTGCGGCCTCTCGTCGACACACTGGCGGCCGATACCTTGCGCCGCCTCGTCGGCGCGGAACGGCTGCGGCGCCTGGATGAGGATTTCTGGGCATACTGGCGGGTGTTCCAGGAGGGAGTGGCCAACCAGCCGGAGGACAAGGCATGGCTGATGGCGACGTCGCATGACCTCGTCTCGCTCGCCGGCAATGTCGGTTACCTTCGCCTGGCCGATGCCTGCCGGTCGCTTTCGCACCTGGCGTCGAACGACGCGGCGGATCTCGGCCCCGCCATCGGCCGGACGATCGAGATCGGAGAGGAGACCCGTCGTGCAGCGCAGGGCTGAAGGGGTGCCTCATGATGCGTGAACCGGATCATGTCGAACCGGCGTCTCTGACGATCCTCATCGTCGACGATCAGGCGTCCACCCGCCATCTGCTCATCGCCGGGATGGCGGGATACCGCAACGCGGCCTTCATCGAGGCATCGGACGGCGACGAGGCACTGCGGCTCGTCGTCGAGAAGCGTCCGCGCATCATCATCTGCGACGTGCAGATGCAGCCGGTCGACGGCATCTCCTTCCTGAAGACGATCCGCGGCTACCAGGAACAGACGATGCGGCAGACGCCCGTCTTCATCATGACCGGCGTCGCCACGCCCGATGTGGTGGCGGCGGCCCGGCAGGCGGGGGCGAACGGCATTCTGGTGAAGCCGATCTCCATTCCGGTCCTGAAGGCGAGGATCGACGCCGCTCTTCGCCGCTGACGGCGCTCCGGCTTTAGACGAGATCCAGCGGCCAGATCGGCCGGCGCAGCCGGGTCCACGGGAATTGCGCGTAGTCGAGCGAGCAGATGCCGCCGGAATCGACATAGATCAGCCTGCGGGCCATCGGCTCGAAGTCGGCGCGGAAGTGGTTCATCGCCTTGCAGGCAAGGATGTTCGCTTTCTCCGGCTCGACGCCGTAGATGCGGAACTGCTCGCGATCGTCGATCTGCGTGCGATAGGTGGCGACGATGATGCGGATCGCACCTAGGTCCAGAAGGAAGCTCGGCCCCATGGTGCCGGTGGTCCCGGTCGCGAACTTGCCCTTGCGGCGGTAGATGCCGTCGGAAACTGCGGCGACCTTGCCGGTCAGCCGGATCGGCAAGCCGCCGAAACGCGGGTCGATCTTGCCGCCGAGATCGATCGTGACCGTGGCGCCGACGCCGGCCTTCAGGCCGATCGCGGCCGAGGCGGGATCGGCGATGGTGCCGACCACCACATCCTCGATGCCGGCCGCGATCAAGGCCCGGATCAGGTTGGTGCCGTCGCCATGTCCGCCGCCGCCGGGATTGTCGGTGTAGTCGCCGATCAAGAGCGGCCCGGCTCCGGCCGGTGCCCGCTCGCGGGCGATGGCGATGGTCTCCTCCATCGGCAGGAGCCCGATGGTGTTGCGCTCGCGCGTCGTCCAGATGTGGTCGGCTAGGCGCTCGGCGACGGCCTTGTATTCCGGACGCCGGCCGTCGCCGGTGACCAGCACGCTGGGGCCGGTGAAGGGAACGTCGCTCCAGGCGT
>CAXNIC010000204.1:0-8927 GCA_964201945.1 Alphaproteobacteria bacterium
ACGCGGCCGTCATGGAGGATGTAGGCGCGGTCGACGATGTCGAGGGTCTCGCGCACATTGTGGTCGGTGATCAGCACGCCGATGCCGCGGTCCTTCAGGTGCTTGATCAGGTCGCGGATGTCGTTGACGGCGATCGGGTCGATGCCGGCCAGCGGCTCGTCCAGCAGCACGAAGCTGGGCTGGCAGGCGAGCGCGCGCGCGATCTCGACGCGGCGGCGCTCGCCGCCGGAGAGCGCCAGCGCCGGGGTGCGTCGGAGATGGCTGATCGAGAACTCGGCGAGCAGGTCGTCCAGCATCGCCTGGCGGCGGTCGAGCTCGGGCTCCACCACTTCCAGCACGGCGCGGATGTTGGCTTCCACCGTCATGCCGCGGAAGATCGAGGCCTCCTGCGGCAGGTAGCCGACGCCGAGGCGCGCGCGGCGATACATCGGCAGGTCGGTGATGTCGTGGCCGTCCAGCTGGATCAGGCCGTAGTCCGGCGCGATCAGCCCGGTGATGATGTAGAAGCAGGTGGTCTTGCCGGCGCCGTTGGGGCCGAGCAGTCCCACCACCTCGCCGCGCTGCACGGCGATCGAGACGTCGCGCACCACCGGGCGCTTCTTGAAGCGCTTGCCGAGATTGCGGGCGACGAGGCCGGCATTGGCGGCGACCAGCTTCGGGCCGGGACGGGGGGCGGGGGTGTCGCTCATCCGCCGGTGCCCGCGGGCTTGCTCTGCTGCGGCTCCTTGTTCGGCACCACCAGGGCGCGAACGCGGGACGACCCCTGGGGGCCCGAGAGCAGGCGCGACACGCCGGTGTTGAGGTTGACCTCGGCGACGGCGCCGTTCAGCTGGTTCGTGCCGCGGGTGATGCGGACGTCGCCGATCAGGGTCGCGGTTCCCTGCTCGACCATGTAGACGCCCTTCTCGCCCTTCGCCACTTCGAGGTCGGTGCGGACGTCGACATTGCCGAAGGCGTCGACGCGTCTCAGCTTCATTTCCTTGTTGGCGCCCTCGACCAGCTGGGCCGAGAGCACGTCGGCCTTGATCCGCTTCTTGTCGCGCACCGCCTCGGCATTGCCGCGGGCGACGGCGAGCTGGCGCTTCTCCCAGTATTCCAGGCTGTCGCGGGCGGTGATGACGTCGGTGCGGGTGGTGAGCTTCAGCGCCTTCCCGGTCATCACCAGCACCGACTGGTCGGCGTCGTAGACGGCACGGTCGGCGAGGATGGTCTCGTTGGCCGAGGTGATGCGGACATTGCCCTCGGCTTCGAGCTGATAGATCTCGCTGCCGCCCTCGCCCTTGGTGCGATATCGGGCGGTCAGCTTGTCGCCGCGGACGGTGACGCCGCCCCGGCTCGCCGTGGCGTTGCCGCGGGCGACGTAGACGTTCTGGTCGCGCAGCCACTCGATGCCCTGGTCGGCATCGACCTGGATCGGCTGGTTGGAGGCCCCACCGGCCAGCGCCAAGCCCTGGGCCATGGCCGGCGGCGCCGCGAGCAGCACGAGGAGAGCGAGGAGTGCCGGCGTCATCGCTTCGGCGCGCCCTTCTTCGCCGCTTCGGGGCGAAGCTCCAGCCTCGCCTTGCCGGTGAACAGGATGCGCCCGCCCTTGTCGGTGATGCGGAAGCCCTCGGCCTTGAGATAGCCGAAGGGGCCTTGGCCCTCCACCGGCACGTCACCCGAGGCGGTGCCGGCCTGCATGTCGAGGTCGGCGGATTCGGTGTGGAACTCGTAGCCGGCGTCGTGGAAGACATGGACCTGGCCGCGGAGGCCAAGCGTCTGGCGGACGCGGTCGTAGAGTCCCTCGCGGGCGTCGACCGCAACCCAGCTTCCGTCCTTCAAGGTCACGTCGGCCTTGGGCTTGGCGAGCAGGATGTTGTCGGCCGAGCCGGCGGCCTGGGTCGCGGTGTCGGCGACCACGGCATAGGGCTGGTTGTTCTCGTCCAGGCCGACATAGCGCGGCTTGATCATGCGGGACGCGTCGGCATCGACCGTCGCGCTGATGTTGCCGGCGCCGAGACGGAACTCGCGCGGATCGGGGTTGAGCCGGGGCCAGGCCAGCACCAGGCCCAGCAGCACGAGCGCGATCAGCGGCAGTGTCACCTTGAGGAAGGTGACGGCGCGCGAGCTCAGCCGCTGGGCGACGCCCGACGACGGCGGACGCGGCGTCACCGATCCGAGGACTGTCCGCGCCTGCTTCGGTGGCTGGGCGAGGGGTTGGGCGGCCATGCGCGTCACGCGACCCCGGCACGCAGCAGGTCGAGGACGTGGACGATGCCGACCGGGCGACCGTCGTCGACCGCGAAGGCGCGGTAGAGCTTGCGGTCGTTCATCTCCTTCAGCACCTCGGCCGCGAGCAGGCGCGGCCCGATGGTCCAGGGCCCGCGGGTCATCACCTGATGCACCGGCCGCTCCAGGAGGTCGGGCGCCATGTGGCGGCGGAGGTCGCCGTCGGTGACCAGCCCGATCAGGCGGCCGGCGGCTGTGGGCGGCTCGACCACGCCGACGCAGCCGAAGCGCTTCTCGGTCATGATCAGCACGGCGTCCGCCATGCGGGCGTCGGCGCCGATCAGCGGCATCTCCGGGCCCTTGTGCATCAGGTCCTCGACCTTCAGCAGGCGGGCGCCGAGCTTGCCGCCCGGATGCAGCTGGCGGTAGTCGTCGGCGGAGAATCCCCGGCGCTCCAGCAGCGAGACGGCGAGCGCGTCGCCGAGCGCCATCATCAGCGTGGTCGAGGTGGTGGGCGCCAGGCCCAGCGGGCAGGCCTCGGGCACCCGCGGCAGCACCAGCGCCACGTCGGCGGCGTCCGCTAGCGCCGACGGCGCCTTGCCGACCATGGCGATCAGCGGGATGTCGAAGCGCCGCGTATAGGCGACGAGGTCGCCGAGTTCCGGCGTCTCGCCCGAATTGGACAGCGCCAGCACGGCATCGGTGCGGGCGATCATGCCGAGATCGCCGTGGCTCGCCTCGGCCGGATGGACGAATTGCGCCGGCGTGCCGGTCGAGGCAAGCGTGGCGGCGATCTTGCGGGCGACGTGGCCGGACTTGCCCATGCCGGAGACGATGACCCGGCCGGTGGCGCTCGCCATCAGGTCGACCGCGCCGGCGAAGGCGGCAGCCCCTTCCTCTCCGGCCAGAAGCGCGGACAGCCCGGCAAGCGCCTCGGCCTCGAGCGCGAGCACGCGTCGTCCTGGCTCGGCGTCGGCGATCCGCGATGTCTTCAGGTTGGTCCGCACCAGTCTGGTACCGGGTTTCCTAGCGAGGAGGTCTCGGCGGCAAGAAAGTTGCGCGAACCCCGGTGGGTTTCGGCATGTTTCTTGCCTTGCCGAGAGTATGCCCCTGATTCGGGGCCGCCGCCAGCCTTCTATTGCCGCGCGGCCGCTTGCATCAACTGCGGCACTGCCGCATGATCTTGCCATGAGGATCGTCAGCACGCGGGTTTTCGAGAAGCGGGCTCGGCGACTCTTTACAGCAGCGGAAGTCGCGGAGGTCGAAGCTCTGGTCGCGCTGGCGCCATTGTCGGGGGTGATCATCCCCGGGACCGGCGGCATCCGCAAGCTTCGGGTCGCCGCCTCCGGACGCGGCAAGCGGGGTGGCGCCAGGGTGATCTACTTTCATCTAACGGCGCCCGGCGTGATCTACCTCCTGACCGTCTATGCCAAGGCCGAGCAGGAGGATCTGAGCCCGGAGGACAAGCGGCAATGGGTCAGGTTCACAAGCGAGCTCAAGAAGGCGCACCAAGGATGAGTCGTCGGCGTACCGATCTCGGCCGCGAGGTGGAGGCCGCCCTGGGTGAGGCCGTGGCCCATGCGCGCGGCGAGCTGTCATTGACCGAGCACGTCATTCCGCTCGACCTGGATGTCGTCTCCATCCGCAAGCGGACGAGGCTGTCGCGGGTCCAGTTCGCGCGGCGCTTCGGGCTCGATCCGCGCGCGGTGCAGGATTGGGAACAGGGCCGCCGCCGTCCGGATCGCGCGGCCCGGGTGCTGCTGACGATCATCGATCGGGAGCCGGAGGCGGTCGACCGCGTGCTGGCGACCCTCGACTAGGGCTCAGCCCTTCTTCTGGTCTTCGGCGAGCTTGCGGTAGCGCTTCAGGCTGTTGGTCAGGTGCTTGCGCATGGCGCTGCGGGCCCCTTCGGGCGAGCGCTCGCGGATCGCCTCGAAGATCGCCCGGTGCTCCTTCTGGAACAGATCCAGGAACGGCCGGGCGCCCTCCTTCCGCCAGGGGGCGTCGGCGACGGCGCGCCTGGGGATGACGAAGTGGCCGAGGAATTCGAGGAACCGCATGAACTGAGGATTGCCGGTCGCTTCCGCGACGGAACGATGGAACGCCCGGTCCTCGTCGATCGCGGTCTCGCCCCGCTCGATCGCGCGGTCCATCGCGTCCAGTGCCGCGCTCACCGCGGTGATCTGCGAGGTCGTGCCGCGTTCGGCCGCGAGGCCCGCCGCCTCGATCTCGACGGCGCGTCGGAGCTCCATCACCTTGATCGCCTCGGCGAGCGAGTCGACCTCGTTGGCATCGAGCCGGAAGGGGCGGCGCTTGCCGTCGGCGGCGACGAAGGCACCGACGCCCTGGCGGGTCACCACCAGACCTTCGGCGCGGAGCGCGGCGACGGCCTCGCGCACGACGGTGCGGCTCACCCCCATCGCCGACATCATCGCCTGCTCGGTCGGAAGGCGCGCGCCAGGCTCGAGCCCGCCCCGGGTGATCTCGTCGGCAAGCCGGCCGACCACCTCCTCGGTGAGGTTCCGGGGCGGCGAAAGCGGGCGGAAGGGCGTGAGCTTGTCAGTCATCGGGACCGGTGCTAGGAATCTGTACGGTCATCCTATGACCGTATGACTAATTGAGAACCGTGACGGCGTCAACGAACGCCAACGAATCCTGGGAGGATTGAAACATGCAGACATGGACTAGGCGTGCGCTGACCGTTCTTCCGGCGGCGCTCGCGCTCGCCGTCGCGATGCCGGCCACGGCCCAGCAGAAGATGATCATGAAGGCCGCCGACGTGCACGTGGCGGGCTATCCGACCGTTGCGGCGGTCGAGGCGATGGGCAAGAAGCTCGAGGCTGCCACCAGCGGTCGCCTTTCGATCCAGATGTTCCCGGCGATGCAGCTCGGCGGCGAGAAGGAGATGATCGAGCAGGCGCAGGTCGGCGCGCTCCAGTTCGCCCGCATCAGCGTCGGCCCGGTCGGCACCATCGTCGACGAGCTCAACGTCTTCAACATGCCGTTCGTCTTCCGTGACGTCGCTCACATGCGCAAGGTGATCGACGGCCCGATCGGCGAAGAGATGATGGAGAAGATCAGCACCAACGCGCAGACCCGCCTGATCGGGCTCGCCTGGATGGATGCCGGCGCCCGCAGCGTCTACAACGTCAAGCGCCCGGTCCGCTCGGTCGATGACCTGAAGGGCCTCAAGGTCCGGATGATGGGCAACCCCATCTTCGTCGACACCATGAACGCGCTCGGCGGCAACGGCATCGCCATGGGCATGGACCAGGTCTACAACGCGCTGCAGACCGGCGTCGTCGACGGCGCCGAGAACAACGTGCCGAGCTACGACTCCTTCGGCCATTTCCAGCTGGCGAAGTTCTACTCGCTGACCGAGCACCTGATCATCCCTGAGATCCTGGTGTTCTCGCGCCGGAGCTGGGAGGGCCTCTCCAAGGCCGACCAGGACCTGGTGAAGAAAGTCTCGAAGGAAGCCCAGTTCGAGCAGCGCAAGCTGTGGGACGAGCGCGAGGCGGTGTCGATGAAGAAGGTCAAGGACTCCGGAATCGAGGTCATCACCTTCAAGGACAAGAAGCCCTTCCAGGACGCGGTCAAGCCGGTCTGGGACAAGTACGGCGCCAAGTACGCCGATCTGGTGAAGCGCATCCAGGCCGTCAACTAGCGGCCGCTCTCCAAGTGAACCGGGCCGGCGCCCTCCGCTCGCGGAGCGCCGGCCCTTTCTTTTGCTTTTCCCCAGAGGAATCCCCCGGATGAAGGCGCAGTACATTCGCGCGATGGACGGGCTGCATCGTCTCTGCCTGATCCTGTCCGCCATCTGCCTCGTGGTCATGACCCTGATCATCCCGTGGGGCGTCTTCACCCGCTACGTGCTGAACCGCGGCTCGGAATGGCCCGAGCCGATGGCGATCCTCTTGATGATCGTCTTCGCCTTCTTCGCCGCCTGCGTCTGCTACCGCGACGGTCTCCACATCGCGGTGATGGCGCTTCCGGACGCGGTCTCGCCGCCGGTCCGCCTCGCGCTGGGCTGGATCGCGGAAGCCGGCATGGTCGCCGTCAACCTGTTCATGCTCATCTGGGGCATCGAGCTGGTGAAGATCACCTGGAACCAGGTGATCGCCGAATTCCCGATCGTCTCGGTCGGGTTGACCTACCTGCCGGTGCCGATCGGCGGCGCCATCACGATCCTCTTCATCATCGAGCGGCTGTGGACCGGCTCGGTGTTCCCGAAGCCGCGTGACGGCGGCCTCGCCCAGGCGCACGAGTAGGAGGCCGCCCGATGGATGCCTTCGTCCTCCTCGCCTCCTTCGGCGTCTTCTGCGCCATCGGGGTTCCGGTCGCCTATTCGCTCGGCCTCTCGGCGATCGTCACCGCGCTCTGGATCGACATCCCGCTGGAAGCGGTGATGCTGAAGACCTCGGACGGCGTCGACAATTTCCCGCTGCTCGCCATCCCGTTCTTCGTCCTGACCGGCGCGCTCATGGCCGAGGGCGGCGCCGCCCGCCGGCTGATCGCGCTCGCCCAGATCTTCGTGGGATTCATCCGCGGCGGCCTGGCGCTGGTCAACGTCGTCGCCTCGACCCTGTTCGGCTGCATCTCGGGATCGTCGGTCGCTGACACCGCCTCGATCGGCTCGGTGATGATCCCGCAGATGGTCAAGCAGGGCTATCCGCGCGTCTTCGCGGTCAACGTCACGATCTGCGCCTCGATCCAGGCGATCCTGCTGCCGCCGTCGCACAACGCTGTCATCTATTCGCTGGCGGCCGGCGGTGCCATCTCGATCGGCAGCCTGTTCCTCGCCGGCATCGTGCCGGGCGTGCTGCTCGGCGTCTCGATCATCGTTCTCGTGCTGATCATGTCGCACAAGAACAACTATCCGAGAGGCGAGGTGGTGCCGCTGAAGCAGGCGCTGTGGATCGCGCTCGACTCGTTCTGGGGTCTGCTCACCATCGTCATCATCATCGGCGGCATCCTCTCGGGCGTGTTCACCGCGACCGAGGCCGGCTCGATCGCCTGCGCCTATGCCTTCTTCGTCAGCATGGTGATCTATCGCGAGTGCAAGTGGCGCGACCTGCCGAAGCTGCTCGCCCGCGTGGTCCGCACCGTCGGCATGGTGATGATCATGATCGGCTTCTCGGTCGCCTTCGCCTATCTGATGGCGCTGATCCAGCTGCCGGCCAAGGCGACGCAGTTCTTCCTGTCGATCTCCGACAGCAAATACGTCTTCCTGCTGCTGATCAACGTCCTCTTGCTGATCCTCGGCACCTTCATGGACCTGGCGCCGATGCTGCTGATCTGTACGCCGATCCTGCTGCCGGTGATCGCCAAGTTCGGCATCGACCCGGTGCATTTCGGCATGATCATGCTGCTCAACCTCGGCATCGGCCTGGTGACGCCGCCGGTCGGGCCAACCATGGTCATAGGCTGCGCCATAGGACGCGTCACCATGGAGGCGATCACCAAGGAGCTGTGGCCGTTCTATCTGGCGATGGTCGCCGTGCTGATCCTGGTGACCTATGTGCCGGAGCTGTCGCTGTGGCTGCCGCGCCTGTTCGGACGCTGACGCACGCGCTTCAGTGCGCGAAGATGTCGGCCTCGTCGCCCCAGCCCATCAGGTCGAGCTCGGCGCGGATGGGAAGGAAGCTGAAGCAGGCGCGGGCGATCTCCATGCGGCCCTCGCGCACCAGCATCGCGTCCAGCTTCTCCTTCAGCTTGTGCAGGTGAAGTACGTCTGAGGCGGCGTAGCGGAGCTGCTCTTCGGTGAGCGTCGCCGCGCCCCAGTCCGACGACTGCTGCTGCTTCGACACGTCGACGCCGATCAGGTCCTTGCTGAGGTCCTTCAACCCGTGCTTGTCGGTGAAGGTGCGGGTCAGCTTGGAGGCGATCTTCGTGCAGTAGAGCGGCGATGTGGCGATGCCGAGGTGGCGGCGGAACATGGCGATGTCGAAGCGCGCGAAGTGGAACAGCTTCGTCACCTTCGGATCGGTCAGGAGCCGCACCAGGTTCGGCGCCTGGTAGACGCCGTTGGCGAACTGCACCAGATGACAGACGCCGTCGCCGGCCGAGAGCTGCACCAGGCAGAGCCTATCGCGCGCCGGCGACAGCCCCATGGTCTCGGAATCGACGGCGACCAGGGCCCCGAGATCGAGGCCGTCCGGCAGGTCGCCTTTATGGAGGTGAATGGTCATCAGAGTGATGGTGCCCAGGAGAAGACTCGAACTTCCAAAGCCTTGCGGCCACAGGTACCTGAAACCTGCGCGTCTACCAATTCCGCCACCTGGGCAGGAGGAGGCGCACCTTATGCCGTCCGTCCCCCGGGGCTGTCAATGGCGGTTTCGGTCGCCCAGCCCACCCCCGCCGTGCGCCCGGGCGGGGAGGGGCGCTTCCTCCGCCTTGAGAAGCGGGGAGGGTGGCCCTAGGTTTCCCCGTTGCCGCCTGCCGAGAGCCTGAGAATGCACGAGACCAGCAAGTCGATCCTGAGGCGAATCTTCGACCAGCGCTTCGCCACCAGGTACCTGGTCGGCGACGGCATCGACATCGGCTCAGGGGCGGACTCCGTCGGAAACTACGGCCCGCTGTTCCCTCAGGTCAGGTCGGTCAGGCCCTGGGACATGCCCGATGGCGATGCGATGGTCATGGCCGGCGTCGCCGACTCGAGCGTTGACTTCGTGCATTCCAGCCATTGCCTGGAACACCTCGCCGATCCCTACACGGCG
>CAXNIC010000205.1:0-8913 GCA_964201945.1 Alphaproteobacteria bacterium
TGTCGATGGAGGGCGTGGCGCCCTGGGTGCTGTTCAAGCTCGACGGCGGCCTCGACCACATCCTGATCGACGAGGCCCAGGACACCAACCCCGACCAGTGGCACGTGGTCGAGCGCCTGGCCGAGGAGTTCTTTGCCGGCACCGGCGCCCGCGAGGTCGCGCGCACGGTCTTCGCCGTCGGCGACTACAAGCAGTCGATCTACGGCTTCCAGCGCGCCGACCCGAACGAGTTCCAGCGCATGCGCCTGCACTTCGCCATGCGCGTCGGCGCCGCATCGCGCGAATGGCAGGAAGTGCAGCTGGAGACCTCGTTCCGCTCGACCCCGGCCGTGCTCAGCTTCGTCGACGAGGTGTTCGCGCGGCCCGAAGTGCGGGTCGGCGTCTCGCCGGAAGGGATGGAGATCCGCCATGTGCCGCATCGCAAAGGCACCGCGGGCCTGGTCGAGCTGTGGCCGCTCGAAGAGCCGCAAGGACGCGACGAGCCGTTGCCCTGGTCGCCGCCGGTCGATCAGCGCGAAGGCGACGATCCCGAGACGCGCCTTGCGCGCGTGATCGCCCGGCGCATCCACGAATGGGTGGACAAGAAGGAGCTGCTGCCGGCGCAGGGACGCGCGATCCGACCGGGCGACGTCATGGTGCTGGTGCGCCGGCGCGGCACCTTCCTCGATGCGCTGGTGAAGGCGCTGAAGCAGCTGCAGGTACCGGTCGCCGGCGCCGACCGCATCCTGCTCACCGACCAGCTGGCGGTGATGGACCTGATGGCGCTGGGCCACGCGCTGCTGCTGCCGTCGGACGATCTGACGATGGCGACGGTCCTGAAGGGGCCGCTGATCGGTCTTTCCGAAGACCAGCTCTTCCGCCTGGCCCATGGCCGGGACGGCTCGCTCTGGCGGCGCGTGGCCCAGCTCCGCGGCGAGGATGCCGACTTCGCCCGCGCCCACGACCTGATCGCCGACCTGCTGGCACGCGTCGACCTGATGCCGCCCTTTCAGCTCTTCGCCTATGTGCTGGGGCCACTGGGCGGCCGGCGACAGATCCAGGCGCGGCTGGGGCCGGAGTCATTGGATGCGCTGGAGGAGTTCCTGAACGCGGCGCTGGCGCATGAGCGCGTGCACCCGCCATCGCTGCAGGGCTTCCTCCACTGGCTCGAGCTCGCGGCCGAGGACATCAAGCGCGATTTGGAGCATGGCGTCCGCGACGAGGTGCGCGTCATGACCGTGCATGGCGCCAAGGGGCTGCAGGCGCCGATCGTGATCCTGCCGGACACGGTGGCGCCGTTCCGCGACGATGCCGGCGTACTGTGGACCGAGGACGGGCTGCCGGTCTGGTGCCCGCGGGCCGAGGAGGCCGATGCGGTCGCGGGCCGCGCCCGCGCCGCCGCCCGCACCCGCGCCGAGGAGGAGCATCGCCGCCTCCTCTACGTCGCCATGACCCGGGCCGAGGACCGCCTCTACATCGGCGGCTGGCGCAACAGCGACAGGAAGACCGGGACCTCCTGGTACGACCTGATCTCGGCTGCAGTCGAGACGCTGCCCGGCGTCGAGCCGGTGGTCGAGCGCCCGGCCCGGCGCTACGTCACCCCGCAGACCGCCCCGGTCGCGACGCCGAAACCTCTCGCCGCAACCGCCGCCGCCCCCGGGCTGCCGTCTTGGGCGCGGGAAGTTCCTCGCCCGGAGCCGACCCCACCCCGGCCGCTGGCGCCTAGCCGGCCGGAGGACCCGGAGCCGCCGGTGCGCTCGCCCTTGATCGTCGACGACGCGCTGCGCTTTCGCCGCGGCCGCCTGGTCCACCGCCTGCTGCAGTCGCTGCCCGACCTGGCGCCCGCGGCGCGTCCCGCCGCCGCCCGCCGCTGGCTCGGCCGCCCCGGCCAGGGGCTGACCCCGACCGAGGTCGAGACCCTGCTGGCGGAGACCCTGGCAATCCTGGAGGACCCGGCGCTGCAACCCCTGTTCGGACCGGGCAGCCGGCCCGAGGTGCCGATCACCGGCGTGGTCGGCCCGCATGTGGTGTCCGGCCAGGTCGACCGGCTGGTGGCGCTTCCTACCCGAGTGCTTGTGGTCGACTACAAGACCAACCGCCCGGCGCCGACCGAGGTCGCCCGGGTGGCGCCGCTCTATCTTCGCCAGATGGCGGCCTACCGCGCCGTCCTGACGCAGATCTATCCCGGCCGCCCGGTCGAATGCCTGCTGCTGTGGACCGAGACTCCGCGCCTGATGGCGCTGCCCGACGCGCTGCTTGACCGCTACGCCCCCGCCGCTACTCGAACGCGAATACCACCTGCTGTCTGACCGGGGTGCCGGCCTCGTCGGTGACGGTGGCGAGGTACTGCTCGAAGCGGCGGGTCTCCGGCCACCGGATCTCGACCAGGATGTCGTGATGGTGCAGCGCCGCCCCGACCAGCCTCCGCGCCTCGTCCGACGCCGGCGGCTTCGCCAGCACGTAGGTCGGGAAGTCCTCATGCGTCAGCAGCAGGAACTCGGCCTGCCCCTCGGCGACGAAGCGGTTCACCGCCTCGACCACGCCGAAATTCATCGCCCTGGCGCCGGGATTGGCGGCGTAGTCATGGCCGATGATCAGGCCACCCGGCTTCACCTTCGGGGCATAGAGCCGGAGGTCGGCGGCCACCGCGTCGAAATGATGCGCCCCGTCGATGTAGATCCAGTCGAGGCTGCCGTCGGCGAAGTCGCGGACGGCGTCGTGGGAGAAAGCCCGGTGGATCGCGACCTGGCCTGCGGCGACGGCCGGGGCGAAGCGGGTCCGAACGGCGTCATGCCGCCGGTCGGCCTCGGTCACCGACACGTTGTTTGGGTCGGCAGCGTAGACAGCGTCGTCCTGGCGCAGCCAGGGGTCGATCAGGTGCAGGCGCCGGGGCCGGGCCGCCTCGATCAGGACCTGGGAGAAATCGCCCTCGGCGACGCCGATCTCGGCGCCGACGCTTCCCTGCGGCAGGAAACGAACGATCTGTTCGCGGGTGGCCTTCATTACGAACATTACCGCTCCAAATGCTGCCAGGGCGGGGCCAGCCCCTTGCCCTCCGGGGCCCCCTCTTGTATAAGCCCGCGCTTCAAGCTGGAGCCAGACGATGAAGGCCGAGATCCATCCCGATTACCATACCATCAAGGTCGTGATGACCGATGGCACCGAGTTCGAGACCAAGTCGACCTGGGGCAAGGAAGGCGAGACCATGCGCCTGGAAATCGATCCCAAGTCGCATCCGGCGTGGACCGGCGTCCATCGCATGATCGACTCGGGCGGCCAGGTCGCCAAGTTCAACAAGCGCTTCGCCAATCTGGGCATCAAGAAAGCCTGAACGAACCGCGTGTTTTCGGAAGGGCCCTCGTCCCCCGGACGGGGGCCTTTTCATTTCTAGCTGAGCAGACGATCCAGCCGGGCGACACGCTCGTAGAGCGCCTGGCTCCGCTCCAGCAGCCCCCGCATCCCCTCCGGCAGCCAGTCGCCGAGATCATCGGCACGGGCTAAGCAGACGTCGTGGCCAGCGAGCCGGTGCTCAGGCCGCCGCGCCTCGTCGTCGGCGATCTCGCCCTCGACCACCGCCCGCCTCAGCATCAGCCAGGCCATCACCTGGGCGAGGCGCGAGGTCAGCCGGAACGACTCGCGGGTGAGCTTGAGGCGGTCCATCGGCTCGATGCGGGTGTCATCGACCTGGCGGCGGAACGAGAGATAGTTCCGCGTCTCCACCAGCAGCGACATCGCCTCGTCATAGGTGCGCGAAAGCATGGCAGTCGTCATGTCCCAACCATGGAACGGGTCGGCAACGATGGCCACAGGAAAATTTGGCTAAGACCGCACCAGGCGCGCCAGCGCCGAGCGCATCGGTTCGGGGATCGGCGTCGGCTTGCGGCCGGCGCGGTCGACGAAGACATGGACGAAGTGGCCGGCCACCGCCGGCGCCTCGTTGCCCGAGCGGAAGAGCCCGACCTCGTAGCGGACGCTGGAACTGCCAAGCCGGCCCACGCGAAGCCCGGCGTCGATGCGGTCGGGAAAGGTCAGCGGCCTGAAGTAGCGGCACTGGGACTCGACGCAGAGCCCGATCACCGGCCCCTGCTCGATGTCGAGCTTCCCCACCTCGATCAGGTAGGCGTTGATGACGGTGTCGAAGTAGGAATAGTAGACCACGTTGTTGACGTGGCCGTAGACGTCGTTGTCCATCCAGCGGGTCGGGATCTCGAGCCAGTGGCCGTAGTCCGCCCGCGTCTCCACCGCTTCCGCCATCGCTATCCCTTGAGAAAGCCGTGGAGTGCATCGACGACCGCGTCCGGCGTCTCCAGCATCATCATGTGACCGGAGGCGGGGATGGTGACGATCTCCGCGCCGGCGATCGCGTCCGCCATCTCCTTCGTCGACTTGGCCGGCACCATGCGGTCCTCGGCCCCGGCGAAGACCAGCGCCGGACATTGGACCTTAGCTGCCGACGCCTCGCCGCCCTTCCAGGTGGTGCAGGCCTGGAGATCCGCGGCGAGAGCCGGTCCCGTGCCCTTCTGGATCAGCCGCCGCGCCGCGCCGGTGAGCCAGAGCCCCGGCGTCGGGTGGCCGCCGATCTGGGCCGAGCGGCCGAGCCCCCACGAGGTCATCAGATCCGGCGCCAGCGTCGATCCGTCCCTGGCGGAGGCAAGGAGCCCGGGATGGACGGGCATCGTCAGCGAGGCGCCGAGCAGCGCAATCCGCTCGACCCAGTCCGGCGACCGGGCCGCGGTCGTCAGCGCCACGGCCGCGCCCATGCTGTGGCCGACCAGCGAGGCGCGCGCGAAGCCGGACGCGGCGATGACGCCCGCCGTCCAGTCCGCCATCGCCTCGATCGTGGCCAGCGGCGGGCCGGTGGAGCGGCCATGCCCCGGTGTATCTATGGCGAGCACCGAGAAGCCATGGTGGCTGAGAAAGCGGGCCTGCAGAACCCAGACGGTGTGGTCCATGCCGGCGCCGTGCAGCAGCACGACCAGCGGCCGGTCCTTGTCCAGCGGGCGCCCGCCGGTGCCGGCGAAAACGCCTCTTCCGTCGACGGTGAGTTCCATCGTCAGCCCTTCTGCGAGGCCTTCAGCGCCTGGTCGAGGTCTTCCAGGATGTCGTCGGGGTCCTCGAGGCCGATCGAGAGCCGGATCAGGTCCTCGCCGACGCCGGCCGCGTCCAGCTCCGGTGCGCTCATCTGCTGATGCGTGGTCGAGGCCGGGTGGATCACCAGCGACTTGGCGTCGCCGACATTGGCGAGATGCGAGAACAGCTTCACCCGCTCGATGAAGGCGCGGCCCTTAGCCCGCCCACCCTTGATGCCGAAGGCGATCATCGACCCCGCTCCCTTCGGCAGCAACTGCTTCGCCAGCGCGTGGTCGGGATGGGTCTCGAGACCCGGATAGAGCACCCAGGCGACCGCGGCGTGAGTCTGGAGGAAGCGCGCGACCTTGAACGCGGTCTCGACGTGACGGGTCATGCGGAGATGCAGGGTCTCGACGCCCTGCAGGATGTGAAAGGCGTTGGTCGGGCTCATGCAGGCGCCGAAGTCGCGAAGGCCTTCAGCGCGGGCCCGCATCAGGAAGGCCTCCGGCCCGAACTCCTCGGCGAAGTCGAGCCCGTGATAGCCCGCATAGGGCTCGGTCAAGGTCGGGAACTTGCCGCCCTCCCAGTCGAAGCGGCCGGAATCGACCAGCGCCCCGCCGATGGCGATGCCATGGCCGCCCAGCCACTTGGTCGCCGAATGCATGACGATGTCGGCGCCATGGTCGAAGGTGCGGCAGAGGAAAGGTGTGGCGAAGGTCGCATCCAGCATCAGCGGCAGGCCGGCGTCGTGCGCGATCTTCGCTACCTTCGGGATGTCCAGCACCTCGAGCCGCGGATTGCCCAGTACCTCACCGAACACCAGCCGCGTCTCCGGCCGGATCGCCGCCTGGAAGCCGTCGAGATTGCGAGGATCGACCAGGGTCGTGGTGATGCCGAAGCGGGGCAGCGTGTGCACGAACATGTTGTGCGAGCCGCCATAGATCGAGCGCGACGAGACGATGTGCCCGCCCGCGCCCATCAGGGTCGAGATCGCCAGATGCAGCGCCGCCTGTCCGGAGGAGACGCAGACCGCGCCGACGCCGCCCTCCAGCGCCGCGATCCGCTCCTCCAGAGCCGCCACCGTTGGGTTGGAGATGCGCGAGTAGATGTGCCCGGCACGCTCCAGGTTGAACAGCGAGGCGGCGTGGTCGACGTCGCGGAAGACGAAGGAGGTCGTCTGGTAGATCGGCTGCGCCCTGGCGCCCGTCGTCGGATCCGGGCGCTGCCCGGCATGGAGGGCGAGCGTGTCGAAGCGCGGCAGTTTTGCATCGGCCATGTCCGGTACGGTACACGAGCCACGAGCGCCTAGGCCAGACGCAGCGAAGCAGGCCCTAGGCCGGCTCGACGTAGCTCATGACGGCGTGGACGATCCGCCGGATCGTTCCCTCGGCGAGATCGCTTGAGCCGCCCCGCCGGTTGCCGCCGGCCGGCATCAGGGGGCCATCGACCAGAAGCATGGAGATGCCGTGGATCGCCGCCCAGGCGAAGCGGAGCACGTCGTTGTCGCGCGTATCGTCGCCCTTCGCCGAGGCGACGGCGGAAACCAGCTCGCCGAAGGCCGCGTCGCCGGCACGCGAGCATCGCGGGCTGCCGCGCTCGACCCGGTCGGAGTGGAACATCAGGACGAAGACGACCGGATCCTCGAGCGCGAAATCGACATAGCCGCGGGCGATGCGCTCCAGCGCCTCCGGCCCTTCGGCCCCGGCCCTGTATTGCTGCATCCGAAGGGTCAGCCTCTCGAATCCCCGGGCCGCAACCTCGGTCAGGAGTCCGGTGACGTCGCCGAAGTGGTGGCCGGGCGCGCTGTGGGCGACCCCGGCCCGGCGGGCGCATTCGCGCAGAGAGAAGCCGTGGATGCCGGTCTCCCGCACCAGCTCCTCGGCGACCCTGGCGAGCGCGTCGAACAGGTCCCCATGGTGGTAGGGCCGGGCTGTGGGGTCGGGCGCGTCGGTGGTCACAATCAGCCGATCTCGATCTTTCCGATGTCCAAATAATCTTGACAGCGGCCAGATCGGTGCGCAAGCTTGCGATTGCGACACTGTCCAGATCGAGGCCTGTATGTTCGCCGAGACCCTCTCTCCCGATGCCCTGTTCCGGTTCGCGAACCTCGCCGCGCTCGGCGGCTGGGCGACGCTGGCGCTCGGCATCGTGCTTCGGTCGCCGCTTCTGAAGGAGACCCTCGCCGGGCGTGCGGTGCCGATCGGCCTCTCGATCGCCTATACCGCCATCATCGCGGTCCACTGGTGGAGCGGCGAGGGCGGCTTCTCGTCGCTCGCCGACGTAAGCGCGCTGTTCCGCTCCCCCTGGCTGCTGCTCGCCGGCTGGGTCCACTACTTGGCGTTCGACCTGTTCGTCGGCGCCTGGATCGTGCGGGACGCCGAGGCCCGCGGCCTCCCGCGGGCGCTGCTCCTCCCTGTCCTGCCCCTCGTCTTCCTGTTCGGTCCGGCCGGCCTGCTGCTGTGGCTTGGCCTCGGCCGGGCCTTCGGCGCCCGCCTCGAAAGGAGGCCCTAGAATGTCCGCCACCCTTCCCGCCAACAGCGCCCGAAGCCTGCCCTCGCCGGGCGAGGCCATCGCGCTCGCTTATCGAGGCCAGCCACTGCTGGCCGGGGCCGCCATCTTCCTGCTTCTGGCGACGATCCCGACCCTCGCCGCCCTGGGTCTCGACACGCGGACGCTGAACGGCATCAGCGTCTGGATCAAGCCGCTGAAGTTCGAGGTCTCGCTCGCGGTCCACCTCCTCAGCGTCGCCTGGCTGATGCTGTTCCTGCCGGAACGCCAGGGTCGCCTCGTCCGGGGCCTCGCCATTGCCATGACGGCCGCCGCGTTCTTCGAGATCGCCTACATCGTGCTGCAGGCGTCGCGCGGCGAGGCCTCGCATTACAACGTCGGAACCCCGATCGCGGGACTCATGTACACGCTGATGGGCGTCGGCGCGGTCGTGCTGGTGGCGACCTCCGGCTGGATCGGGGCGCTGATCCTGCGCCAGGGCGATACGTCCCGACCGATCGCCTTCGCCGCCGGCCTCGGCCTCGTTCTCGGCAGCGTGGTCGGCGGGATCACCGGCGCCTACATGTCCTCGCAGGCGGGACACTGGGTCGGCGGCCAGCCCACGGACCTCGGGGGGCTGCCGGTCTTCGGCTGGTCGCGTACCGGAGGCGACCTGCGCGTCGCGCATTTCGTCGGCTTGCACCTGATCCAGATCCTGCCCGCCGCCGCCTGGATCGGCGGAATGGTCTTGCCGGACCGGCTTCAGAAACCGGCGATCATCGCCGTCGCCGCGGCCGTCTGCCTGATCACGCTCGCGGTCTTCGTCCAGGCGATCTCAGGGGTGCCGCTTCTGTCTCGGGCATAGCGCGTCAACCCTCCGATGGTACGGGCATCGGACGCCTCGATACCGCCCGGCCGCGCCTTGACCCGTCCCGGCCCAGCGCGTATTAAATTTTCTCCATCGGTGCAAGGATTTACCCCTTAAGAGGGTTAACGAATCCAGCCGAGGGAGGCCGAGGAGGCGTCGGGCATGGACGGGATCCAGCGGACCAGCGTGAGCACGCCGGTGATCGGGGCGAGCCGGGCGCGCGCGCGCCTGAGGGATGCCAACACCTTCCCCAAGGTCCTGATCGCCAATGCCCGTGACTTCGCCGGCCGGCCAGCCAGCCGCGAGAAGGATCTCGGCATCTGGCAGACCTGGACGTGGAGTCAGGTGCTCGAGGAGACCCGGGCGCTTGCCGCCGGGCTCGCCGCACTCGGCGCCAAGCGCGGCGACAAGATCGCCATCGTCGGCGACAACCGCCCCCGCCTCTACTGGACGATGTGCGCGGCCCAGGCGATCGGCTGCGTGCCGGTCCCGGTCTACCAGGACGCGGT
>CAXNIC010000206.1:0-8868 GCA_964201945.1 Alphaproteobacteria bacterium
GGATTCGCCGCCAGGCGTCCAGATGCATGCGTGAATCCCAGCGATCGCCGATCGGGCCGAGATGGCGCCGCCGCGCGTGCTCGGGCAGCTTCAGCAGCTTCTGGCCGGTCTGCATCGCGGTGATCTGGTACATCGCGGTCCGCTCGGCGGCGCAGAGCTCGTCGAAGGCCTCCTCGATGGTGGGGCCGACCACGGTCACGCCATGGCCCGGCATCATCAGGATGGTCTTGTCGCCGAGGACGCGGGCATAGCGGTCGCCCTCGTCCAGCGTGATCGCGCCGGTCGCCTCGTCGTCATAGGCGATGCGGTCGTTGAGGGTGAGGTTGTTCATGTGGGAGAGCTCGAGCCGACCCCGGTCGATCATCGACAGCGCCGTCAGGTACTGCGGATGGACATGCAGCACCGCCACCGCCTTGGGGTTGGCGAGGTGGATGCGGGCATGGATGATGAAGGCGACCTTGCGAAGCTCGCCCGTGCCCGCGACCACGTTTCCGTCCAGATCGCAGACGATCAGGTTGGACGCGGTGATCTCCTGGAACAGGAGGCCGCGCGGGTTGATCAGGAACAGGGGCTTGTCGCCGCCGCCGGGCAGCATCACCGAGTGGTGGTTGCCAATCTGCTCGTTCCAGTCGTGCCGCGCATGGATGCGGAAGACGGCGGCGAGATCGGTGCGGAGCTTCCACTCCGTCTCTTCCTGGGCCGAGGTCGAGCGGGCGCGGATGGGGACGGCGGTCATGTGGGAGCTCCGGGCGGGAAGACTCGCAGAGTGCCACGCCGGGGTTGATGTTTCCAACAGGAAAGACCACGGACGCGCCGTTCTGCGCCCTCGCTTTCGCCGGGTCCTCGCCGCTGTCGCGGCTGCGGGCCGGCCCCGCTCGGACGCCCGCGCGAATTCGTAAGATTCCGCGGCGGCGCGTGAGCCGTACCTTGATCGCTTGCGATCAAGGCCTGAGGCGAACGCTCGCCCGCCGCGACCACATCGCCGAGGCCGCATCCTGCGGGTATGATAAGAGGATGAAGGACATCCTCGGCCTGATCTCCCCGGGCAAGCCGTTCCTGCCCGATGCCCTCAACGCCATGCAGCTCGGCCGCGAGAACGCGATGCGCCATCTCTGGCTCACCGCCGCGGTCTCGCTCTTCGCCCAGCGAGGTAGCGGGCTCCGCATCCTCGAGGTCGGATCCTGGATGGGGGCCTCGGTGCTGACCTGGGCTGCCGCCATCGACCGGTTCATCGCCGGCGAGGGCGAGATCCTGGCGGTCGACACCTGGGCGCCCTATCTCGCCGCCGACGACATCAACGCCGACGGCGCCTATCGCATCATGGACCGGGCGGCGGCGGTCGACCTGGCCTATGCGGTCTTCCGCCACAACGCCTCCTGCGTGTCGAAGAAGGTCCGCGTCGACCACCTGCGCGGCCGCTCGAAGGACGTGCTGTCGATGCTGCGCGAGCGCGCCTTCGACATCGTCTACATCGACGGCTCGCACTACTACGCCGACGTCGTCGCCGACCTGGCCGAGGGCAAGCGGCTGGTGGCCGAGGGCGGGCTGCTTTGCGGCGACGACCTGGAGCAGCAGCTGACCGAGGTCGACGAGGCCTTCGCCCGCGCCAATATCGACCGCGACGCCGTCGTCGATCCGAAGAACCGGAAGCCTTTCCACCCCGGGGTGACATTCGCCGTCGCCGAAGCCCTCGGTCCGGTCTCGTCATATACCGGCTTCTGGGCGATGCGGCGGGAGGGCGAGCGTTTCGTTCCGGTCGACCTCGCCGGCGCCTCGCCCTTCCTCCCCAGCCATTTCGGCGAGGAGTACCGCAAGACCGTGCTCGAATGGGCACGCTCCAGCGGCTTCTTCCAGAAGCAGGCATGACGGCGGCGGCGATGGATCGCTCCTTCGTCTTCGACCGACCGCCGCCGCCTGCAAGCGGGACGCGGGCGCGGCTGCCGCAGCTCTACCGCGCCGACGAGACCCAGGTGGTCGAGGCGCTGCTCGCCGAAGCCGCGCTCAGCCCCGAGCAGATGCGCCAGGTGACGCAGACGGCGCGGGCACTGGTCCAGGAGGTACGGAAGGGCCGGGTCGGCGCCGGCGGGCTCGATGCCTTCCTGCACGAATACGCGCTCTCCAGCCGCGAGGGCGTGGTGCTGATGTGCCTCGCCGAGGCGCTGCTGCGCATTCCCGACGCCGAGACTGCCGACCGCCTGATCCGCGACAAGATCGGCGGCGCCGACTGGGACACCCATCTCGGCCAGTCGGACTCGCTGTTCGTCAACGCCTCCACCTGGGCCTTGATGCTGACCGGCCGGGTGATGGGGCTTGCCGCTGACGAGGACCAGGACTGGACCGGCGTGCTGAAGCGCATCGTCCGCCGCTCGGGCGAGCCGGTGATCCGCCAGGCGGTGACCCAGGCGATGCGCATCCTCGGCCGCCAATTCGTCATGGGCCGCACCATCGCCGAGGCCCTCGATCGCGCCGAGGCGATGGAAGCCCGGGGCTATCGCTACTCCTACGACATGCTGGGCGAGGCGGCGCGCACCCAGGCCGACGCCGACCGCTACCTCGCCTCGTATCAGGCGGCCATCGCTGCCATCGGCAAGGCCGCGAAGGGGCGGGGACCGATCGTCGCGCCCGGCATCTCGGTCAAGCTCTCGGCGCTGCATCCGCGCTACGAGCACGGCAAGCGCGCCCGCGTCATGGGCGAGCTGGTGCCGCGGCTGGTGTCGCTGGCGGCGGACGCGGCGAAGCACGGCATCGGCTTCACCGTCGATGCCGAGGAGGCCGATCGCCTCGAGATCTCGCTCGACGTCATCGCCGCGGTCGCGGCGGCGCCGGCGCTGAAGGGCTGGGACGGCTTCGGGCTCGCGGTCCAGGCCTATCAGAAGCGGGCCGCCGCCGTGGTCGATCACCTGGCGGAGGTCGCGCGGGACTCGCGGCGCCGGCTGATGGTCCGCCTGGTGAAGGGCGCCTACTGGGATTCCGAGGTGAAGCGGGCGCAGGAGCGGGGGCTGGGCTATCCGGTCTTCACCCGCAAGGTCTCGACCGACGTCTCCTACCTCGCCGTGGCGAAGCGCCTGATCGCCGCGCCCGATGCCTTCTTCCCGCAATTCGCCACCCACAACGCGCATACGCTGGCGGCGATCCGCGTGCTGGCCGGCAACGTGCCCTACGAGTTCCAGCGCCTGCACGGCATGAGCGAGGCGCTTTACGAGCAGGTGATCGCCGAGGTGCCGTGCCGGGTCTATGCGCCGGTCGGCACGCATGAGGACCTGCTCGCATATCTGGTCAGGCGCCTGCTGGAGAACGGCGCCAACACCTCCTTCGTCAACCGCATCGTGGACGAGTCCCTGCCGCTGGAGGAGATCGTCGCCGATCCGGTAACGCGGTTGCGGAGCCTCGCCGTCAAGCCGCACCCGCGCATTCCTCATCCGCTCGATCTCTACCGCCCGGAACGCGCCAACTCGCGTGGCCTCGATCTCTCCGACGATCCCAGTCTCACCCAGCTCGCCGAGGCGATGGCGGATGCCGCCAAGGCGCCCTGGCGGGCCGAGCCTCTGGTCGACGGCCGTGCCGTCGCCGGCAGCGAGCGGCCGGGCTTCGATCCCGCAGATGGAACACGCCGGGTCAGCGCCATCGTCGAGGCCGACGAGCGGACGGTGGCTGCCGCGCTGGCGTCTGCGTCGGCCGCCGCCAAGGGCTGGGACGAGACCCCGGCCGAGCACCGGGCGCTCGCGCTCGATCGCCTCGCTTCGCTCTACGAGGAGCACATGCCGGCGCTGATGGCGCTCGCCATCCGCGAAGGCGGGAAGACGCTGCCCGATGCGGTGGCCGAGGTGCGGGAGGCGGTCGACTTCTGCCGCTACTACGCCGCCCGCGCCCGCGCCGACTTCGCCCGGCCGATCGAGCTGCCGGGACCGACCGGCGAGAAGAACCGGCTCGAGCTGCACGGCCGCGGCGTCTTCGCCTGCATCAGCCCGTGGAACTTCCCGCTGGCGATCTTCACCGGCCAGGTCACCGCGGCGCTGGCGGCCGGCAACGCCGTCATCGCCAAGCCGGCCGAGCAGACGCCGGCGATCGCGACATACGCCGTCCGCCTGATGCACGAGGCCGGCATCCCGGGCGAGGTCGTCCACCTACTGCCGGGCGACGGCAAGATCGGCGCGAAGCTGGTCGCCGACACACGCATCTCCGGCGTCGCCTTCACCGGCTCGACCGACACCGCGCGCAAGATCGCCAAGGCGCTCGCCGACCGCGACGGGCCAATCGTGCCGTTCATCGCCGAGACCGGCGGCCAGAACGCGATGATCGTCGATTCCTCGGCGCTGCCCGAGCAGGTGGTGCAGGACGCCGTCACCTCCGCCTTCCAGAGCGCCGGCCAGCGCTGCTCGGCGCTCCGCGTCCTCTTCCTGCAGGAGGAGGTCGCCGACAAGATTCTCGCCATGCTCGCCGGCGCGATGAAGGAGCTCGCGATCGGCGATCCGGCCCTGCTCGCAACCGATGTCGGCCCGGTGATCGACCTGGACGCGCTCGGGATGCTGGACACCCACGCCGTCCGCATGGTGCAGGAGGGCAAGGTCGTCGCCCGCGCCCATCTCGGGCCGGACTGCGCCAGGGGCACCTTCTTCGCGCCGATGGCGGTCGAGATCGATTCGATCAGGCGGCTGCCGGGCGAGGTGTTCGGGCCGATCCTGCATGTCGTCCGTTACCGCGCCCGCGATCTCGACCGCATCCTGGCCGAGATCCGCGGCACCGGCTTCGGCCTCACGCTCGGCATCCACAGCCGCATCGACGGCACTGTGCAGCGGGTGATCCGGGGAATCGGGGTCGGCAACGCCTACGTCAACCGCAACATGATCGGCGCCGTCGTCGGCGTTCAACCCTTTGGCGGCGAGGGGCTTTCCGGTACCGGGCCGAAGGCCGGGGGACCCTTTTACTTGCATCGTTTCGCGACAGAACGCACAATATCGGTCGACACCACAGCAGCAGGCGGCAACGCCTCGCTGCTGTCTTTGTCTGAATGACCCATTTTTAGGAGACGTGCGATGGCTCGGCCGGCGGTGTTCATTGACGGTGAGGCGGGAACGACCGGATTGCAGATCCAGGCGCGTCTCCGCGGCCGTCCGGACATCGAGCTGGTCAGCATCGATCCGGAGAAGCGGAAGGACCCAGCCGAGCGGAAGCGGATGCTGAATGCCGCCGACCTCGCCATCCTCTGCCTTCCCGACGATGCCGCCCGCGAGGCGGTGTCGCTGATCGACAACCCGAAGGTCCGGGTGATCGACGCCTCCACCGCCCACCGGGTGAACCCGGACTGGGCCTATGGCTTCCCGGAGATGATGGACGGCCAGGCCGAGAAGGTCCGCGCGTCCACCCGCGTCTCCAATCCCGGCTGCTATCCGACCGGCGCGGTCGCGCTGATCCGGCCGCTGGTCGATGCCGGCATCATGTCGCCGGATCATCCGGTGACGGTGAACGCGATCTCGGGCTATTCCGGCGCCGGCAAGTCGCTGATCGACGTCTATGAGGGCCGCAGCACGGCCAAGCCGAAGGACGTCTATCTGGCCTATGGCCTCGAGCTGAAGCACAAGCACCTGCCGGAGATGAAGGTCTACGGCAAGCTCAAGGACGCGCCGGTGTTCCAGCCGGCCTATGCCGCCTTCGCCCAGGGCATGCTGGTGAACGTGCCGCTGCATCTCCGCACGCTGGCGAAGACCGCAGGCGCCAAGGACCTGCACGCGATCCTGGCCGAGCGCTATGCCGGCCAGCGTTTCGTCAAGGTGATGCCGATGGGCACCTCGACCGCGGGCGTCGCCCCGGACGCGCTGAACGGCACCAACCTGATGGAGCTGTTCGTATTCGAGAACGCCGGCTCCGGCCAGGCCCTCCTGGTTGCCCGCCTCGACAATCTCGGCAAGGGTGCCTCCGGCGCCTGCGTCCAGAACATGGACCTGATGCTGGGCCTGAAGCAGACCGACGCCAGCCTGCCGATCGCGGCTGAATAAGAGGTTCCGGAAACGCGTGATGCTGCCGCAGACGTTTGCGGCGGCATCCGCATTTCGGCGCCGCCGTAGAAGGAAGCCGGCGGTATGACGGCAGACGCGCTCGCCCAAAGAAACATCCGGCTGCTGACCGTCGCCCAGGCGCTGGGCGGGGCCGGCCCTCCCATCATCATCTCGCTGGGCGGGCTGGTCGGGCATGATCTCGCGCCGAACCCGGCGCTCATCACCCTGCCGGTCAGCCTCTACAATCTCGGCCTCGCCGTCGGCACGCTGCCGGCGGCCTTCCTGATGCGCCAGCTCGGCCGCCGCTCCGCCTATCTCATCGGCGCCCTGTTCGGTGCCGCCGGCGGATTGATCGCGGCCACAGGCATCTTCGCCGCCTCGTTCCTGGTCTTCTGCCTCGGCACCTTCGTCGCCGGATTCTATGGCGCCAACGTCCAGAGCTATCGCTTTGCCGCCGCCGAAGGCGTGTCCGGCCCGCTGAAGGCGAAGGCGATCTCTTCCGTGCTGGTCGGCGGGCTGTTCGCCGCGATCATCGGCCCCCAGCTGGTGATCTGGACGCGGGATGTCATCCCGGCCGCGCCCTTCGCCGGCAGCTTCCTCAGCCAGGTCGCGCTTGCCGTCCTGGCCTTGCCGGCGCTGCTCCTGCTGCGAACCCCCGGCGTCTCCGCCGTGTCGCCTCGAAGCGGTGGCCGGCCGCTGGCTGAGATCCTGCTGATGCCGCGCTACATGCTGTCGGTGGCGACCGGCATCGTCTCCTACGGCCTGATGACCTTCGTCATGACCGCCTCGCCGGTGGCGATGGTCGGGCACGGACACTCGGTCGACAACGCGGCGCTGGGAATCCAGTGGCACGTGCTGGCGATGTTCGTCCCCAGCTTCTTCACCGGCAGCCTGATCCAGCGCTTCGGCAAGGAGAAGATCGCCGCGGTCGGCCTGGTCCTCATCGCCGCATCGGCCGCCGTCGCGCTTTCGGGCCTCGCCATCGGGCATTTCTGGGGCGCGCTGGTCCTGCTCGGGATCGGCTGGAACTTCGGCTTCATCGGCGCCACCGCGATGATCACCGACTGCCATTCGCCCGAAGAACGCGGCAAGGCCCAGGGCGCCAACGACTTCATGATCTTCGGCGTGGTCGCTTGCGCCTCCTTCTTCTCCGGCAACCTGCTGCATGCCTCGGGCTGGGAAGCGATCAACTGGCTGATCTTCCCGGCCGTGGCGCTGATCCTGGTGCCGCTGCTCTGGCGGGCGGCGACGATGAAGCCCGCATGAAGCTGATCCCGCGCAACCCGACCGAGGGCGTCTATCCGGCGACGCCGGACTACATCCACGCGCTCGAGGTGCAAGGGCCGACGCGCTTCCTCTTCATCAGCGGCACCATGGGGCTTGATGCGAGGGGCGTGCCCGGGAAGACGCTGGATGAGCAGCTCGATCTCATCTGGGCGAACATCCGGGTGATCCTCGCCAGTGCCGGCATGACCTTCGACAACGTCGTCCGCGTGACCAGCTATCTGCGCGACCCGGCCTATGCCGAGACGAACCAGAACGCCCGCGTCGCCGCGCTGAACGGCCGGGTGGTGCCGACGACGACGATCGTGGTGCAGACGCTGGTCTCCGACTGGCTGGTCGAGACCGAGGTGATCGCGGCGGAATAGCCCTCGATCGGAACCTACGCCGCCTTGGTGCGCACCTTGCGGATCAGCGATAGCACTTCCGCCGCCGCGTCCGGGATGTTCGTGCCCGGGCCGTAGATCGCCGAGACGCCATGCGCTTTCAGGAAGGCGTAGTCCTGGGGCGGGATGACGCCGCCGCAGATGATGAGGATGTCGGCGGCGCCTTCGGCGTCGAGCGCCTTTCGGAGCGCCGGCACCAGCGTCTTGTGGCCGGCGGCCTGGCTCGAGATGCCGACGACATGGACGTCGTTCTCGACCGCCTGGCGGGCGGCTTCCTCCGGCGTCTGGAACAGTGGTCCGATGTCGACGTCGAAGCCCAGATCGGCGAAGGCGGTGGCGATCACCTTGGCGCCGCGGTCGTGGCCGTCCTGGCCGAGCTTGGCGACCAGGATACGCGGGCGGCGGCCCTCTTCGTGGGCGAAGCGCTCGGTTTCGGCGCGGATGCCGCGGAACTTGCCGTCGTCGCGGAAGGCGCCGCCATAGACGCCGCTGACGCTGCGGATGGTGGCGCGGTAGCGCCCGAATGACTGCTCCATCGAATCCGAGATCTCGCCGACGGTGGCGCGCGCGCGTGTCGCCTCGATGGCGAGGGCCAGCAGGTTGCCCTCGCCGGACGCGGCGGCCTTGGCGAGCGCGGCCAGCGTCGCCTCGACCTTGGCGGGATCGCGGCTTTCCTTCAGCTTCTTCAGGCGGGCGAGCTGGGTCTCGCGCACCCGGCTGTTGTCGATGTCGAGGATGTTGACCTCGGTCGCCTCGGTCGGACGGTACTTGTTGACGCCGACGATGACGTCCTCGCCCTTGTCGACGCGGGCCTGGCGGCGGGCGGCGGACTCCTCGATGCGCAGCTTCGGCAGGCCGGCCTCGATCGCCTTGGTCATGCCGCCCATGGCCTCGACCTCGTCGATCAGCTTCATCGCCGCGTCGGCGACCGACTGGGTCAGGCTCTCGATGTAGTAGCTGCCGCCCAAGGGGTCGATCACCTTGGGGATGCCGGTCTCCTCGGCGATCACCAGCTGGGTATTGCGGGCGATGCGGGCCGACGCCGGCGTCGGCAGTGCGAGCGCCTCGTCGAAGGCGTTGGTGTGCAGCGACTGCGTGCCGCCCAGCACCGCCGCCATCGCCTCGATCGTGGTGCGGATGACGTTGTTGTAGGGGTCCTGCTCGGTTAGGCTGACGCCCGAAGTCTGGCAATGGGTGCGGAGCGACAG
>CAXNIC010000207.1:0-8862 GCA_964201945.1 Alphaproteobacteria bacterium
CTTGCGGCCCTCGTCGTCGACGATCAGCAGCCCGGGCACATGCGGATAGGCCTGCATCTCCGGCTCGTAATGGTCCATCGGCCGGTGGCCGGTGTCCTGCAGATACGGATGATACTCGTTCATGAAGCGCTTGCCCGAGCGATCGACGACGATCCAGGACATGCGCACATCGCCGCGCGCGCCCTTCCCCGGCAGCCAGTCCGGCAGGCGCTTCAGGCGGATGCCGAAGGGATAGCCCGGATCGGGATGACGGAAGCCGTAGCAGCCATGGAAGTGCCACATGTGCCAGAGCGAGGCCCCGGCCGCCTGGGCCATGCGGATGCCGTCGCCGGTGTTGCAGCGGACCGCCGCCGAGAGCACCGGCTTCAGCTGCCAGAACTGAAGCTGCAGCTCCGGGTCGGCCTCGAAGCCGCCGGTGGTCAGCACCACCGCCTTCTTCGCCCGCACCGATCCCTTGTCGGTCTGAACGCCGACGACCTTGCCGTTCTCGATGATCAGGCGGCGGACCGGCGTGTCGAGGCGGACGTCGATCGCTTTCCGCTTCATGACGTTGTCGAGCACGACCTTGAACATCCGCGCGCCTGCCGGATTGCCGCGGACATGCGGGAAGGTCTTGGCGAGATCGAGGCCGGGAATGTCGTCGACATTGGAGAAGCCGAAGGTGTCGTAGCCGGCGAACGGATAGTTGCCCTCGGCCGCGCGCTCGACCACGACGGCGCCGACCGCATCGCCCAGCGCCTTCATGTAGGCGCCGACCTCGGTCATGCCGTCGGCCAGCGCCTTCAGGACCGGCGTCGGCGTGGTCCCGGCATTGGTGGCTTCGAGATAGGTCAGGGCCTGCTTCGCGTCCTTGGCGACGCGGATGCCGCCGGCCGAGCAGACCGAGATGCCGCCGGGATCGGGCATCTTCTCCAGCAGGATGACCGAAGCCCCCTGCTCCGCCGCCTCGATTGCGGCGATGCCGCCCGCGAAGCCGAAGCCGACGATGACGACGTCCGCGTCGCTCATCTGCGCCGCTTGGCCCCGCGCGCGCGGCGCGGCGCCGCTTTCGGCTTGGCGGATGGCGGCAGGAAGGCCTCGGGATAGATCGCTTTCAGGCCGTCGATCAGCTCGGTCGCCATGGCGGCCAGGACCTTCCGGCCTTTCTCGACCGTCGCCAGGCTGGGGTCGCCGCGGACGCCGGTGATGCTGTAGTCGGCGCCGGAATTCTTGCTGCCGTCGAACACGGTCGGCATGTAGAAGACCGTCTTCGGCTCCGACAGCGCGTGACCGTAGTCGGGCTTCGCCAGATTCATCTTCACCGACTTCGGCTCGATCGCGAGGATCATCGAGGTTTCCTGCTCGTCGCCGTGGCCGCCGAGCTTCTGCTTCATCAGGCTCTTGGTCGCCGCGCCGAGCGCGCGGATGTCGGTGGTCATCACTCGCACCTTCCGCTCGTCATAGATGTTGCGGACGGCGATGCGGAGCGGCGCCTCGGTCGAGACGCCGGTGTTGACCACGGCGATGCGGGTCACGCCATGGTCGATGAAGTTGCCGATCAGGTCGGTCAGCACCGCGATGAAGGTGTCGGCGCGCAGGTTCTGGCTGCCCGGGTAGTTGACGAAGGCCGGGTAGTAGCCGAAGTCGACAACAGGCGCGACCACCACCGGCAGGGCGTCGGCAATGCGCTGGCCGAACTCGCGCGCCAACAGATAATCGGTCTTCAGCGGCAGGTGATGGCCATGCTCCTTCGAGCGCGCGCCGATCGGGATGATGACCGGCTGCCCGGCCTTGAGCCGCTCCGCCGCTTCGACCCAGGTCAGGTCTTCGAGCCAGACGCCTTTCATCTACAGCCACCGTTCGAAGAAGCGCCGCACGTCCGGGCCCCAGCGGAGCTGCCCGGTGCTTTCCAGCAGGTGGCCTTCGTTGTTGTTGATGCCGTGCGCCGGGAAGATCTTCGCCTCGTACACGCCTCTGGTGCTCTTGAGGGAGTCGCCGATCTCGATGGTCGGGCGGATCGAATAGTCGTTGGCCGCCTGCAGATAGAAGATCGGGCAGGTGACCTTGTGCGCCGCTGTCAGCATCAGCTCGCGCAGACGCGGCGTCCTATCCCAGTTCATCGCCGCACCGGCGAACTCAACGGCGCAGCGGAACTGGTCGGTCTTGGAAGCGGCCAGCAGCGTGTTGGTGCCGCCGAAGGAGGAGCCCATGACGCCGATCCGGCCGGGAATGACCTCCGGCAGCGTCTTCAGATATGAGAGCGCCGCCAGCACGTCGTCGCTCTCGGCGTCCAGGCGCTTTGCGAGCTGGCCGTCATACTCGTCGGTGCCGAAAGGCGCCGGGCAGTCCTCGCGCCAGGGCGTGCCGGGCGAATTGCCGTAGCCCCGGCGGTGCGCCAGGAACGAGGCGATGCCCCAGCTCATCAGCCAGGACGCGGTCCCCGGCCGCGAGACGTCCAGCGTCCCCTGGTTCACGCCGCTGCCGTGGTTGAGCAGCACGCAGGGGAACGGCCCCTTCCCCGGCGGCACGTAGAAATAGCCCTTGAGCTCGAGGTTGCCGCTGCGGAACGTGTGCTCGGTCGGTACCACCGGGTGGCCGTCGAGCGAAACGTCGCCCCACCAGTCGGGGCCGTCGGCATCCCGGGCCTCCACGTGGCGCTCGAAACGCTGGATCGCATCCCGCTGCCGGCCGCGGATCTTCTCGAAGTCCGGACTCTTGTCGCGCGCGGCAAGATCGGCCTGATGCGCGGCTTCGCTCGGGAAGCTGCATTCCCAGCGGACGTCCGGCCCATCGCCGCCCGATTTCACATAGATCGTGCCGGCCGGGAGTCCGAGCGAGACTCGGATGCGGCTCGCCTCGCGCCTGATGGCCAGCACATCGGCGGCGCGGCCGGGCTTGGCGTAGTACTGCGTGCGTTCGACGATCATCGGTTCATCATCCCGGAAAGTGACAACGGACCCAACGGCCGGGCTCGAGCTCGCGGAAGTCCGGCAGCTCGGCGCGGCAGCGCGTCTCGGCGCGGGGACAGCGGGTGTTGAAGGGGCAGCCCGGCGGCGGGTCGAGCGGGCTCGGGATCTCGCCCGGCAGCACCGCGAGCTTGCCGCGGGTCGCGGGATCAGGCTCCGGCACGGCGGCGATCAGGGCCGAGGTGTAGGGATGCAGCGGCCGCTCGAACAGCGCGTCCTCGCTCGCCAGCTCGACCAGCCGGCCGAGATACATCACCGCGATGCGGTGGCTGACGTGACGGACGACACCGAGGTTATGCGAGATGAACAGCAAGGTCAGGCCGAACTGGCTCTGGATGTCGGACAGCAGGTTCAGGATCTGCGCCTGGATCGAGACGTCGAGCGCCGACACCGCCTCGTCGCAGACCACCAGTTTCGGCGAGACGGCGAGCGCGCGTGCGATGCCGATGCGCTGGCGCTGCCCGCCGGAGAAGGCATGCGGGTAGCGGCTCCTGTATTCCGGCGGCAGGCCGACGATGCGCATCAGCTCGGCAACCCGCTCGTCGATCTGCGTACGCGAAAAGCCGAAGTTACGGAGCGGTTCGCCGACGATGTCGCGCACCATCATGCGCGGGTTCAGCGAGGAGTACGGGTCCTGGAACACCACCTGGATGTCGCGCCGGCGCGGCCGCATCTCCGGCTCGGTCAGGTTGGTGATGTCCTGGCCGTCGAAATGGATGGAGCCGCCGGTCGGCGCCAGCAGGCGCAGGATCAGACGGCCGACCGTGGTCTTGCCGCAGCCGCTCTCGCCGACGAAGCCCAAGGTCTCGCCCGGCGCCACGGCGAAGGAGACATCGTCGACGGCGCGAAGCTGCGCCCGCGGCCGGCCGAGGAAGTCGGCGCCGATCGGGAAATCCTTGGTCAGGTTCCTGACCTCGAGCAGCGCCGTCATGCCCCTACCTTCCAGCAGCGGGCCTGGCGGCCATCGGCGAAGCGCCTGAGGACCTGCGGCTCGACCCGGCAGCGGTCCTCCGCGTCGGGGCAGCGCGGATTGAAGCGGCAGCCGGGGGGGAAGCTCGCCGGCGACGGCGTGGTGCCGGCGATGGCTTCGATCCGCGCCAGCTTCTTCCGCGCCAGCGGGATCGAGCGCATCAGGAGACGCGTATAGGGATGCAGCGGCCGGGCGAACAGCTCACCGACCACGCCTTCCTCCACCACCTGCCCCGCATACATGACCACCACCCGGTCGGCCATCTGGGCGATGACGCCGAGGTCGTGGGTGATCATCAGGATGGCGGCGCCGGTCTCGTCGCGAAGCGTGCGCATCAGCGCCAGAATCTGCGCCTGGATGGTGACGTCGAGGGCGGTCGTCGGCTCGTCGGCGATCAGGAGCTTCGGGTTGCAGGCGAGCGCGATCGCGATCATCACCCGCTGACGCATGCCGCCGGAGAGCTGATGCGGGAAGGCGTCGATGCGCTCCTCGGCCGCGGGGATTCCGACCCGCTTCATCAGATCGATAGAACGGCTCCGGGCCTCCTTGTCCGAGATACCGAGGTGCTCGATCAGGACCTCCATGATCTGGAAGCCGACGCTGTAGACCGGGTTCAGCGAGGTCATCGGCTCCTGGAAGATCATCGCGGCATGGCGGCCGCGGATCTTCAGCATCGCCGTCTCGGGCAGCTTGGTGAGCTCCTGGCCGGCGAGCGAGATGGTGCCGGCGTCGATTGCGCCCTGTTCGCCGAGGAGCCGCAGGATTGAGAGCGCCGTCACTGACTTGCCGGAACCGGACTCGCCGACCACGCCCAGCACCTCGCCGCTGCCGATATGCAGCGTGACGCCGTCCAGGACCTTGAGGCGCTTCCGCTCAGGGGTCTGGAAGGAGACGGAGAGATCGGTGATCTCGAGGACCGGGGCCTGGACCGTCATCGATCCTTGATCCGCGGATCGAGGATGTCGCGGAGCCCGTCGCCGAACAGGTTGAAGCCGATGATGGTGAGGCCGAGCGCGGTCGAGGCCGAGAGTGCCAGATAGGGCTCGGTGCGAAGCGAGACGATGCCGTCCCGGATCATCCCGCCCCACGAAGGCCGGGGCTCCTGCACGCCGATGCCGAGGAAGCTCAAGGTTGCCTCCGCCATGATGATGAAGCCGACGCCGATCGAGGCGCGGACGATCAGCGGGGCGACGATGTTCGGGAGGAAATGGCGGATGAGGATGACGAAGGGCGGCGTGCCGGACGCGATGGCGGCGTCGACATAGAGCTCGGTGCGGAGCTGGAGCACCAGCGAGCGCGTCAGCCGCGCGATGCCCGGCCACCACACCACCGAGAGCGAGACAATCACCGTGACGATGCCCGGCCCCATGGCGGAGGCCAGCAGGATGGCGAAGATGATGTCGGGGAAGGCGAAGATGATGTCGACCGTCCGCATGATCGCTGCATCCAGCTTGCCGCCGAAATATCCGGCGATCATGCCGAGCAGGATGCCGACGGTGAGCGTGATGCCGAGCACGGCAAAGGCCACGGTCAGCGACACCTGGGCGCCGACGATCAGGCGGGAGAGAATGTCGCGGCCGAGCGCGTCGGTACCGAGCAGGTGCTCCGATGACGGATGCGCCCAGGTGAACAGGATGTCGGTCTCGTCGTAGTCGTAGGGCGCGATCACACGGGCGAAGATCGCGACCAGAACGACGAAGGTGACGATCACCGACCCGGCGATGGCGTTGCGGTTCCGCCGGAACTTCGGCCAGAAATCCGACTTCATCGGCGCAATCGCCGGCTCGATCACGTTCACCGTCATCGCGAGCCCAGCCGGATGCGCGGATCGACGATGCCGTAGAGCAGATCCACGGCGAGGTTGATCAGCGTGTAGAAGCCGGTGAACAGCAGCACGATCGCCATGGTGACCGGATAGTCGCGGGCGAAGATCGACTGGATGGCCAGCCGGCCGAGGCCCGGGATGTTGAAGACGGTCTCGATCACGAAGGTGCCGGAGAGCAAGCCGCCGAAGATGATGCCGATGGTGGTGAGCAGCGGCACCAGTGTGTTGCGGAGCGCATGACGATAGATCACCAGGCGTTCGCGCAGCCCCTTGGCCCGGGCCGTCCGGATGTAGTCCTGCTGCAGGACCTCCAGCATGTAGGTGCGCGACAGACGCGCGATGTAGGCGGCCGGCGCGATCGCCAGGATGCCGACCGGCAGGATCGCCTGCGAGAAATTGCCCCAGCCCGCGACCGGCAACACCGCCAGCTTGATCGAGAAGAGATAGACGAGGTAGGCGGCCATCGCGAAGTTCGGGATCGAGATGCCGGCGGTCAGCGCCAGGATCACGCCGGTGTCCGCGATCGTGTTGCGGCGAAGGGCGGCGAAGATGCCGACGACGAGGCCGAGCGGCACCGCGACGGCGGTGCCGGCAAGCGCCAGCACCGGGCTGATCTTCAGCCCGTCCCAGATCACGTCGGTCACCCTGACGCCGACGAAGCGGTAGCTGAGGCCGAAGTCGCCGACCGCGAGGCCGGCGACATAGCCGGTGAACTGGGTCCAGAGCGACTTATCCAGGCCGTATTCCGCGCGGAGCTTGGCCGCGAGCACCACATTGGCCGACTGGTCGCCCAGCATGGTGCCGACCGGATCGCCCGGCGTCATGTGGTTGGTGGCGAAGGTCAGCAGGATCACGGCCATGAGGACCGGGACCAGGCCGAGCAGCCGGCGGAGGGCGTAGGAGAGCACGCTAGTGAGGCGGCGGCGTGCTCCCTCCCCCCGCGAAGCGTGGGGGAGGGTTGGGGTGGGGGGTGACTGCGGACATCCTCGCCGATCGAGTCCTGGGCTCCACCCCCACCCTGCCCTCCCCCATCAAGGGGGAGGGTTTCGAAGGCGGCGGAGACTTGCGCTAGCTGGAAAGGAGTCGGCTAGTTGATCGTGATCTTGTTGAAGTCCGAATAGCCGAACGGCGTCATCGTCACGTTCTTCACGTTCGGCTTCCGGAGCGCGATGTTCGAGAGGATCGGCAGCGGCGCCGTGCCCCACTCGGCCATCAGGATCTTCTCGGCCTCGTTGTAGAGCTTGTAGCGCTCTTCCGCGTTCGAGACGGTCCGGGCCTTGTCGATCACCTTGTCGAACTCGGCGTTCGACCAGCGCGAGCGGTTGTACGGGCTCTTCGAGTGCCAGACCTGCGAGAGGTAGTACATCGCGTCCGGATACCCGGCGGTCCAGCCCCAGGGGAAGAACGCGACCTCGCCGGCGTTCATCTGGCGGATGTGGGTGGCGCGCTCGGCGATCTTCACCGTGACGTCCCAGCCCAGCACGCGCTTGAACTGGTTGGCGTAGTAGGCGAGTTCATCCTTTGACGGCTCGGTCGAGACGATCTCGATCGGCGGCAGGCCCTTGCCGCCCGGGAACCCGGCTTCGGCGAGGAGCTGCTTGGCGCGCTCGGGATCATATTTGAGTTCGGGCAGGCCGGGGTTGTAGCCGGCGACGCCCGGCGTCACCTGGCCGTTGAGGGGCAGCGCGGTGCCACCCCAAAGACCCTTCATCATCGCCGGCCGGTCGAGCGCCAGCGACACCGCCTCGCGAACCCGCTTGTCCTTGAAGGGCGCGTAGAGGTTCTGGTTCATGCCGAGATAGTTGATCTGGGCGCGGGCGGCCTGGACTACCTGGTCCTTGTACTTGGGGTCGGTGATGATGCGGCGCGCGAGCGAGTCGGCCAGCAGTGCGAAATGCAGCTCACCGGCTTCGTACATCGACAGCGCGGTGTCGGCCGCGGGCACGATCAGGAACTGGACGCCGCCGATCGTCGGCGTGCCGCCCCAGTAGTCCTTGTGCGCGTCGATCTTGACCTCGACGCCGCGCTTCCAGGAGTTGAACTTGAAAGGGCCGGTGCCGGCCGAGACCTTGGTCGCCCAGTCGGCGCCGCTCTCGGCGACGGTGCCTGAGTCCATCAGGTAGAACGGATAGATCGGAAACAGCACTTCCGGCTCGGTGAACCGCACCTCGATGGTGTGGGAATCGACCGCGGTGAAGCCGGAGAGCTCGGTCGCCTTGCCATCCTTCATCTCCTTGGCGCCGGCGACCGACGAGAGATAGGCGCTGTTGAGGCCGGCCTTGTTGCCGGGAAGCAGCAGCTGCTCGAAGGTGTATTTGACGTCCTTCGCGGTGAACTCGCGGCCGGAATGCATCTTCACGCCCTTGCGCAGCGAGAAGCGCCAGACGGTGGCGTTGTCGTTCGCCTTCCACTCCGTCGCCAGCGCCGGCACGATCTTGCCCTCGGCGGTATTGGCGCTGAAGCCCTCATAGACCTTGTCCATGATGCGGCCGGCGATGATCTCCGAATAGGTGATCGGATCGACCATGGCCGGGTCGGCGATGATGTTCGTCTTGAACACCGGCTGCGCGTCCGCAGTCGTCGCCATCGCCACCAGCACGCCCGCCGCAAGCCCGATGCCCCGCCAGCTTCCCCGATACGACATGACACGCCTCCCGTTGCCACCGACCGCCCTGGGCCGAACATTAACCTTATTGAACACTAAGCGAGCGGTTCCCAGGCTGTCCACACGTAGCCGGTAAGGCCATGGTAGAATGGAGGAAACGTGATCCTGACCCGTCGCCCGGGAGAACAACCATCTCCGTTCGCGCCGACACCTCGCGCCTCGAGCGCATGACCCGGGACTATCTGGCCCTCCGGCCGGAAAACACCCCCGTCGATCGCGCTCTGCTCGAGCCCTCGCTGACCGACTTCACCCGCTCCGGCTGGGCCTATTTCCCGGTGAAGGACCTGAACCAGCTGGCGCTCGCCATCAACTGCGCATTCCGACGATTGCGACCACCGATTCCGACGGATCGCGACCACCTGTTCCGATCGATCGCGACCAGTGTGGCGCGGGCGCTTGCAGCGCCGTTGGATGTTGATGGTGATGTCAGTCTTCCGTGGGTTGGTCAAGCACGGCA
>CAXNIC010000208.1:0-8858 GCA_964201945.1 Alphaproteobacteria bacterium
GTCACCGCCGCCGGCCAGGGTATGGGCCGGTCCTCCGTCGAGGCCTTCCAGCGCGAGGGCGCCCGCGTCCACGCCTCCGACATCGACGAGAAGAAGCTGGCCGACCTCGCCAAGCTGCCGAACGTCACCTGCCAGGCGCTCGACGTGACCAACCCGGCGGCGGTCGAGGCCTATGGCAAGGCGGTCGGCACCGCCGACGTCCTCTTCAACGTCGCCGGCATCGTCCACAACGGCTCGATCCTGGAGTGCTCGGAGGCGGACTTCGACTTCGCCATGACCCTCAACGTCCGCTCGATGTATCGGATGATCCGGGCCTTTCTGCCGGGGATGCTGGCCAAGGGCGGCGGCGCGATCATCAACATGGCGTCCGTCGCCTCGTCGGTGAAGGGCATCCCCAACCGCTTCATCTACGGCACCAGCAAGGCCGCCGTGATCGGCCTCACCAAGTCGGTCGCCGCCGACTATGTCGGCAAGGGCATCCGCTGCTCGGCGATCTGTCCCGGCACGGTGCAGACCCCGTCGCTGGACGAGCGCATCAACGCTAATGCGGACGCCGTTGCGGCCCGGAAGGCCTTCATCGCCCGCCAGCCGATGGGCCGTCTCGGCACCGCCGAGGAGATGGCGGCGCTGGCCGTGTTCCTGGCATCCGACGAGGCCTCTTTCGCCACCGGCCAAGCCTACATCGTCGATGGCGGACTCGTGATGTAGGTCGCCGGAGCGGGTCTTGGCCGAAGCCTCCTTGACGACTACGTGTCGAGAGGCACCGTCGCCGGGAGGTCGATCATGAAGCTCCGACTTGTCACTTCGATCCTCGCGCTGGGTGCGCTCGGCGGCTGCGCCGACGAGATCAGCACGGTGACCCACGCCTATCCCCATTCCCCGACGGTGGCGAACGGCTATCTCCGCGATGCCGGGGCCACCGGCCCGGTCCTGTTCGAGGTTCGAGACAACCCGTTCACGGGCGACGTGGCAGCACCGATGGCCGAGGCCGCGAGCCGCACCAGCGTCGGCTTCGTCACGCGCTTCACCCCGCTCCGGTCGGAAGCGGCCAGGCCCGAGTACAAGATGGTGGTGCAGTTCGATCCCGCCCCCGGTTTCACCTCTGCCGCCGTCTGCAGTCCGGAGCAGAGCGCCAGGCAACGGTCGTCGGACGCCCGCCTCACCGCCCTGGTCGCGTTCTGCCATCTGGACCGTCCGATTCTCTCTCTAGCAGCGACTGCGCCGCGCCCCGACCGGCCGGATTCGCCGATCCTCCGGGATCTCGCCCAGCAGGCCATGCTCAGGATGTTCGTCCGCGAGCCGGACGGCGGCAGCAATCCGTTGCGGCGGCTGGTACCATGAGGGACGAGAGTCTGACCTTCCTGGGAATCCCCATGCGCCATAGCCGTCTGTCCACCCTGGCCTGCCTCCTCGCTCTCACAAGCCTTGCCGGCTGCGCCGGAATGGTGCGGGTCGTGACCTACGAGTATCCGCAGTCGGCCGAGGTCGCCCGCGCCAACCTCCAGGACGCGGCCGCCGCCGGCCCGGTCCTGCTGGAAGTGCGCGACAACCCGTTCGCAGGCGATGTCGCCCGATCCTTCGCCACGGCCGCGAGCGAGACCAGCGTAGGCTTCAAGGCGAGCTTCACCACCGATCGGACGCGAGCGGCAAAGCCCGAAGTCCGCTTGGTCGTCCAGTTCTCGCCCGCTCCGGGCATCACCTCTGTGGAAGTCTGCGGCCCCTCGCGGCCGGTGGCGAAGGCGCTCTCAGGCGATGACCTCATCGCCCTGGTCGCTTTCTGCAACGGCAGCCAGCCGATCCTGTCAGCCGTGACCTATGCGGGAAAAGTGGAGGGCGCTGAGTCCCCGGTGATCCGGCAAATGGCCGAGCAGGCGATGATCCGCCTGTTCATCCCGTCCGGCCACAGCCGCGACAATCCGGGCGATCTCTGGCCGGACATCTGAGCCCCGACGCCACCGGGTCAAGGCAACATCCTATCGTTGTGCGTCGTGGCGGCCGAGCTTTGCCCTGGACCCTCAGGGAACCGGCGCCCACAATCGGCGTATCTACTTACCGTAGCGCCGGAGCGGCCCTCGTCCATGGATCACCAGATCGCCACGCTCAACAAGTGGGTCGATATCGCGACCGCGTTCCTGGTCACCTACAGCTTCCAGATCCTGGGCGCGGTCATCTTCTTCGCCATCGGCTTCAAGCTTGCCGGCTGGGTCGCAGGCCTGGTGGTGCGCCTCGGTCAGCGGAACAAGCTGGACGCCACGATCAGCGGCTTCGCCGGCAATGTCGTCCGCATCCTCATCCTGGCGCTGGTGATCATCGCCACGCTCGGCAACTTCGGCATCTCCATCGCCCCGCTGATCGCGCTGCTGGGCGCCGGCGCCTTCGGTGCGACCATGGCGATCCAGGGCCCGCTCTCCAACTACGGTGCCGGCCTGACCCTGATCCTGACCCGGCCGTTCGCCATCGGCGACACCGTCACGGTCAGGGGCGTTTCCGGCGTGGTCGAGGACATCACGCTGGCGTCGACCTTCCTCACCAGCGTCGCCGGCGAACGGATCATGGTGCCGAACCGCCAGATCGTCGGCGAGATCCTGGTCAACTCGCGCGGCAACCGTGTCGTCGAGTCGACGCTCAAGATCGCTCCCGACCAGGACGTGGCCGAGGCAATCCGGGTGGTCCGGGAGGCACTGACGCGGGTGCCCCAGGTGGTGAAGGAGCCGGCGCCGGAGGTCGGCGTGCAGGCCTTCTCCGCCATCGATGTCACCATCGGGCTCCGCTACTGGGCGCCGGCCCGCGCCTTCTTCCCGACCCAATTCGCCGTCAACCTGGAGGCCCGCGCGGCACTCGCCGCGGCGGGCCTCAAATTCGCTTGAGAGGAGAGGCTCCATGAAGAAGCTCCTGATCGCCGTCGCGGCCCTGGTCGTCGTCCTCGTCGCCGGCGTGGTCGCCCTTCCCTTCTTCGTCCCTGTCTCCGTCTACAAGACCCAGATCGAGACCCAGGCCAAGGCCGCCACCGGGCGCGACCTCGCGATCAAGGGCGACATGAAGCTGTCGCTGTTCCCGGCGGTGGCGATCGAGGCCAAGGACGTCACCTTCGCCAATGCCGCCGGCGCATCGACGCCGGAGATGGCGCGGCTGAAGAGTCTCAAGGTCGCGGTCAAGCTGATGCCGCTGCTGAGAGGCGCGCTCGAGGTCGAGAGCTTCGTCCTCGAGGAGCCGGTGATCGTGCTGGAGATCGACAAACAGGGGCGCGCCAACTGGGTCTTCGACACGCGGCCTGCCACTCCCGGCGCCGCACCGCCGGCCTCCGGCAGCTCTGCCGCCGGCGCCCCCGGCGACATCCGGCTCGGCGAGGTGAAGCTGAAGGACGGCCGCCTCACCTATATCGACGCCCGCACCGGCGCGAAGGAGGAGCTGACGGCGATCAACGCCACCGTCGAGCTGCCCGACCTCGACCGCCCGATGAAGTTCGACGGCGGCGCCACCTGGCACGGCAAGCCGCTGACGGTGAAGCTGGACGTCGACAAGCCGCGCGCCTTCATGGCCGGTCAGCCGGCCGGCATCTCGCTGCTGCTGGGCGGCGACCCGGTGAAGGTCGGCTTCAAGGGCCAGGTGACGACCGCCGGCGCAGGCCGCGCCCAGGGCGACGTCGACCTGGCGATCCCCTCGGTCAAGGATCTCGCCGCCTGGGTCGGCACGCCCATCGACGCGCGGCCCAACACGATGGGCGCGCTCTCCATCTCCGGCAAGCTCGACCGCCAGGGACCGAAGACCTCGTTCACCGGTGCCAAGGTCTCCCTCGACCAGATCAAGGGCACCGGCGATGTCGCCGTCGACACCTCCGGCGCCAAGCCGCATCTGCAGGCCAAGCTCGCGCTCGAGAAACTCGACGTGAACCCCTACCTCCCGCCCGAGGCGCCGGCGCAGAGGAGCGGTGCCGCGGCACCCGCCGGCCAGGCGCCGCAGGGCTGGAGCGAGGATCCGATCGACCTCACCGGCCTCCGCGCCGCCAATGCCGACCTCGACCTGACCGTCGGCGGCCTCGTCATCCGCAAGATCGAGATCGGCAAGGGCGTCATCAAGGCCCAGCTCAAGGACGGCAAGCTCGCGCTCGACCTCTCCGAGCTGGCGCTCTACCAGGGCTCGGGCCAGGCCAAGGTCACGCTCGACGGCTCAGGCCCGATGCCGGCCGTCGATGCGCGCGTGACGCTGTCCGGCGTTCAGGCCGAGCCGCTGCTGAAGGTGGCCGCCGACTTCGAACGGCTGTCCGGCACATTCGCGACCGAGGCCCAGATCACGACGAAGGGGCGTTCGCAGAAGGAGATGGTTTCGGCACTCGGCGGCCAGGGCAAGTTCGCCTTCACCAACGGCGCCATCAAGGGTATCAACCTCGGCGCGATGGTCCGCAACATCACCACCGCCTTCACCGATCCCTCGGCCAAGGAGACGCAGAAGACCGACTTCTCGGAACTCGGCGGCACCTACACCATCGCCCAGGGCATCCTCCGCAACAACGACCTCTCGATGAAGTCGCCGCTGCTCCGGGTCGAAGGCAAGGGCACGGTCGACCTGCCGAAGAAGACGGTCGACTACCGGGTCGAACCCAAGGTGGCGATGACCACCGAAGGCCAGGGCGGGCAGATGCAGGCGGCCGGCCTGATGGTGCCCGTCAACGTGAAGGGCCCGTGGCACGATCTCAGCTACCAGCCGGACCTGGCGGCGCTGATCAAGATCGACCCTGCGAAGGCGCTCGACGCCCTCAAGGGCGGGATTCCGGCGATCCCCGGCATTCCGCTGCCCGGCGCCGCCTCGCAGCCGGCGCCGGGCGCGCCGGCAGGACAGCAGCCGGCGCCGCAGAATCCGCTCGGAGGACTCCGGAACCTACTCACCCGTTGACGGGCAAGTTTCGCTCTCGCCTGGGCGACCCGAGAGATTAGTCTGCAGCCCCTCCCCTAGGAGCGGCTGATGGCGGATCTCTGGATACCGGTGACGATCGCGGCGGCGTTCATCCAATGCCTGAGGACGGCATTGCAGAAGCGCCTGACCAAGTCGCTCTCGGCCGAGGGCGCCAATTTCATCCGCTACGTCTACGGCGCGCCGGTCGCACTCTTGCTGGTGCTCATCCTCGCCAAGGGCCACGGGCATGACCTGCCAGTGCCGAACGCGCGCTCGCTGATCTACGGCGCCATCGGCGGCCTCACGCAGATCGCCGCGACCTCGCTGCTGATCCGGGCCTTCACCTATCGCAGCTTCGTCGTCGGCACGACCTATTCCAAGACCGAGACCGTGCAGGCGGCGCTGCTGGCCGCCCTCATCCTCGGCGAGCACCTCGACTTCTGGGGCTGGGGCGCCATCGTGCTGGGCTTCATCGGCATCGTCGTCATGTCGCGGGCGGCGGCGGCCGGCGCCGGCTCCTGGCAGGATGCCGGGACGCGGAAGGCGGCGCTGGTCGGCCTCGGCTCCGGCACCCTCTTCGGCATCTGCGCCGTCGCCATCCGCGCATCGTCGCTGGCGCTGCCCGGCGGCGACGAGATGGAGCGTGCCGCCGTCACGCTGGCCTCCATCACCACGATGCAGGCGGCGATGATGGGCACATATCTCGCGATCCGCGACCGGAGACAGATCGTCGAGGTTCTTCGCCTCTGGCCGCAGACCATGCCGGTCGGGTTCATGTCGGTGCTGGGCTCGGCCGGCTGGTTCTACGGCATGACGCTGGAGAATGCGGCGCTGGTGCGGGCGCTCGGCCAGGTCGAGCTGGTGTTCACCTACGTGGCCTCGCACCTCATCTTCCGCGAGCGTGCCACGGCCGGCGAGACCGCCGGCATCCTTCTGGTCGCCGGCAGCGTGGTCCTGCTGATTCTTCGCTGAGTTCGCCGGGCGACGCGAGGGGATGCAACGGGCATGATCCTCGGCTAGGTTCCGGCCATGGCGACGACCGATCTCGACGAGGACCCGCTGACGACCGCGCCCGAGCGCCTGGCCGATCTCTATGGCCGGCCCGGCTTCATGATCCGGCGCGCGCACCAGATCACCATCTCGGTGTTCCAGGCCCATGCCGGCGAGCTCGGCCTCACCAACACCCAGTTCGGCGTCCTCTATATCCTGAAGCGCTATCCCAGCATCGACCAGGTGACGCTGGCGAAGCTGCTGCGCCTCGACCGGTCGACGACCGGCACTGTCGTCGCGACGCTGGAGAGCCGGGGATTCGTCGCCCGCGACGTCGGCGAGTCGGACCGGCGGCGGCGCGTCCTCGCGCTCACCCGCGATGGCGACGACATGCTGCGGCAGGTGCAGCAGAAATCGTCCGGGACCTCGAGCGCGCTGATGGCGGCGTTCACGCTCGAGGAGCGGGAGACATTCCTCGATCTGCTCTCGCGGCTGGTCGGCCATTTCGAAAGCGGCGACGGCGCCGCCGAGATCAATCCAGCGTCCGGCGATAGCGCAAAATAGCGATCGTCCAGGCGACGCCGGCGAAGGCCAGAAGCGGCCAGACCTCGGGCCAGATCTCGATCCAGCCATTCCCTTTGAGAAGGATCCCGCGGACGATCCGAAGGAAATGGGTCAGCGGCAGGACCTCGCCGATCGCCTGCGCCCAGCCGGGCATGCCGCGGAACGGGAACATGAAGCCCGAGAGCAGCATCGAGGGCAGGAAGAAGAAGAACGTCATCTGCATCGCCTGCAGCTGGTTCCTCGCCACCGCCGAGAAGGTCAGGCCGACCGCGAGGTTGGCGCCGAGGAAGGCCAGAAGCGCCAGAGAGAGCAGGCCGATCGATCCCAGCATCGGCACCTGGAACAGGAAGCGCGCGGCGACCAGCACCACCGCCACCTGGACATAGCCGATGGCGATGTAGGGCAGCACCTTGCCGAGCATCACCTCGCCCGGCTTCACCGGCATCGCCAGCAGGTTCTCCATGGTGCCGCGCTCGGTCTCGCGCGTGACGGCGAGCGAGGTCATCAGGATCATCGTCATGGTCAGGATGACGCCGAGCAGGCCCGGGACGATGTTGTAGGCGGTGAGGCCCTCCGGGTTGTAGCGGCGGTGGACCAGCACGTCGAATGCCGGCGGCGAGACCAGGCCCGGCAGATCATGGAGCAGCGCCGAGCGCGGAAGCTGCGAGAGCGCCGCGACCGCGTTCGAGGTCGCCGCCGGGTCGGTCGCATCGGCTTCGACCAGCAGCTGCGGGCGCTCGCCCTTCAGGAGATCGCGGGAGAAGCCGTCGGGGATGGTGACAACGAAGGCTACTTCGCCCTCGGCCACCAGCCGCTCGGCCTCACGCTCGCCCGAGACGCGGGCGACGACCTGGAAGTACCCGGAGCGTTCCAGCGCGCCGGCGATGCTGCGCTCGATCTGGCCGGGATCGCGGGAGAGCAGAGCCGTCGGCAGCCGCTTCGGATCGGCGTTGATGGCATAGCCGAAGAGCAGAAGCTGCATCACCGGAATGCCGAGGATCATGCCGAAGGTCAGCCGGTCGCGGCGAAGCTGGATCAGCTCCTTCAGCGTGACGGCGACGACGCGGGCGAGCGAGGCCAGCATCTAGGGCCTCGGCGCGTCGGCGATCAGGTGGATGAACACGTCCTCCAGGCTCGGCGTCGATTCGCGCCAGGTCAGCCGCGGGTCGTTCAGGAAGGGTTCGATCGCACGACGAAGGGCACCTGCATCGGCAGCGCTCACATGCAGCGAGGGACCGAACACGGCGGTGCCGATGCCGGGCACGCCCGAGAGTTTCCGCGCGACGTCATCGCGGCCGGGGCCGGTCGCGATCCAGGTCGAGAGCCGGGCGCCGGCCACCACTTCGGCGACGGTACCGACCGCCAGCAGCTTGCCATAGGCGATATAGGCGATGCGGTCGCAGCGCTCGGCCTCGTCCATGTAGTGGGTGGAGACCAGAACGGTGACGCCGTCGCGGGCGAGCGCGTGGATCTGCTCCCAGAATTCGCGCCGCGCCTGCGGATCGACGCCGGCCGTCGGCTCGTCCAGCAGCAGGAGCTTCGGCGTGTGCATCATGCAGGCGGCGAGTGCCAGCCGCTGCTTCCAGCCACCGGACAGCGAACCGGCCAGCTGGCTCTTGCGGCCGGCGAGACCGACCGTTTCCATCGTCTCCTTGACCCTGCGGCGACGGTCCGGCAGCGCGTAGAGCCGGGCAACGAAGTCCAGGTTCTCCTCGATCGTCAGGTCTTCGTAGAAGCTGAAGCGCTGGGTCATGTAGCCGACCTGCAGCTTGATCGCTGCGGCCTCGGTCAGGATGTCGAGACCGAGGCAGGTGCCGTGGCCGCCATCGGGCTTCAGCAATCCGCAGAGCATGCGGATGGTCGTGGTCTTGCCGCTGCCATTAGGGCCGAGGAAGCCCCAGACCTCGCCCGCCGGCACCTTGAGCGCGATGTCGTCGACGACGGTGCGATTGCCGAAGCGTTTGGTCAGTCCCTCGACGTCGATCGCGAGCGGCGCACTCACGGCATCGGCCTGGCTTCGATCGGCTGGCCGGGTTTCAGGCCGGGCGCGGAGGGGCGGGCCTTCACCAGATAGACCAGCTTCTTCCGGCTCTCGACGGCGTAGATCACCGGCGGGGTGAACTCGGCCTCGCCGGCGACGAAGGAGACCTCCGCCGTCAGCGCCTGGGCGCAGCCATCGCAGGCGACGGCAAGCCGGCTGCCGATCCGGAGCGAGGCGAGGTCTGGTTCCGGCACATAGATCCGCACATGGATCCCCTCCGGCGGCAGCAGCGTCACCACGGCGGCGCCGGCCGGCGCGAGATCGCCGGCGCGGCGCACCCGCCGCTCGACCCGCCCGCCGGCGCGGGCCGCGACCGCGCGGTCGCCGAGCCGGATCTCGGCCTCCGCCAGCGCCGCGGCAGCCGCGTCCATCT
>CAXNIC010000209.1:0-8710 GCA_964201945.1 Alphaproteobacteria bacterium
AGTAGGCGATGGAGTTTCATGGATCTCTCTTCCCCATTCGTGGGTTGGCGGCAACACGGCCGTCGAGGTGCGGACCATGCGGGCCCGCGCGCTTCCGCAGATAGTGATCCGTTAATACCCAGGTACCGCCCTTTGGTTCCGCCCTTCTCTCACCTTTTTTTCGTGTGGGGGATCGCCGGCGGCTGGGCGTTGAGCGTCCAGCTGTGACCGGAATGTGACCGGAGGAGACAGGCGGCGGGCGGCTCTGCGACGGCGCGGGGTGATCGCCGGGACTTAAGCGACGGCCCTATGTCCGTACGCTTGTCGCCGGGATGCACCAGGGCGTTCGGGATCGTGATCGCGACGACGGTCCCGACGCCGGCAGCGCTTCGGATCTCGATCCAGCCGTCATGCAGCTCGACCAGCCGCTTGCAGATCGAGAGGCCGAGGCCCGTCCCGTCGCTCTCGCGGCTGAGCATCTCCTCGGCCTGCCAGACGGGATCGAAGGCCCGTTCCACCTGCTCGGAGGTCATGCCCTTGCCTTGGTCCTCGATCGAGAACGTGACGCTGCCGTCGTCGCCCGCTTGCACGCGGACATTGATGCGTCCCGGCTCGGGCGAGGCGTTGATGGCATTGGCCAGAAGGTTGATCAGGATCTGCTTGATGGCGCGCCGGTCGGCCCGGATGGCCTCGATGCCCGGCGCGATATCGATCGACAGCACCTGGCCACGTTCCAGAGCCCGGCCGTTGACGATGTCGATGCTTGCCTTGATCGCCTCTCCAGCCGAGAAGCGGGACATGTTGAGCTCGTACTTGCCGGCCTCGATCCTGGACAGGTCCAGGAGGTCGTCGATGACGCTGAGCAGGTGGCGGCCGGAGGCCAGGACATCCTCGGCGTAGCCGAGATACCTCTTCGGCATCTCGCCGAAGAGCTGCCCGACCATGATCTCCGAGAAGCCGATCACCGCGTTCAACGGCGTCCGGAGCTCGTGGCTCATATGGGCCAGGAACTGGGACTTGGAGCGGTTGGCTTCGAGCGCGGCGGTGCGTTCCGCCATGTACTCGACGTTCAGCTCCTCGAGACGGATGGCGTTCCGCTCGAGCATCCGGTTGGCCTCCATCAGCTCGTGCTGGCGGTTCTTCAGGTTGGTGATGTCGATGGCCAGCGTGGCGACGAACTCCGGCTTGCCGTCGCCGCCGATGACCGGCGCGATCGCCCCCAGCCAGGACCGGCCGCTGGCGCCGACGAACTCGAAGGCGCGCGAGGTTTCGCCGGTCTCGAGCACGCGGCGCTCCTCGGCTTCGAGGAGGATGGGCTTGTGGGGCGTGGCGAGATCGGCGTGACGCTTGCCGATCAACTCATCGAGCGTCTGGGGCAACGGGCCTGCGGCTTCCGGGTTGACCATGACCAGGCGTAGATCACGGTCCTTGACCGTGATGCCCGCAGGAATGTTGTCGATGACGGTCTGGAGCAGCCGCCGGTTCCGTGCGAGATCGCGCTCCAGGGTCTTTCGCTCCGTGGTGTTGATCACGATGGTGAGCAGGCTCTTGACCCGTCCCTCGTCGTCCTTGAGCGGAATGCGGCTGGTCAGCATCGCGCCGATGTTGCCCTGATCGTCGCGGGCGTAGATCTCTTCCTCGTGAAGGACGGTGACGCCGCTCCGGATGCTTTCGTATTCCTTCGCCATCTTCACGGCCAGCCAGCGCTCGGCGGCGTCCTTCGGCATCTTGCCGGTGGTGAAGTCGTCGCGGCGGCGCCCGATCGCGTCCGCCGGATCGATGCCGAACTCACGTGCCTGGCTCTTGTTCATGTGCACGTAACGAAGATCGAGGTCCTTGACGTTGACGCACATCGGCAGATTGTCGATCACGTCGTTCATCAGCTGCTGGTGCTCGCGGGCCTTTCTCTCGGCGTTCCGCAGCTCGGTGATGTCGATTGAGGTGCTGATCACGCCCTCGAGGGTACCGTCGTCGGACCGCAGCGGCTTCTTGGTCATCCAGTAGGTCCGGTTCTCGCCATCGACCGAGACGACGCCCTCGATCGGTGCCGAGGGTTCGCCGGTCGCGATGACGTGACGGTCGGCGGCCTCGATCCTCTCGATATTGTCATTCAACCTGATCTCGGACAGGCGACGGCCGAGCACCTCGCTGGCGGACTTGCCGACCAGGCGTTCGGCATCCCGGTTCCAGACCGTCAGACGCAGGTCCAGATCCTTGACTGTGACGGCGGCGGGCAGGTTGTCGATGAGTTGCTGCAGCAGCGCCCGCTGGCGCCGTGCATCAGTTTCCGCGGACCGGCGGTCGGTGGCGTCGATGGCGAGGGTGATCCGCGCCGGCTTGCCTTCCCACAACGTGGGAGCAGCGAAGCCTTCGAGCCACACGTGTCTGCCGTCGGGCCTGAGGACGCTCGTCTCCAGCTTCGACCACTGAGCGAAGCCAGCGCGGTAGGGATCGAAGTTCGTCACCCTGGCTTTCGCCTCGGGCGCGAGGAAATCCCGGACGTCGCCGGTTGCGACGACGTCGGCGGGCGAGTCCTTTCCGAGCAGCTGCGCCGCCGCCGCATTGGCGAAAAGGGGAACGAAATTCTGATGGATGACGACGCCGATGTTGAGGTCCTCGATCATCCGGCGGAAGGTCGTCTCGTGGTCTGCGAGGCGCTGCTGGACGTCCTTCTGCGGAGTGATGTCGCTGTAGAGGGAGACGCCGCCGCCGCTGGGCAGCCGCTTCTCGCTGATCCTGAGCCAGCGTCCGCCATGATACTGGCGCTCCAAGGGCGTTCCGGGCGAACGGTGAGCGGCCAGGCGCACGCGAATGTCGTCCTCGACGCCGGCGATCCCGCCACACAGGTGCGACCTCCGCCGAAGGGCTTCCTCGAGGGTCTCGCCGACGCGGGCGACCCAGGGGCCGATATGCTCGGCGACGGCGGGATTGGCCAGGACCAGACGGTCGTCCCGCCCCCAGACGGCAAAGCCGTCCGGCAGGGCCTCGATGGCCTCGACCATGAGATTGTGGTAGCGGGCGGACTTCACCGTGGCCCGGATCGCCCACACGACGCTTCCGAAGGCGGCGAGGCAGGCCAGGACGGCGACGGCAAACATGCCATCCGTGACGGGCATGGCGGCGACCGCCGTCGCCGCGGCGACGAAGCTCGCCGTCCCGGCTCCGATCGATCCCAGCGCCGCCTGGCAGCCGCTGGCCATTCCTGTCCCTGCACGCCCACGATTCATGACCCGGTCCTCGCGGCCTCGCCGTGCCTCGGCCGCTCTTGAAGCGGAGCGGTCGACGTCGGCGGTTCCTGTGGCGATGTGGCCGGAGAGGGCCACTCGACCCTCACCCCCTGCCTGACGGTGCGGAGAAGTAGAGGCCCACGGTAAACTCCGGGTTAATTCCGGACACATTTCGACAAATGCGATTACATCCGGCGTCGACACGGCCTCTTGACCGCCGGTGGCGCGCTGGCCATGGTCGCCGCCTCCCGACGGAAGCCAAGCCCGTGAGCCGCAAGAAGACCATTCTCGTCCATCATTTCGTCGGCCAGATGCCCCTGGCCGGAATCGCCTGGCAGGCGACCCAGTATCTCTCGGCGCTGAAGCGTCTCGGCTACGACGTCTGGTACGTCGAGGACAACGGGGTGAACCCGTATTCGCCCAAGGAAAACCAGCTGGTCTGGGATTCGACCTACAACATCGCCTATGTGCGGACGATGATGGAGCGGCTCGGCCTTGGCGACCGTTGGGGCTACTGGGATCCGGTCAAGGAGGGGAGCTGGGTCGGGATCGGGCGCGAACGTATGATGGCGCTCTACGGCGAGGCCGATGCGCTCATCAACCTCTGCGGGTCGACCAAGCTCCGCGAAGAGCACATGGCCTGCCCGGTGCGCATCCTGATCGACACCGATCCCGGCTATGAGCAGATCAAGATCGCCCAGGCCGACGCCTATTCGACCGAGTTCGTCGACGCCCACACCCACCTGTTCACCTACGGGCAGAACATCGGCTCGCCCGACTGCCTGATTCCGGCGGGAACGCGTCCCTGGAAGCCGACGCGGCCGCCGGTCGACCTCGAGCTCTGGCCCTATGACGGCCGCCCGGCGCCGGCCGCGTTCACCTCGGTCGCCACATGGCAGAACAAGGGCAAGAACGTCCGCTGGCAGGGTCAGTCCTACCAGTGGTCGAAGCACACCAACTTCCTCAAGTTCCTGGACATGCCGAAGCGGAGCGGCCGCGCCTTCGAACTCGCCCTGATCACGCCCGACGCCTCGGTCAACCAGCAGGTGGAGGAGGCCGGCTGGCGGGTGCTGGACGGCGCCGTCCAGTCCGAGACCATGGACTCCTATGCCGAGTTCGTCCGCCGCTCACGGGGCGAGTTCACGGTGGCCAAGGACATCTATGTCCGTACCAACTCCGGCTGGTTCTCCGATCGTAGCGTCTGCTACCTCGCCAGCGGCCGCCCGGTGATCATGCAGTCGGCCGGTTTCGAGAAGACCATCCCGACCGGCCAGGGTCTTTTCTCCTACACCGACCACGAGCAAGCGATCGCCGCCCTCGACGCGATCGATAAGGACTACGAGTCCAACCGCAAGGCCGCCCGGAAGATCGCCGAGGACCACTTCGAGTGTTCCGCGGTGGTGAAGGAGATCCTGGACACGGTCGGGCTCTAGGAGGAAGCCTGGGGCTCCCTTCCGGAGGCTTCCCCATGCGTGTCTTCGCCGCGGCGCTGGCGACCGAAACCAACACCTTCGCGCCGATCCCGACCGATCTCGGCATGTTCGAGGAGGGCATGCTGGCGCGGCCGGGTGAGCATCCGCCGGAGCCGACGCTGTGCACGGCGCCGGTCGCCATCGCCAAGCGACGCGCACGCCAGGATGGCTTCACCTTCATCGAAGGCACCTCGGCCTGGGCCGACCCGGCTGGCCTGGTCAACCGTGGCGTCTACGAAGGTCTCCGCGACGAGATCCTGGGCCAGCTCAAGGCGGCGATGCCGGTCGACATCGTGCTGCTGGGCCTGCACGGCGCCATGGTCGCGCATGGCTATGACGACTGCGAGGGCGACCTGATCCAGTGCTGCCGCGCCATCGTCGGCCCGAAGGCGATCATCGGCGCCGAGCTCGACATGCATTGCCACATCACCCGCGAGATGACGACGGGCGCCAACGTCCTCATCGCCTTCAAGGAGTTTCCGCATATCGACTTCGCCGACCGGGCGGAGGAGCTGCTGTCCATCTGCCTCCGCGCTGCCCGCGGCGAGGTGAAGCCGGTGATGAGCGTCTATGACTGCCGCTCGGTCTCGGCCTTCATGACGAGCCGCGAGCCCGGCCGCAGCTTCGTCGACAAGATCAAGGCGATGGAGGGCCGGGACGGCATCCTCTCCATCACCGTGGCGCACGGCTTCAACGCCGCCGACGTGCCCGAGATGGGCACCAAGGTGATCGTCATCACCGACGGCCGGCCCGAGTCAGGCGCCAAGCTGGCGAGGGAGCTGGGCGAGGAGATCAACTCCGTCCGCGTCACCGGCGCCACGCCGCATCACAAGACCGACGAGGCGCTGGACCACGCCATCGCCGCGCCGAAAGGCCCGGTGGTGCTGGCCGATCGCTGGGACAATCCGGGCGGCGGCGTCGCCGGCGACGGCACCTTCCTGCTCAGAGGCCTGATCGACCGCGGCTTCACGGATGCCTGCCTAGGTGCGCTCTGGGATCCGATCGCGGTCCGCTTCTGCATGGCGGCGGGGCCGGGGGCGAAGCTTCAACTCCGCTTCGGCGGCAAATGCACGCCCGATGGCGGCGAGCCGATCGACGCCGAGGTCGAGGTGCTGAAATGCGTGGCCAACGCGACGCAGACCTTCCGCGGATCGGTGGTGCCGCTCGGCGATGCGGTTGCGATCCGCGTGCACGGCATCGAGGTGGTCTTGAAGACCAGCCGCTCGCAGACCTTCGATCCCTCGCTGTTCACCGCTGTCGGCATCGACCCGACGACGAAGAAGGTCGTGATCGTGAAGTCGAGCAACCACTTCTACGACGCCTTCGCCAAGTTCGCCGCCGAGATCCTCTACGTCGACTGCGGCGGCCCCTATCCGGGCGACCCGCGCAAGGTCACCTTCACCAAGCTCCGCCGCCCGATCTGGCCGCTCGACGAAGATGCGAAGGGCGAGATGTTCCAGTAGGCGCTTTAAGGCACTCGCTTGAACCGCTCGTCGACCTCGACCTGGTATCCGGTCACCAGCGCGTTGGTCTCGTTGGCCATGCCGATGACTGCCATGAGCTCGCCCAGCATGGCGTCGGTCGCGCCCTTGGCGCGGGCGGCGACAGTGTGGGAGGCGATGCAGTACTCGCAGCCTCGAGTGACACTGACGGCGAGGTAGATCATCTCCTTGGTCAGCGGATCGAGGGCGCCCGGCGCCATTACCTCCTTCACGCTTTCCCAGGTACGCTTGAGCGTCGGCGGGTGATGCGCCAGGACCTTCCAGAAATTGTTGATCCAGTCGGTCTTGCGGGTCGCCATGATGTCGTCGAAGACGGCCTTGACCTCGGGGCTTGCATCCTCGGGTTCGATCGGGCGGGCAATCGGCATCGGGGCGCTCTCCTGCTAGGGTGGGGCGTACTCTAGACCGGGAGCGGGAATGTCGACATCGATGGGCTTTGCCGATGCCATGGCGGCGCTGCCGCTGGTCGCCATCCTTCGCGGCGTGAAGCCGGACGAAGCCGTGGCCATCGGCGAGGCTCTCGTGGCCGAAAGCTTCCGGTTGATCGAGGTGCCGTTGAACTCGCCGGAGCCGCTGGAGTCGATCCGACGGCTGGCCAAGGCGCTGGCCGGCCGCGCGATCGTCGGCGCGGGCACGGCGCTGTCCACGGCGAACGTCGATGGTGTCGCCGATGCCGGCGGCACGCTGATCGTGATGCCGCACACGGACGTGCAGGTGATCGCCCGGGCCAAGGCGCGCGGCCTGATCGCGATGCCGGGCTTCGCCACGCCGAGCGAGGCCTTCGCCGCCCTCAATGCCGGGGCGGACGCGCTGAAGCTGTTCCCGGCCGAGGCCAACCCGCCGGCGGTGCTGAAGGCGATGAAAGCGGTGCTGCCGAAGACGGTCGCGGTGCTTCCGGTCGGCGGCATCGCGCCTGAGAGCATGGCCGCCTATGTCGCTGCGGGTGCCGGCGGCTTCGGCCTGGGCTCGGCGCTCTACAAGCCGGGCGCGACGGCGGCCGAGGTCGCCGCCAGGGCGCGTGCCTTCGTTGCGGCCTGGAAGCCGCTCAAGGGCTGACGGTCTCCACCACCCGGCTCACCGGGAAGCGGATGGTGACGGTGGTGCCGCGGTCGAGCTTGCTCTTCAGCTCGATGGTGCCGCCATGCATCTCGACCAGGCGCTTGCAGATCGAGAGGCCGAGCCCGGTGCCTTCCTTGGCGCGGCTGACCAGCGCGTTCGAGCGGTAGCGGAACGGCTCGAAGATGTGGGCGAGCTCGGAGTCGGGGATGCCGGTGCCGGTGTCCGCGACCGTCATGGCGAGGCCGCCGTCGATCTCCTGCCTTGCCTCGAAGGTGACGGTGCCGCCCGTGCCGGTGAACTTGACCGCGTTGGTCAGGAGGTTGAGCAGGATCTGGCGGACGCCGCGTGCATCGGCCTTCAGCGAGGGAAGCTCGGTCGGGATCACCTCGCGCCAGCGCACGCCCGCTTCGCGCGCACGTTCGTCGAGAAGCCGCACGCATTCGCGCGCCAGGCTCGGGATGTCCAGAATCTCCTCGATCAGCTCCGCCCGCCCGGCCTCGATCTTGGAGAGGTCGAGCACGTCGTTGATGAGCTGCAGGAGATGATTGCCCGACCAGCGGATGTCGGCGGCGTAGTTGACGTAGCGGCTGTTGCCGAGCGGCCCCATGAGCTGCTGCTCCATCACCTCGGCGAAGCCTAGGATGGCGTTCAGCGGGGTCCTGAGCTCGTGGCTCATATTGGCGAGGAAGGCGGATTTCGCCCGGTTGGAGGACTCGGCGCGATCGCGAGCCTCCTGGAGCTGCAGCATGGTGCGGCGCTCCTTGGTCACGTCGCGGACGGCGATCACATGACCGATGCCGGCGACCGGCAGGCCGGCGAGCTCGATATGCGTGCCGTCGGCGCGGCGGCGCTCGACATGCACCGGCTCGCGCGTCGCGATGGCGCGACGCCAGCCTTCGAGCACGGCGCCGACGCTCGAGGGGTCGATCTCGCCGGCACGGGCCTGCTCGGCGATGGCGTCGGCCAGCGTGCCGCCGGCGAAGTCGACCGGCAGGCCGACCAGCTGGACATAAGTCCGGTTCCACGCCAGCAGCCGGCCGGAGAAGTCGACCACGGCCACGCCTTCGCCGAGGCTCTCCAGCGTCGCACGCAGCAGGCTCGACTGGGCCGCGAGCTCGGCGCCGCGCTGCTTCAGCTGGGTGATGTCGGTCATCAGCGTGACGTAGCCGCCATCCTCGGTGCGGTGGTTGCTGACGCGGATCCACGAATTCTCGATGCGGAGCTCGATCGGGTTGCCCGGTGCCTCGTGCGCGGTGATCCGGCCGTCGACCCAGGCCTCCTTGTCGCTCATGCCCGAGGCTTTATGCGCGCCGGCGTCGGCAAGGCCGCGCACCAGATCCTCGAAGCCGATGCCGCGTCGGAGCAGGCGGGAGATGTGCTCGCGCCCGTCGGGGATGGCGGGATCGGCGGAGGAGGCCCAGAGGTCGGCATAGCGCCGGTTCCAGGCGACCAGCCGGTCGCTCGGGTCGAA
>CAXNIC010000210.1:0-8703 GCA_964201945.1 Alphaproteobacteria bacterium
TCCAAGTTCTTCCTCTCCCTCGAAGACGACCTGATGCGGATCTTCGGCTCCGACCGCATCGACGGCATGCTGCAGAAGCTCGGCCTCAAGGAGGGCGAGGCGATCGTCCACGCCTGGATCAACAAGGCGCTCGAGAAGGCGCAGCAGAAAGTCGAGGCCCGGAACTTCGAGATCCGCAAGCAGCTGCTGCGCTACGACGACGTGATGAACGACCAGCGCAAGGTGATCTACGAGCAGCGGCGCGAGGTCATGTTCGCTCCGGTCGTGACCGAGACCATCGAGACGATGCGCGAGCAGCTCATCGCCGAGATGGTCGCCAAGTACATTCCGCCGGAAGCCTATGCCGAGCAGTGGGACGCGCCCGGACTTACCGCCGAGGTGCTCAAGGTCTTCAATGTCGAGCTCCCGATCGCCGAGTGGACGAGCGAGGAAGGAATCGCCGACGAGGAGATCCGCGCCCGCATCGAGGACGCCGTCCTGCGCAAGATGGCGGAGAAGGCGGCGAACTACGGGCCGGAGGTGATGCGATCGGTCGAGCGCAGCATTCTCCTGCAGGTCCTCGACTACTCCTGGAAAGACCACCTCTTCACACTCGACCACCTCCGCCAGGGTATCTCGCTCCGCGCCTATGCCCAGCGCGACCCGCTGAACGAGTACAAGTCCGAAGCCTTCGTGCTGTTCGAGGAGATGCTGGCGCGGCTTCGCGAGACGGTGATCCAGACACTCGCCCGCATCGTGTTCCGCTCCGAGGAGCCGGAGCCGATCGTGCTGCCGAGCCGCGCGAACCGGCACCGCAGCGTCCTGGTCGGGCCGGATGGCGCAATGGTCGCTGGCGAGGACGACGAGCGGCCGATCGATCCCAACGACCCCACGACCTGGGGCAAGGTCGCGCGCAACGCGGTCTGTCCCTGCGGCTCGGGCAAGAAATTCAAGCAGTGCCACGGCCGCCTCGGCTGACGCCGAGGACGCTGCCGATCAGCCGAGAGTCGAATCCCGGTTGCGGTGACGGTTGACCGCGAGGTCGAGCCTGGACAGCAGCACGTTGGTGTTGTCGAAGGACAGCCGCCGGCTCTGGCGCGCCAGCACCATCGAGCGAAAGCACGTGCAGATATGCGCGATGGCGGTCGTGCAGTAGCCCAGAAGCCAGTAGATCTTGTTGGCGCTCAGCAGGAACTCGCGGAAGGGCTTCGGATTGGCCCGGTCCAGGAACTCGGAATAGCAGGTCTCGTACTCGCGGAAGATCTGGCCGAGCTCGCGCACCATGTCCTTCATGCGCGTGATCACCGTATGCTTGTACATGCGCTGCTGCTCGGCATAGGCGCGGTTCTGCTGGATGTCGACGGGGACCGAGAGCTCGGAGCCCATCCAGGAGAAGACCAGCGCCAGGCGCTCGCGATAACGCTGGAAGGCGTACTGGTAGTAGGTGACGCCCTTCCAGGCGCCGAAGACGCTGGAGGCGTCGCCCGTGGCGATGCCGAAGGCCGAGACGAAGAGCGACGCCTCGGGCAGTGTCGGGTCCCAGATCGCCTCGAGGAACCCCTTCGACTTGTTGATGAGGTCGAGGCGGGAGCGGACACCGAGCGCGGTGCCGACGATCGGCAGGATCTTGTCCTGGATCAGCTCGCGGATCTCGCGCTCTTCCTTCGGCGAGATCTCGAAGTAGCGCGGGCTCACCTTGATGCCGGCGAGGCTGAACGACTCCTTCATCAGGAAAGGATCCAGCGACGGCAGCTCGTCGATCAGGTTGAGGACGTCGATGTCGTTGGCGAACTGCGTGGAATTCTCGAGGTCGACGCCCATGAGATCGCGCAGAAGGGTCGAGTAGTTCGCCTGCCGGAGATAGATCGCGTAGCCGCCGCGCAACGGGTCGCGGACGTCGTAGGGAACGAACAGCCCGGTTTCGATCGGACGGTTCTTCTTGGCCTGCTCGGCCTGCATCTGGTCGATGTCGGGGCCTTCGTCTTTGGCCTCGCCGAAACGCGGAAACTTGAAGATGAAGGCGTTGTTCAGGCCTTCCGTCAGGAACATCCGTTCCTCGTCGGCGACTTTCTTCCTGATCGCCGGCAGGTTGATCGCAACGCCAGTCCCCCCGTTCAGGATCTGGTCGAGCACCGGCGAAAGCGGCATCCGATTGGAAGTCATTCAAACATACCTAGAACACCAGGCATTCTGTCACAACCTAAAGGACGGGGGGAGAAGCAGCGTCGCAGTTTCGTGAACGATCGTAGCTGCGTCAATGCTTCTGACGATGGGCGAAGTCGACGGATGCGGCCGCGGCAATGGCGGCGGCCATGCCGAGATAGAGCCCCTGGGCGCTCACGCTCGCGAACAGGAAGCCGGCGACGAGGGGGCCGACCGCGGAGCCTATGTCGCCCCAGGTGGCGAGGACGGAAAAGCTGCGCATGGTGTCCTCGGGCTGCCGGCGGGCCGCGACCGCGAGGATCAGGACCTGGAGCACGGCGCGCGACACCGCGACGGTGACCATCCCGCAGACGAGAAGGAGCGGCCAGCGCTCGGCCGCGAGCGCGATCAGGACAAGGCCGGCGACGAGGACGATCTGCATCAGCCCCATCAGGCGCCGGGCGCCGAAGCGATCGGCGAGGAGACCGCCGACCGGCGACAGCATCACCTGCACCAGGCCCTTGAGCGCGAGCACCAGGCCGGCGGAGAGCACGGCGGATTCGACCGAGACCAGATCGTAGAGCAGAAGCGACAGGGTGATCGTGAAGATGCCGTCGACCGACAGGGTGACGACGAAATACATGATGTCCAGCCGGCCGGGCCGGGGAAAGATCGAGCGGGGCTGGCTGGCGCCGCGTTGCTCGACGCGCGGCAGCGCGAGGACGAGCGGCAGGCCGAGCAGCGTCAGCAGCCCGAGGGCGACGAAGATCCCCTGAGGCCCCGTCCACGGCACCAGGGCGGCACCGCCGGCCAGCGCCAGGGTCGGCCCGGCCTGGCGGATCGCGCCGGCGAAGCCGACGCTGCGTCCGGTCCCTGCCTTGACCGAGGCGGCATAGACTAGGGACGTCAGGTTGAGAGCGGCGAAAGCGAGGCCCCAGCCGATCCGGGCGGCCAGAAGCTGGGCGAAGCCCGAACCGAAGCCGTAGACCAGCGTGGTCAGCGCCGCGGCGATGACGGCGAAGAGGCTGAGGCGCCGTGGCCCGAGGCGCTCACCGACCGCCACCACCGCCCCATAGCCGAAGATCCGGATGATGCGATTGGCCGAGAGGAGGACGCCGACCAGCGCGATGTCGACGCCGAAATCGGCCGCGTGCACCGGCAGCACGACGTAGAGAAGCGCGTCGCCGGTGAGCGCCAGCGCGAGGACGATCGCCGACAAGACGGTCTCGCGCACCTCGCCTCAGCCCCCGGCCTTCTTCCTCGTCTGATCGACGACCTCGGCGATCCCTTCGAGAGCGGCGCCGGCAACCTGGCGGGCGATCTCGCCCCAAGGCCCGTTCAGAAGGCCGGCGGTGATGACGTTCTCCTGGTCGATCTGGCCGAGCTCGGTCCCGTCCTGGTCGAGCACCGTCCAGGCGACGGCGACCCGCTCCTTGCCAGGCCCCGCCGGTTTGACGGTGACGGCGGCGGAGACCACCAGGGAATCCTCGGCGAGGGTAGCAAGGACGCGGTATCCGGCTCGCCGCAAGGACCGCTCGAGGGCGGCCTTGAGCGTGACCGCGCCGTCGCCCGGGGCGCCGTCGACCGACCACACGACGACCGACGGGCCGACCTGGGTGACCGGCCGGTCGCCCTCGATCATCTCGGCGAGCTCGGGCGCGGCGAGCTGGGCGACCCCTGCCATGGTCTGCGGATCGGCCCGTGCCCACGGGTCGTGCGGCACCAGCCAGCTTCCCGGCCGGCCGACGACCGCGCCGTTCGGCTGCACCAGCCGCCAGGCGATCTCCAGCTGGTCGCGTCCCGGGTCTCTCGCCGTCGCTTCGGCGCGGCCGGTCAGCCGCAGCGTTTCGGCGGTGCCGACGCGGGCAGTCGTCGCCGGGACTTCGAGGCGGCGAAGCTCGGTCGCGATCGCCTCGGCGAAGGCGGCGGGATTGGGCGCCCCCTCGATCGGCAGGACGACGACGCCGCCGCGGTTGGCCAGCTTCAGAAGATCGTTGGCTTCCTTGTTCGGGTCCTCGAAGGGACGCGGCAGCGGCTGGCAGGCCGCGATCAGCATCGCCGCGAGCAGCGCGAGGAGGGCCCTAGAGGACACAGCTCACCAGCATGGCGAGAACGCAGAAGCCGAGGAAGATGATGAGGTGCGGCACGGGAGCGGCTGGGAGATCATGAAGTGTCCGACGTTGTTTGGCGCGAAAGCCGCGATGGAGCAAGCCCCGCGGGAGGTCTCAGCCGGAAGCGCGAGTCCGATCCCAGCCAAGCGCCGCCAGATTGACCAGGGTGGAGGCGAGCGTGGCGAGGCCGTAGGCGGCGAGGAGGCCGAGCGGCCCGAGCGCGAGCGCCACGACCAGGAAGAAGGCCGAGAAGGAGAGCGCGCCCAGGATGACGCCGCGGAGCAGCTCGGCTGCCGCAGCCCCACCCTGGTGGCGGTGGGTGAAGACGGCGAGCACGGAGGCGAAGATCGGAACCGGCGAGATCAGACCCGACAGGTCGGGGCCCAGCCGGTCGGCGAATTCCGTCAGGCCGAAGACGAGGCCGACGGCGACGGCCATGCGGGCCGGAATGTCCCACCACGGCGGCGCCGTCTGCGCCGCACGGACGGCAACCCGGGGAATGGCCGCGAGCGAGGCGAGGATCGTTGCCGCCAGTAGCCCGAGGGTCACCGGCAGGGCCGGGTCGAGGACGATCAGCACCGCCGCCGCGGCGAGGAGGCAGGCAAGCCCGCCCATCATCGAGACGAGAGGTCCGTGGGTAGGTGCCAGACGCGCATAGGCGAAGCAGAAGCCGACCATGGCGACGACCCCGACCAGCGTTCCGCGAGCGGCCGTGGCGGCGAAGCCGGGACTCTGCTCGACCGCGAGGAAGATGGAGACGGGGCCGGAGGTGAGCGGGAATCCCGCGATCCAGCCGGCGACCAGCACGCCCCAGCGGCGGGCGGCCAGGCTCGCGATCAGGATCAGCGTCGGCGAGAGCGCGAGCTTGAGGGCCAGCATGCGGGGAGGGGCACCGGAAGAACCGGCAGACCTTAGCCGCCGGAACGGGATATCTCCAGGATCGCGAGCGCGTGTGCGCCCTATTTGCCGTCGTAGGCGTTGCTATGCCTTGGCGATCTCGCCCCTGATCCGGCTTTCCAGAGCCGCGAGAGTCCGCAACTCGCCGACGGCTCGGTTCGTCTCGTCCATCATGACGTGGCTCAGGCAGCGACCGAACGCGGCAGCCTGATCGCGTTTGAGGTCCGCCAGAGAGGGATGCCTGGGTTTGAAGAAATCCGCATAGTCGAGCGCCCGTTTGACGCCGAGCGGCAGCGCGAACTTGGTGAGGTGCCCTTGTTGCGCCGCCGTCAATGCTCCATCGGACATCCATCGCGCCATCTCCACCAAGGCCGCTTCGTCATGCAGCCAGCCGGTGGATGCCGCATGGATCCGCGCGTCGGCGTACAGCTCCTTGAATGCCGATATCGCCGCTTTGAAGATCTCGTCGTCCGATGGGGTCGAGACGCGGCGTGGCTTCGTCCAGGAGCGGTAATGTCCCCGCTTGTAGCCGATGGCCTCGGCTCGCCACGCCCTCTCCAGGTCGGACTCGGAGATGAAGACGTTTCCGAATCCCGCCGGGTCGTGGAGCAGGAGGCGATCATCCGTCCGTCCGAACACCAGCACGAAATGATCGACGCCGGGAAAGCCGGGCCGGGTCGGGTTGTAGGTCAGATGGGTCATGTCCAGCGGCCCCAGCAGGACCGGACCCGACGCCAGGTTCGAACGCAACTGATCGAACGCGTGTGCGCTTGCCGGCGTCTCGAAGGCGGTCTCTTCCGAGGCGAAGCCCAGTATCCGAAGCGCTCGCGAGATGCCCTCGTCGGGCAGGCCTCCGAGGCCGCTGAAGAAGGGGAGGCCGTCCGGCGAGATGAAGGCGCCGAGCCCGACGCCGGACAGCGCCTCGACGAGCCGGGGCGACACGACCTCGCCGATCGAGCTCAGCAGCATCGCCGTGCTGTTGGCGTAGCAATACCAGTAGCTGTCGTGGAATGTGACCTTGCCGCTCATGCCTGAAGCGTATGCCGGGTCACAGCAACCCCTGGCTCTTGAAGCTGGTGTGGCCGGAGCGGCCGACGATCAGGTGGTCGTGGAGCTGGACGCCGAGCGTCTGGGCCGCTTTGGCGACTTCCTTGGTGATCTCGATGTCCGCCCGGCTCGGCGTCGGGTCGCCCGAGGGATGGTTGTGGACTAAGATCACCGCGCTGGCGCCGAGCTCCAGCGCCCGCTTCATGATTTCGCGCGGATAGACTGGCGTGTGGTCGACCGTGCCGGTCTGCTGCACCTCGTCGGCGATCAGCCGGTTCTTGCGGTCGAGGAACAGCACGCGGAACTGCTCGATCGCGGCCCGCGCCATGCTGGCCCGGCAATAGTCGAGGAGCTGGTTCCAGGAGCCGATGACGGGCTTGTCCGAGATCTCCGTCTTCGCCAGGCGGATGGCGGCGGCCTCGACCAGCTTGAGTGCGGCGACGGCACCCTCGCCCATGCCCTTGACCCGTTCGAGCGCCGCCTTCTCGCCGGCGATCACTGCGGCGAAGCTGCCGAACTGATCGATCAGCGTCTTCGCCAGCGGCTTCACGTCGCGCCGCGGGATGGCTTGCATCAGAAGCAGTTCCAGCAGCTCGTAATCCGCCATCTTGTCGCCGCCGACCGCTAGCAGGCGGTCGCGCAGGCGCTGTCGGTGACCGTGGAAGTGAGGTGCCGGTTCAGGCGGCTCGGTCATAGGGCGGCTGGTCGAGTCCGGCCGGAGAGCTGGTGAAGATCTCGAACCCGTCCTTGGTCACGCCGATCGAATGCTCGAACTGCGCCGACAGGCTCTTGTCGCGGGTGACGGCGGTCCAGCCGTCGGCCAGCACCTTCACCTCGTAGCGGCCGGCATTGATCATCGGCTCGATCGTGAAGAACATGCCTTCCTTCAGCACCATGCCGTCGCCGGGCCGACCGTAGTGAAGCACGCTCGGCGGCTCGTGGAAGATGCGTCCGAGGCCGTGGCCGCAGAAGTCGCGGACGACCGAGAAGCGATTGGCCTCGGCGTAGTCCTGGATGGCGTGCCCGATGTCGCCCAGCGTCGCGCCGGGCTTCACCACCCGGATGCCGCGCATCATCGCCTCGTAGGTGACCTCGATCAGCTTCCGCGCCTTCACGCCGACCTGGCCGATGGCGAACATGCGCGACGTGTCGCCATGCCAGCCGTCGATGATGACGGTCACGTCGATGTTGAGGGCGTCGCCATCGACCAGGATCTTCCGGTCGTCGGGGATGCCGTGACAGACGACGTGGTTGACCGAGGTGCAGATCGACTTGGGGAAGCCCTTGTATCCGAGCGGCGCCGGGATCGCGCCATGGTCGCGAATGAAGCGCTCGCAGAGGCGGTCGAGTTCGCCGGTCGACACGCCCGGGCGGACATGGGGCATGATGAAGTCGAGGGTCTCGGCCGCCAGGCGCCCGGCCCGGCGCATGCCGTCGAAATCCTCCGCGGTATGGATGCGGGCGGTCTCCTCGTCCCGGCGACGCGGGCGGTCGATCTGTTCCTGGTACATCAGCCTTTCCGTGAAGCGCCGGCAGCCACCCTGCCGCAAATTGTAACCCGGCCAGTATAGCACAGCCGGCCGGTCCCGGCCGCCCCGCCGGGTCATCCACAGGACGTAGGGAGGGCAGGGGGCCAAGGCAAGGGCCTTGCGCCCGGGGCTGGTCCCGGCTGGCCCTCATGACACGGCGCCGGCCTCCGGATTTGCGGTTAAGATGCAAGCCCATGACCGATCCGAATCCGACCGCCGCCGTCGTCATCATCGGCAACGAGATCCTCTCCGGCCGTACCCAGGACGCCAACCTCGCCTATATCGCGACCGGGCTCGGGGAAATCGGCATCCGGCTGATCGAGACCCGGGTGATCCGCGACGACGAGGCGGCGATCATCGCCACCGTCAACGAGCTCCGCGCCCGCCACAGCTACGTGTTCACCACCGGCGGGATCGGGCCGACCCATGATGACATCACCTCCGAATGCGTCGCCAAGGCGTTCGGGGTGGCTCTCTACCTGCATCCCGACGCGGTCCGCTTCCTCCAGGGGCACTATCCGGCGGGCTACCTGAACGAGGCGCGCCTCCGGATGGCGCATGTGCCGGAAGGGGCGACCCTGGTCGAGAACCCGGTCAGCCGGGCGCCGGGCTTCCAGATCGGCAACGTCTTCGTGCTCGCCGGCGTGCCGGTGGTGATGCGGGCGATGTTCGACGGGGTGAAGGGGCGGCTCCGCCGCGGGGCGCCGGTCTTGAGCCGCGCCGTCACCTGCGCCCTCGGCGAAGGCACGCTGGCGAAGGACCTGACCCAGGTCCAGGCGCGGTTTCCCGATATCGAGATCGGCAGCTATCCCTATTTCCGCGCCGGCGGCTTCGGCGTCAGCCTGGTCTCTCGCGGCAGCGATCCAGACAGGCTGGCCGCGGTCACCGAGGAGCTGAAGGCGATGATTCGCGCGCTCGGCGGTGATCCGCGCGAGGAGCAGGCGGCGTAAGACCCTAAGACTTCCCGGGGGCTGGAGGACATCGATGACCGTTTCGAC
>CAXNIC010000211.1:0-8669 GCA_964201945.1 Alphaproteobacteria bacterium
CGCTTGCAGACGACGACGCCGTCGCGCTTGAAGTAGACGGGCACGCCCTTCCGCTCGGGATTGTCGATGAAGTGGACGGTGCCGCAGAGCTGGCCCTTCTTGATCTCGTCGCCGAGCCGGGTCGCCGGCTCGAACAGGCCGGTCTCCGGCGCGTGCATGTAGTAGTCGTGGCCGCCGAGCTCCATCAGCCGGGTCTTCTTCGCCGCCGGCACTTTGAAGCGCTTCAGGGTCTTCAGCACGCCGAGATGGGCGAGCGCCCGCAGCACGCCGTTCCGGGTGATGTCGACGCCGTCCGGATTGACCGAGGCGGTGCCGCCGTACTCGCCGCCGAGATAGGGGATCTTCCGGCGATGGCCCGAGGACGCGGCGAGGCGCCCGTCCGGTGCCGCGGTCACCCGGCAGCTCCGGGGCGCGCCGAAGGCGTTCATGATGCCCTCGGCCTTGTCGTCCAGCTTCTTGTCCTCGCCTGTCTGATAGAAGGCGGCGAAGGGCAGGTAGTCGAGCGAGCCGCCGCCCGAATGCAGGTCGAGCCAGGCATCGCATTCCGGCACGATCACGTCGTCGATGTAATGCGCGATCTGCCAGGTCGGCGTGCCGTTGGCGTTGCCGGGGAAGGCGCGGTTCAGGTTGCCGGCATCCAGCGGCGAGACCCGGGCACCTGCCATCGCGGCGGGCAGGTTGGCGGCCGGCAGCACGATGATGCGGCCCTTGATGTCGGAGACCTCGAGGTCCTGGATCAGGCGCACCAGGGTCACCTGGCCCTCGTACTCGTCGCCGTGATTGCCGGCCATCAGCAGCACCGTCGGGCCGCTGCCGTTCTTCAGGATGGCAAGCGGGATGTCGATGTTGCCGTAGGCCGAGCGGGTGACCGAATAGGGCAGGTGAAGCCGCCCGACCTGCTTGCCGGCCTTGTTGAAGTCCAGCTCGGTCCAGATCGACGAGGTTCCGGATCTGATCATGATGCTTTGCGGCTTTCCGGGAGGGTTGTTTCCGATCGGAATTAAGCACGGCCGGGCGGCGGCGGCCAGCGGCAAGCGGTCGCAAGGGAACCGGCGCGCCGCCTCCGCGTTGGCAGAGCGCACGCCCGAGGAGCCCCCATGCAGCCCGATTTCGAGCGGTTTTTCCGCGACTACACGGACGCCTTCAACCGCTCGCTGGGCGAGACGGTGGACGGCGCCGCCATCCGCGCCAGCTTCGCCGGCTGCTTCGTCGGTGCCGGGCCGGGCGGCGTGACCTGCGGCGCGAATGACGACAGCTTCACCGCTAGCCTGGAGAAAGGCTACGTCTTCTACCGGAAGATCGGGACCCGGCGGATGGTTCTCCGCGGGGTCGAGCCGACGCCGATCGACCCGCTGCACCACCTGGTCAAGGTGCTCTACCGCGCCGACTACCGGAAGCCGGACGGCACCGACCTGTCGATCGACTTCGACGTCAGCTACCTCCTGCAGACCCGCGACGGTGTTTCGAAGATCTTCGCCTTCATCACCGGCGACGAGATGGGCCTCTACCAGAAGCACGGCCTGCTGCCGGATTGATTGGCAGGGCGAGGGGGAAGCCCCATATCCTCCGGATGGCGCCGCCCGGCGCTTAGTCCCTCCCGTCCGACAGGCAGCCTCCCCGTGATCCCCTTTTCCGTCCTCGACCTCTCCCCGATCATCGCCGGCGGCGACGCCAGCCTGGCGTTCCGCAATTCGCTCGACCTGGCGCAGCATGCCGAGCGCTGGGGCTACCACCGCTACTGGATGGCCGAGCATCACAACATGCCGGGCATCGCCAGCGCCGCGACCTCGGTGGTGATCGCGCATGTCGCCGGCGGCACCAAGACCATCCGGGTCGGCTCCGGCGGCATCATGCTGCCGAACCATGCGCCGCTGGTCATCGCCGAGCAGTTCGGCACGCTGGAGGCGCTTTTCCCGGGCCGCATCGATCTCGGCCTCGGGCGCGCGCCGGGCACCGACCAGCGGACGGCGCATGCGCTGCGCCGCACTCTTGCCAGCGATGCCGATCACTTCCCTCAGGACGTGCTCGAGCTCCAGGCCTATTTCGCCCCGGCCGAGCCCGACCAGGCGGTCCGCGCCGTTCCCGGCGCCGGTCTCAACGTGCCGATCTGGATCCTAGGATCCAGCCTGTTCGGGGCGCAGCTCGCCGCGGCGCTGGGGCTGCCCTTCGCCTTCGCCTCGCATTTCGCACCCGACCACCTGATGGAGGCGCTCGCGATCTATCGCCACCAGTTCGTGCCGCGAGGTGGCCTCGAGAAGCCTTATGCCATGGCCGGCCTGAGCGTGGTCGCCGCCGACACCGACGAGGAGGCGCGGCGCCTGTTCACCTCGCTGCAGCGCTCCTGGATCAACCTCCGCCGCGGCAATCCGGGGCCGCTGCAGCCGCCGGTCGACACGCTGGACGGCTGGTGGTCGCCGCGGGAGAAGGCCGGGGTCGAGCACGGCATGCGGCTCGCCATCGCCGGATCTCCCGACACGGTGAAGACGCGCATCGCCGCTTTCCTGAAGGAGACCGGCGCCGACGAGCTGATCATCACCGGCCAGATCTACGAGCATAAGGCGCGGCTGCGCTCGTTCGAGATCATCGCCGGCATCCGCGAGGAGATGACGAAGGAGGAAAAGCCCGCCTCCGCCGCCTGACGCGTCGGCTTGCGAGGCAATGGGCCGTCTGATAGTGCCGAAGGGGCCTGTCGGTCCCTCAGGAGCGCCCGCCCATGACCGCGATCACTGAGACCACCCGCGTCCTTATCCGTTCGCTCGGCGGCGCGCTCGGTGCCGAGGCCACCGGCGGCGATCTCAACGATCTCTCGGCGGCTGACGAGGCGACGATCCGCCAGGGGTTGCTGGATCACGCCGTGCTCCGCCTCCGGGGATACCGGATGGACGACGTCGAGTTCACCCGCTTCGCCGGGCGCTTGGGCGAGCTGCAGGGCTCGCCCGCCTATACGAAGTACAAGAAGGTCTATGTCGCGGACTCGCCGATGATGAGCGTCGTCTCGAACATCATCGAGAACGGCGAGGCCATCGGCCATCACGGCGACGGCGAGCTCGCCTGGCACACCGATCTTTCCTTCACCGACTATCCCTCCGAATACACCATGCTGATGGCGCGCGAGGTACCACCGAGCGGCGGCAGCACCTGCTTCGCCAACATGTACAAGGCCTACGAGGCGCTGCCGGACGCGCTGAAGGAGCGGGTCGCCAGGCTCAAGATCAAGCAGCAGGAGAGCCACAACCCGCAGGGCGGCACCTGGCCCGGCTACAACGACATCGAGACCGACGACGTGCGCGAGATGCCGGGGCCGATCCACCCGATCGTCCGCACTCATCCGGTGAGCGGGCGGAAGACGCTCTATCTCGGCCGCCGTTTCGGCGCCTACATCCCGGGCCTGCCGCTGGCGAAAAGCGAGGCGCTGCTGGACGAGCTCTGGTCCTATGGCGCCTTGCTGGAGAACACCTGGGCGCAGGAGTGGCAGCTCGGCGACATGATCATCTGGGACAACCGCTGCACGATGCACCGGCGGGACGCCTTCGTCGGCATGGGCCGCCGGCGCATGCACGGGCTGATGACCCGCGGCACCCGCCCGGAATAGGGCTCTGGATCAGTCTCCGGCACCGGGTCGGAAGGCGTCGCGGATGATGGTGGCGAAGGAGCCGCCGCCGAGAGGTGCTGAGTAGCAGCCGCAGAACGAGCCGGCGCTGAAGGCGCAGGCGTCGTGCCGTTCGCTGAAGCCGGCCCAGGGGCGGTCGGCATGGGCCTCGCAGACACAGCCCGTATCGTCGCAAGTGCTGCAGATCATGCCGGCTCAACCGGCCTCATGCGGGGGCGGTTCCCCGCGTCACAACTAGGTCCCTGACCCGTCGCCGTTGGCGACCCCGGCAGGAATTGAACCTGCGACCCGCAGCTTAGAAGGCTGCTGCTCTATCCGCTGAGCTACGGGGCCGAACGGCGTCTCAGTGAGTCCACGACTTGTAGCGGTCGAACTTGAAATTGTCGGCATAGGCCTTCGGCCGGAGCCGGCGGTCATGGGCGGCGACCAGCGTGTAGGTCCAGCCGTTCTTGTCGGCATGCGCGATGGCCTCGTCGCGCGACGGGAAGGTCATCTGCACCTGGTCGTTGGTGTTGCCGCCGCCGGACCAGCCCATCAGGGGCTCAGGGCCCCTGGCCGTGGTCGGTTCGAACTCGATCACCCACTCCTGGGCCTTGCCCCGGCCGGACTGCATGGCGGTCTTCGCCGGTTGAAAGATTCTGACCTGCATCTCGGCTCTCGCGTCCTAAAGAGATCGTTCCCGGGCGCTGGTCGGGGTGAGAGGATTCGAACCTCCGACCCTCTGCTCCCAAAGCAGATGCGCTACCAGACTGCGCTACACCCCGGGGCGCCGGATCAATGACTTACCAGCCCGGCGGGAGGGGGGCAACGGCTTCAGTCGACCAGGGCCTTGTCGCCTTCGGGGCGGCCGTGACATCGTTCCGGCCGAACCTCTCGCCCAGACCACCCCTCCAGTCCACTCCCCACATCGGCAGGAACACAAATGTCGACGCAAGTCCGCCTGAGCGACTCCGGCTCCCTCGACGCGATGAAGTGGCGCTGCATCGGCCCGGCCCGAGGCGGCCGTGTCGTCGCCGTCGCCGGCGACCCGGACGATCCGATGACGTTCTATTTCGGCGCCTGCGCCGGTGGCATCTGGAAGACGGTGGATGGCGGCATCTACTGGCGCTGCATCTCCGACGGCTTCCTTTCCAGCGCTGCCATCGGCGCGATCGCGGTCGCGCGCTCGGACACGAACGTCGTCTATGCCGGCACCGGCGAGACCACCATCCGCATCGACGTCTCCTACGGCGACGGCGTCTACAAGTCGGACGACGCCGGCCGCTCCTGGGTCCATGTCGGGCTGAAGGAAACCAAGCATATCGGGCGGATCTGCATCCATCCGAAAGACCCCAACCTGGTCTATGTCGCCGCCCTCGGCGACGCCTTCGGCGCCAACGAGGAGCGCGGCATCTTCCGCTCCAAGGACGGCGGCAAGACCTGGAAGAAGATTCTCGATCGCGGCCCCGACGCCGGCGCCGTCGACATGTCGATGGACCCGAACAACCCCCGCGTCCTGTTCGCCGCCTTCTGGCAGACCCGCCGCAGCTTCTGGAACCTGAACAGCGGCGGCCCCGGAAGTGGTCTCTTCCGCCCCTTCGACGGCGGCGACACCTGGGAACAGCTGGGCGAGAGCCACAACCTGCCGGGCGGGACGCTGGGCAAGCTCGGCGTCTCGATCTCGCCGGCCCAGCGCGGCCGCGTCTATGCGCTGATCGAGGCCGAGGGTGACAAGGCTGGCCTCTACAGGACCGACGACTACGGCCAGCGCTGGATCCAGATCTCGCCCAACCGCGATCTCATCCACCGGCCCTGGTACTACACCCACGTCTTCGCCGACACCGGGCAACCGGACACGGTCTACGTCACCAACTACCAGATGTGGAAGTCAACCGACGGCGGCGCCAGCTTCCTCGAGGTCACCACCCCGCATGGCGACAATCACGACATCTGGATCGACCCGGTCAATCCCAAGCGCATGATCGAGGGCAATGACGGCGGCGCCTGCGTGTCGTTCAACGGCGGCGCCAGCTGGTCGTCGATCTACAATCAGAAGACCTCGCAGTTCTACCGGATGGATGTCGACAACCAGCATCCCTACCGCGTCTACGCGACCCAGCAGGACAACACCTCGATCTCGATTCCGAGCGCGTCGGAATGGGGCGTGATCACGCTTGGCGACGCCACATACCCCGGCACCGGCGAGAGCGGCTTCATTGCCGTCCACCCCGACGACCCGAACATCGTCTATTGCGGCGCGGTCGGCTCCAGCCCCGGCGGCGCCGGCGCGCTGCAGCGCTGCGACCACCGCACGCGGCAGATCCGCCTGATCAACGTCTGGCCGGAGGAAGCGACCGGCATCGCGCCGAGGAACCTGAAGTACCGCTTCGCCTGGACCTTCCCGCTGCTCTTCTCCCCGCATGACAGCAAGACGATCTATGCCGCCGGCAACGTCGTCTTCAGGACCCGCGACGAAGGCAACAGCTGGACGCCGATCTCTCCCGACCTCAGCCTGAACGACGTCAGCCGCCAGGACTATTCCGGCGGCAACCTGACCCACGACTCCGCCGGCGCCGAGACACACGCGACCTGCGCCAGCGTCGTCGAGTCCCGCCACCGCAAGGGCGAGATCTGGGCCTCGACCGACGACGGCCTCGTGCATGTGACCAAGAACGACGGCGCGGCCTGGAAGAACGTCACGCCGAAGGGAATGCCGAAGCTCGCATATGTCGGCTGCGTCGAAATCTCGCCGCATGACGCCGACACCGTCTATGTCTCGGCCACGCGCTTCAAGCTCGCCGACTACAAGCCTTACCTCTTCCAGACCAAGGACGGCGGCAAGACCTGGAAGTCGATCAACGGCAATTTCCCCAAGGGCGAGATCACCCGCGTGGTCCGCGCCGATCCGGTCCGCAAGGGCCTCCTCTATGTCGGCACCGAGACCGGGATCTTCTACAGCCTCGACGACGGCGCCAGCTGGTCGCGGATGCGAGGTGGCATTCCCGTCGTCCCGGTCTATGACATGAAGGTGAAAGACTCGGACCTCGTTGCCGCGACCCATGGCCGCTCGTTCTGGATCCTCGACGACCTCTCGCCGCTCCGCCAGCTCGCCGGCGACCAGAAGACGGCGAAGCTGGTGACCCCGCGCACCACCATCCGCACCCGGCTCGCCTGGAGCGCAGGCATGAGCTTCAGCGAGACCGGCATCAGCTACAGCCCCGCCTTCGGCATCGGCGCCGGAACCGAATCGATCGAAGGCGCCGAGGGCGACCGCACCCGGCAATACATCGACGTCGGCGAGAACCCGCCGAACGGCGCCATCATCTACTACTGGCTGCCCAAGGACGCCGACGGGCCGGTCGCCTTGACCTTCAAGACCGCGAAGGGCGAAACCATCGTCCGCTACGTCAGCGACAACAAGGACGCGCCTCGCCGCAAGCGGCCGGGCGTGAAGGCCGGGCTCAACCGCTTCGTCTGGGACCTCAAATATCCGGGACCGACGAAGATCGACTCCTCCCTCGTCGTCCGGAAGTACAAGCCCTACGCGGACGAGAGCGACGATGCCAGCGGTCCCGCTGTCGTCCCCGGTACTTACAGCGTCGCCCTCGAGATCGGCGGCAAGACGCAGACGGCGAGCTTCGTCGTGGCAAAGGACCCGCGCACGGACACGCCCCAGAAGGACTTCGAGGCGCAGTTCGCGCTGCTCCGGAAGCTCCACGACAAGCTTTCGGCCTCGAACGAGGCGCTGAACCGGCTCCGCTTCCTGAAGCGCCAGCTGAACGATCTGCCGAAGCGCCTCGGCGACAGGAACAAGGCCCTCGGCGAGGAAGCGAAGGCGCTGGTCGGCAAGCTCGAAGCCGTGGAAGCCGTCCTGATCGACATCAAGCGGGAGACGCCGCGGGACGTGCTCAGGAACCCGGCCGGCCTGAACGACTCCCTGACGAAGGCGATCAGCCTCGTCGCCATCGCCGATGCGGCGCCGACCGTGCAGGCACGCCAGGTGGCGGAAGAACTCCTGGCCAAGGTCGATGCCCAGATCGGCAGGCTCAACGCCATCAACCAGAGCGACGTCGGGGCGCTGAACGACGCCCTACGGTCGGCCAATGTCGAGGTGCTGGGCGTCGCCACCTAAGCCTGAGGCCCGTCGGTCGGTTCCGGGGCGATTCCGCGCCGGAACTGGCCGGAACGGGGCGCCGGTGGCGCGAATCAGCCGTGGTTACGGTTAAATTACCGGTGCGTGACGGTTTTTTGGCCCCACCCGAGATTTATTCTTGTGTCGGGGGACGATCTGACTAAATTCCGCCGCAGACGCACACGCACGTGCCTATGGCCCTTCGTGGTTATGCAACGACGGTACGCGTCCTTTTTGGAAACCCGGTTGAGAGCCGGGCTGGCTCTGAGCCGGGACCGAGGAGGAGGTGACTATGATTGCAGCCGGGGGCAGCCGAGCTGTCCGTTTCCGTAGCAGGAAGCCCGTCGTCGTCGACCGCGTGCAGCAGGCACGCCGGCGCGCGATCGCGCTGGTTCCGCCGCAGCCCGCCCAGGTCGCCCAGGGCGAAGTGACGGCGAAGATCGCCCGCTACCTGGCGGAGACCGTGCTCCCCGACCCGATCCTGGTCATCGACCTCGATATGGTCGAGCACGCTTACACCTCGCTGCAGCGGGCGCTGCCGCTGACCAAGATCTACTACGCCATTAAGGCCAACCCGGCGCCGGAAGTGATCCAGCGCCTGGCTCCGCTCGGCTGCTATTTCGACACCGCGAGCCAAGGCGAGATCGACCTCTGTCTCTCGCTCGGCGTCCCGGCCGATCGTATCGGCTACGGCAACACCATCAAGAAGAAGAGCGAGATCGCGCACGCCTATTCGCGCGGCGTCAGGCTCTTCGCCTTCGACAGCCAGGCCGAACTCGAGAAGCTGGCCGAGGCCGCGCCCGGCTCGCAGGTCTTCTGCCGCGTGCTGGTCGACTGCGCCGGCGCCGACTGGCCGCTTTCGAAGAAGTTCGGCTGCACGCCCCGGCTCGCGGTCGAGCTGCTGACGCGCGCCCGCGACCTCGGCCTCGATCCCTCGGGCATCTCCTT
>CAXNIC010000212.1:0-8668 GCA_964201945.1 Alphaproteobacteria bacterium
GGCCGTGCCCCAGGGCTGGAGCGGCACCGTCGAGATCGCGTTCTTCGGCGAGCCCTCGATCAGCTTGTCGGAGTAGACGAGATAGATCAGCACGTTCCGCTTGGCATCGCAGCCGCGGACGATGTTCAGCGTCTTGAAGATCAGCGACCTGGATTTCTGAAACACCTCGTCGCCCTGGCGGAACTTGGAGGCGAAGCGGATCGGCCCGACCTGCCGGCAGGCGATGGACGCGTCGGAGGTGTCCTCGGCCAGGCCGAGCGAGCCCTTGATGCCGCCGGTCTCGGCCGCGCTGAAATGGCAGGTGACGCCAGAGACCACCGGATCGTCGATGCCGTAGGTCGCGATCTTGTGGTTCCGGCCCAGGAGCTTGAAGGCGGTGTCGACATCGAAGATGCGATCTTCGGCCTGGGCGGTGCCGACCAGGAGAGCGAGCAGAACGACGATGAGGGTCTTGGCCATGGGAGGCTCCTGTCGCGCCCGGCGGGTCTCTTGCCGGAGCGGGCGGAGGTGGTACCGCCCTTCAGGCACGTATGTCGATGCCGCTCTTTCGGTTCCCGGCAATCTGGGCCTCGAGGGCCTTCAGCGAGGTCTCGCCGGTCTTCAGCGCCGCCTCGGCGGCCTTATACGACATCGGGTTGGCGTGCTGCGCGTTCGGATTGAGGAGCGCGATCTTGGCCTTGACCAGCAGCAGCTTCAGCTGCTTCGCCATGGTCGTGATGTCTTCGGCCGTCGGCGCCTTCGGATCGGGCTTGCTGCCGACCGGCGCTTCGGCGGCCGACTTCAGCGCGGAGCGAAGCCCATCGGCCAGCTCCTTGGTCTTGCCGGCCACGTATTGGGCGCCGCGGACGTCGCCCGTCGCCTTAGCGCTGCCGGCAGCCAGCTCAAGCGCCGGCATGTGGATGCGGAACGCGCTGGCGACCTCCGAGGTCGTCTGCTTCCCGCCGGCGCTGATATTGCCGGCGGCCGCCTTCACGGTGTTGAGGATCTTCGCCTGGGCTTCGGTGAGAACGAGCTTGGCGGGGATCGAGCCGATCGCGGCCATTTGGGTCCTTCTGGACGTCTTAAGGACGACCTTATGTCGTCCACGTCCCGGACTCTACCACATAGACGTCCGCTTATGAAGGAACGGTCAGGGATGGCCGCCGGGCTGGACGAAGCTCGGGTCGATCCGCTCGAAGCTCGGGCAGCCGAGCAGGCCCTGCACCCGGTCGACCTCGTCATGCAGCATGCCGATCACATGCGCGGCGCCGGCCTCGCCGGCGGTGGCCAGCCCATAGGCGACCGGACGGCCGACGAACACGCCACGGGCACCAAGGGCCAGCGCCTTGACGATGTCACCGCCGCGGCGGATGCCGCTGTCGAGGAAGACGGTGAGGCGGCTGCCGGCCGCGGCGACGACCTCGGGCAGCGCCTCGATGGTGGGGAGCGTGCCGTCCAGGTTCCGGCCGCCATGGTTGGAGACGATGATCCCGTCGGCACCGAAACGGACGGCCTCCGCCGCCTCTTCAGCGGTCACGATGCCCTTGATCAGCATCGGTCCCTTCCAGATGTCGCGGAGCGGCTTCAGCGCTTCCCAGCCGACACTGCGGGAGCGCCCGGTGCGGAAGTGATTGAAGGTCTTGGTCGCCGTCGGCGGGGTTCCGACCTCGGAGGCGAGGTTCCCCATCATGCCGACGTTTCCGTGCCGCGCGACGCGCCAGAGCCAGCCCGGCCGGGCCGCGAAATCGAAGACGGCGCGCGGCGTGAGTCTCAGCGGCAGGCCGAAGCCGGTGCGGATATCGCGGATGCGCTTCGCCCCGATCTGGGTGTCAGTGGTCACCACCAGAGCCTCGTAGCCGGCCGCGGCCGCCCGGCCGAGGAGCCGGCGGTTGAGGGCCTCGTCGCTGAACACATAGAGCTGGAACCAGCGCCGTCCGTCGGGCGCTGCCTCGGCGACGCGCTCGATCGAGGCGGACGCACCGGTCGCCATCACATAAGGGATCCCGGCCTTGGCCGCGACCCGTGCGGCGAAGACATCCGCATCCGGGCAGAGCAGGCCGAGCCCGCCCATCGCGCCGATGCCGAAGGGAGCGGCCGAGGCACGGCCGAAGAACGAGGTCGCCTGGGTGCGTCCGGCAATGTCGGCAACGGTGCGCGGGCGAAAGGCGATGCGATCGAAGGCGGTCGAGTTCCGCCCCATGGTGAGCTCGCTCTCGCCGCCGCCATCGACGTAGTGGAAGATCGGCCGGGGCAGCCGGGCCTGCGCCATCCGGCGGAGATCCTCGAAGGTGAGCGCGCCGGCAAGCCGGCCCGAGGTCGCCATCGGCGCGCCTCCCCATGCGGCGGGTGCCGCTGGCGGCTTGTTCGAGACGGCGGTGGTGTCGGTCACGGCGCGCCCCCACGGACCAGGCCCAGGTGCCTGTTCATAAATTCACTTACCGACGCTGTCGTGGAATTTCGGCCGAAGACGGGACGCCGACGCCTAGCGGGGCTTCCGGCCCAGGAGGTCGGCGACGATCGCCAGGAATGCGTCATTGGTGAACGGCTTCTTCAGCGCCCCTTGCGCGCCGAGGTTCAGCGCGGCCTTGAGGAGATCGACCTCGGGCGTGGCGACCGCTCCGGAGACTGCGAGGATCAGGGGGGACGCCCCTCGCCGCCTCAGCGCCCGGATCACGTCGATGCCGTCCATCTCGGGCATCAGGATGTCGGTCACGACGAGGTCGAACGTGGCTCCCTCGTCGAGGCTCGCCATCGCCAGCTTGGCGCTCTCGAACAGGACGACCTCGTGTCCCTCGCCCTTGAGCACGAATCCAAGGAGGGTGCAGGTCGACCCGTCATCGTCGATGACCAGGATCTTCGCCATGCCCGACTTTGGCACGAGGAGCGCGCCGAACGCAAAAAAGACCCGCCCCGGCGTAGAGCCGGAGCGGGCATGAGGTGTCGTCCCTGTTTCGCGGGATCAACGGGAATGAGACCCACGCGACTGGAGGGGACGTCTTGGAAATGGGCAGGAGTGGCGTTTGTTCAACGCTCGGTCACGCTTGTCCCAGCCTTGTGATCGGCCTCGGCGTTGAACCTACCCGGCTACCGTATACGGACAGCCGATGTATGAACCCGCTACTCCCAGATGTGGACGACCTTCCGCGTCATCCGGTCGACCACGACCGCACGGTCGTTGACGATCCCGTATGTGTAGAGCTCCGCCGACGGGATCTTCATGGTTTCCGGCAACGGGAAGAGCGTGACGTTGTTCGGAAGCTCCATGCCGATACTGAGTTTCAGGTTGGGATCGACGAAGGGAGGTTCCTTCTGGCTCTCCGCATAGGTGCGGATGGCAATGCCCTGCTCGGGGGTCCACGCCGGCGGCGGCAGGGCCGCGGTCTGGGCCAGGGCGAGCCCGGCGCCGGCCCACAGCACGCTCCCCGCGACGATCGAAAGAAGCACCTTTCTCATGGTTGCGCCCCTCATCGAAAAACGCACTGGTTGCCCCTACATAAAAGTGAACAGCACGACCGGGAGCCGGGTTGCTGGGGACGGCCGGAATGAAACGGTGAGGCGTCAGAAAGGGTTCGATCGCACATGACAGAGCAGAAGACAGTGAAGCAGCGCCTCATTTCCGGTCTCCGCCGGGCCTTGGAATGGGGCGAGAAGGTGCCGTTCGGGCTCAGGTCGCTGCTCGGCCTCGTCCTGATGGTGGCCGGCGTCTTCGGCTTTCTGCCGATCCTGGGCTTCTGGATGCTGCCCCTCGGCGTCGCTTTCATCGCCCTCGACGTGCCGCCGCTGCGGCGACGGCTGATGCGGTGGGTGGAGGCGCAACCACGCTAGAGATAGGATGCCTGATGCCCGGCATCCCCTTCATCAGGGATTTCAAGTTCGACTATGGCACGGCGATGGAGGTGACGCCTCTCATCCGCCGCGTGGTCGCCAACAACCCGAGCCCGTTCACCTTCAAGGGAACCGGCACCTATCTGATCGGCCACGGCAACGTGGCGATCGTCGATCCTGGCCCGGACCAGCCCGAGCATGTCGAGGCGGTACTGCGGGCGGTCCGCGGCGAGACGGTGACGCATATACTGGTCACGCACACGCATATGGATCACGTGCCGGCGACGCCGGCGATCGCCAAGGCGACCGGCGCCAAGGTCTATTCCTTCGGTCCCCATCCGACGACGCCGGGAGCCGAGAAGCCCGAGCAGGACGGCGACCTCGCCTTCGCCCCCGACATCAAGCTGAACGACGGCGACGTGGTCGAGGGCACCGGCTGGAACGTCGAAGCCGTCCACACGCCGGGCCATATCTCCAACCACCTCTGCTTCGCCGTCCGCGAGGACAAGGCGCTGCTCTCGGGCGACCATGTCATGGGCTGGTCGACGGCGGTGATCTCGCCCCCCGACGGCAACATGGCCGACTACTTCGCCAGCCTCAGGAAGCTGCTGCCGCGGACGGAGACGCTCTACATCCCGACCCACGGCGCCGAGATCCGCGATCCCGTCCCCTTCGTCGGCGCCTATATCGAGCACCGGCAGAATCGCGAGGCGCAGATCCTGGCGCGCCTGAAGGACGGGCCGAAGACCATCCCGGAGATGGTGGCATTGAACTACGCCGACACGCCGCGGCACCTGCACGCGGCCGCCGGCCGCTCGATGCTGGCGCATCTCATCCAGATGGTGAAGGACGGGCGGGCGAAGACCGAGGACGGACGCGCGACGCCAGGCAGCCTCTATCGGCTCTAGCGCCGAGGATCTGACTTCGAGGCGCAACCATCCGGAATTTCCAAGGGTTGTCTCCGAACCAGCTGGAGGAGACACCATGGGCTTGTTCGACATTCTCGGTGGAAGCCGGAGCGGCGGCGGCATGTCGCCGCTCACGATGGGACTGCTCGGCCTCCTGGCCTACCGCACGTTCAACGGCAAGGGCCGCCTCGCGGACATGCTCGGTCGCACGCCCGACGACCGCGCCAACGGCAACACGCCGACCACAGGCGGCGGCTGGCTGGACGGGCTGATGCGCGGCGGCGCGGCCGGCGGCGTCCTCAGCGGCGGCCTCGGCGACCTGATCAAGTCGCTCCAGCAGGGCGGACAGGGCGACAAGGCCGACTCCTGGGTCGCTCGAGGGCCGAACAATCCGATCGCCCCGCCGGATCTGGCGAAGGCACTCGGCCCGGAGAAGATCGACTGGCTCATGCGCGAGACCGGCATGTCGCGCGACGAGCTGCTGGCGGGCCTGAGCCGCGAGCTACCGGAAACCATCGACAAGCTCACACCCGAGGGACGGCTACCGAGCGAGCAGGAAGCGGAGCGGCTGATGAAGTCGTAGCGGCGGTCCCTGAGCCAACGGGGACGATCCCTTCGACACACGATATCCGAGTTCGAGGCTTCGAGGGATTTCAGGGCGGCGCTGGTGCCGCGACCGGGGCTGAACTAGAGTCGCGCGTGCGTCGTCCAACGCGCATCTCGTCCGCTGGACATCCCGAGTCCAAGAGGCCCCTTGAAGCTCTCGATCAACGCGACCATCGGCCAGAAGGTCGCGGCGTTCGCGACCGCCGGCGCCATCGGCGTGCTGGTCCTGTCCGCGAGCGTCAACATCTATGAAGCCCAGGGACTGGTCGACCGCGAGATCGCCAAGGCGCTGAACGAGGCGGAGCTGAGCTTCGCCGCCAAGATCGAGGACCAGGCCAGCCGCGCCTTGACCGCGGCCAATCTCGTCGCCGCCATGCCGAGCGTGCAGAAGGCGATGGCCGCCCGGGACCGCGCCGCCCTCGCCGCCGAGTTCGTGCCCGGCTTCAAGCTCATGAACGAGCAGTTCGACGTCCAGCAGATGCAGTTCCACCTGCCGCCGGCGACCTCGTTCCTTCGCGTTCATCGTCCGGCGCGGTTCGGAGACGACCTCAGCGACATCCGGCCCGGCGTCGTCGAAAGCAACGCCAGCCGGAAGTCCGTCAGCGGACTGGAGATGGGGCGCGAGGGGCTCGGCCTCCGCGGCATCGTGCCGATCGCCGCCGAAGGCCGGCATGTCGGCACCGTAGAATTCGGCCTCTCCTTCGATGCTGCCCTCTTCAAGTCCTTCAAGCGGCAGTCGGGCATCGATGTCGCGCTCTATCTCGGGAGCGGCAGCGAGCTCACCTATTTCGCCGGCAGCTCCGCCGGTTTCGAGACCCTCGATCTTCGCGCTCTCGCGGCGGCGGCCACGGGATCGCGGTTCATCGAGACGATCCGGCTGGACGGGATGCCGCATGCGGCGATCGTCACGCCCGTCCAGGACTTCTCGAAGCGAACGATCGGGATCAGCGTCAAGGCGATCGATCGCAGCGACTTCGACGCGGCGCTGCGCCATGCATGGCACGTCTCGGCGGCCCTCGCCGGCGTCGTGTTCCTGTTCGCGTTGGTCACAGTCTGGATCATCAATCGGACGATCGGGCGTCCGCTTTCGACGATGACCGGCGTCATGCAAAGAATGTCGGAGGGCGACCTCGGCTCGACCTACGACGCCGGTGTCCGACGGGACGAGATCGGGGCGCTGGCAAAGGTGCTGCATCGTTTCCGCCAGGCGATGGTCGAGAACAAGGAGATGGACGGCGGGCAGAGGGCGATGCTGGTCCGCCTGTCGGAGACGGCGACGCGGGTCGCGGAGTCGGTCGATGCGATCCGCGCGGCGGCGAGCGAGATCTCGCAAGGCAGCAACGACCTCGCGACACGGACGGAGCGGCAGGCCTCGGCCCTGCAGGAGACCGTCGCGACCATGAGCGAGATCTCCGAGAACATCTCGACCAACGCCAGGAACTCCGAGCAGGCGCAGACGCTCGCCGCCGACGCGCTCGCCCGCGCGGAAAGCGGAAACGGCGCGGTCGCCAGCGTGGTCCAGGCGATGTCCGGCATCCAGGCCTCGTCGTCCCGGATCGCCGACATCATCCAGGTGATGGAGGAGATCTCCTTCCAGACCAAGCTGCTGGCGCTGAACGCGGCGGTCGAGGCGGCACGGGCAGGCGAATCCGGCAAGGGCTTCGCGGTGGTGGCTCAGGAGGTCCGCGCGCTCGCCGACCGATCGCGCCAGGCCTCCCAGCAGATCCGCGACCTGATCGCGCAGAGCTCGCGGGAGGTCGGCCAAGGCGTGAAGCTGGCGGGCGGCGCCGGCGAGGCCTTGAACAGCATCATCGAGATCGTCCGCCGGGTCGCCGAGATCGCGCCCGAGATCGCTGCCGGCAGCCGCGAGCAGGCCCGCAGCATCGCCGAGATCAACAAGGCGCTGAACGATCTCGATGCGGCGACGCAGCAGAACGCGGCGCTGGTCGAGGAGAGCTCGGCGGCGGCGGCCTCGCTCGCCGACCAGGCCGGTCAGCTGGTCACGGTCGCGGCAGGCTTCCGCAGCGACGACGAGGCGGAGCCGACGCCCGTTTCAACCGAGCGGGCGCGGCGGCGCCGGTAATGCCGGGGGCAAGGCGGCCGGCGTGCCGGAGCCTCAGCTCGGCGTCCTGACGAATGCGACTCGCAATCCCATCGCAGCGGATGGTAGAGATAGGCGTCGACTTCATGGTTTAGCCTCGCGAGGTTGACGAGGCCGGCGCGGGTGCAGCTACACCCCGCCGGCCACCCCCACCCGCTAATGCCGCGATTGGTATCCCAACCGTCTATTTCGCGGGCGGAAGCACGCGGTCGTGAATGGTCTTGGCAAGAGCCGGCTCGAGCTTCAGCAGGCGGCCGAGTTCGCCGAGATAGAGGCGCTCAGCAAGCCCGTTCGGATTCACAGCCATCACCGAGATGGCATAGATCTCGGCGGCCTCTTCCGGACTTCCGGCGGACGCGGCGACTTCGCGTGCGCCCCTGGGCTCGTTGATCTCGGCGAGAAGGAACGACCGCTCCTCGTCATTCAGCCCCAGGGCATCGATCTGGCTGAAGATGCGGTCGGTTTCGGAGCCGTCGATCTGGCCATCGGCTTTGGCGGCGCCGATCATCGCGCGGATCAGCTTCAGGCTCAGGCTTTCGGTCCCCGCCCCGTCGCCGGCTTGCGGCAGGAAATGCGCGTCCTGAAGCGGCGTCACGTCGGTCCCGCTCGCCCCCCAGGGGCTGGCGAGACGATCCTGCGTCGGCGCGGAGGACGGTCCGGTAATGCTGCCCGCGACCGTCGTCGCCCCCGCCTGCTGCGCATCGCGGTAGCGTTGGTAGGCGGAATAGGCGAGTCCGGCGACCGCGGCGGCTCCGCCCAGCTTCAAGGCCGTGCCGGCAATTTTCTGGCCCGTCTTGCCCGTCATCGCGCCGGCCAGACCTCCGATCAGGAGGCCGCCCGCCAACGACTTGCCATCGAACGGCTTGCCGTCGATCGCCTGTCCGGCGCCCAGGATCTGGCCGAGAATCTTGTCGATATTGATCACGAAGGTCCCCTGAAGGCGTTGGCGGAGCATCGTTATTTGGAGCTCGCCCACCGCATATCAAGATGCCCGCCGACGACGCGGATCGGCTATGGTCGATCGGTTTTGCGGCCTTGGAACCGATCGGATGAACGCTCCTCACCTGGAAGCCGCTCTCAGGGTGTAAAATCGCGCGCAAGAGTGACCCCCTGAGGGGCGGTTTTCGCGTCCAATTCTGACCCCCTCTAACGCTGTGTGTCAGCGTCCCTTCCTTTTGCCGGGAAGGGTGTCGGGGGATGGTCGGCGTGGACAAGATCGGCGAGATACGACGGGCCTATTTCGAGCAGC
>CAXNIC010000213.1:0-8659 GCA_964201945.1 Alphaproteobacteria bacterium
GGAACATCAGGATCTCGTCGAGGCGGTTCAGGAACTCAGGTCTGAACGCGCGCCGCACGACCTCCATCACCTGACCGCGAGCCGACTCCGACGACTCGTCGTCGCCAAGATTGGCCAGCACCTCGCTGCCGAGATTCGAGGTCAGCACGATCAGCGTGTTGCGGAAATCGACCGTGCGACCCTGGCCGTCGGTGAGACGCCCGTCGTCCAGCACCTGAAGCAGCACGTTGAAGACATCCGGATGCGCCTTCTCGACCTCGTCGAAGAGGATCACCTGGTAGGGACGCCGGCGCACCGCCTCGGTGAGCGCGCCGCCCTCGTCATAGCCGACATAGCCGGGAGGGGCGCCGATCAGCCGGCTGACCGCGTGCTTCTCCATGTATTCGGACATGTCGATGCGGACCATCGCCTGCTCGTCGTCGAACAGGAACTCGGCGAGCGCCTTTGTGAGCTCGGTCTTGCCGACGCCGGTTGGCCCCAAGAACAGGAACGAACCGATCGGCCGGTTCGGGTCCTGAAGGCCCGCACGCGCGCGCCTGACCGCGTTCGAGACCGCGACGATCGCCTCGTTCTGGCCGATCACGCGCGAGCCGAGCTTCGACTCCATCGCCAGCAGCTTCTCGCGCTCACCCGCCAGCATCTTGTCGACGGGGATGCCGGTCCAGCGCGACACCACGCCGGCGATGTGGCTCTCCGTCACCGCCTCGTTGACCAGGTCGCGCCGGCCATCTTCCGGCCCGGCGATCTTCTTCTCGAGATCGGGGATGACGCCGTATTTGAGCTCGCCGGCGCGTGCCAGGTCGCCCTTCCGCTGGGCAATCTCGAGCTCGCCCCTGGCATGATCCAGCTGCTCCTTGAACTTCTGCGTATCGGAGACGCGCGTCTTCTCGACCTTCCATTCGGAGGTCAGGTCCTCGCTCTTGGCCTCCAGGTCGACCAGTTCGTCATCGAGCTTCTCCAGCCGGTCGCGGGACGCCCTGTCGCTTTCCTTCTTCAGCGCTTCCCGCTCGATCTTGAGCTGGATGATGCGGCGGTCGAGCTCGTCGAGAGCCTCCGGCTTGGAATCGACTTCCATGCGGAGCCGGCTCGCCGACTCATCCACCAGGTCGATCGCCTTGTCGGGCAAGAAGCGGTCGGCGATGTAGCGGTTGGACAGCGTCGCGGCGGCGACGATGGCCGCATCGGTGATGCGGACGCCGTGGTGCGCCTCGTACTTCTCCTTGAGGCCGCGCAGGATCGAGATCGTGTCCTCGACCGTCGGCTCGGGCACGAACACCGGCTGGAACCGCCGCGCCAGCGCCGCGTCCTTCTCGATGTGCTTGCGATACTCGTCCAGCGTGGTGGCGCCGACGCAATGCAGCTCGCCCCGCGCCAAGGCCGGCTTCAGCATGTTGGAGGCGTCCATCGCGCCGTCGGCCTTGCCGGCACCGACCAGCGTGTGCAGTTCGTCGATGAACAGGATGATCTCGCCGGCAGCGGAGGTGATTTCCGACAGCACCGCCTTCAGGCGCTCCTCGAACTCGCCGCGATACTTGGCGCCGGCGATCAGCGCGCCCAGGTCGAGCGAGAGCAGGCTCTTGCTCTTCAGGCTTTCCGGCACGTCGCCATTGACGATGCGGAGCGCCAGGCCCTCGACGATCGCTGTCTTGCCGACGCCGGGCTCGCCGATCAGGACGGGATTGTTCTTGGTGCGGCGCGACAGCACCTGGATGGTACGGCGGATCTCCTCGTCGCGGCCGATCACCGGATCGAGCTTGCCGTCGCGCGCCGCCTGGGTCAGGTCGCGCGCGTACTTCTTCAGCGCGTCATAGCCGGACTCGGCCGAGGCGGTGTCGGCCTTCCGGCCCTTGCGGATGTCCTCGATGGCGCGGTTCAGGTTCTGCGGCGTGAGCCCGCCCTCCTTCAGCACGCGCTGCGAAGGCGTGCCCTCGGCCAGCAGCAGTGCCAGCAGCAGGCGCTCGACGGTGACGAAGCTGTCGCCGGCCTTGTCGGCGATCTGGGTCGCCTGCTCGAACAGGCGCGCGGTCTCCGGCGTCAGGTAGAGCTGGCCCGCGCCGGTGCCTTCGACCCGCGGGATCTTGCCGAGCTCGGCCTCGATGCCGGCCTTGATGCGGTCGACGTCGGCGCCGGCGGCCTTCGCCAAGCCGGCCGCCATGCCTTCCTTATCGTCGATCAGCACCTTCAGCAGGTGCTCGGGCGTGAACTTCTGGTGGTTGCGCGCGAGCGCCATCCCCTGGGCCGCCTGAATGAAGCCCCTGACGCGCTCGCTCAGCTTTTCCTGATCCATGAACTCTCTCCTTTCGCCGTCCGATCGTCGGCCCGGCGGATGTCCCGGCCACCGAGTGGTGCACCGTGCTGTTGCCGATATGGGTTTCGACCAAAATCCCCACAAGAGGAGAGGGCTTGCCGAACGCTTAGGAGGCGCGCATGCTGCACCGCAACATGGATGACGCCCCCTCCCCCCGCGTCGCCGCGTTGCATCGCTATCCGGTCAAGGGTCTCACCGCGGAAGCGCTCGACGTTGTCGACCTCACGCCTGGACATGGCTTCCCCGACGACCGGCGCTTCGCCGTCGCGCTGGGCACCACCGCCTATGACCAGACCGAGCCTGCCTGGCTGCCCAAGGCGGCCTTCTACCAGCTCGCTCGCAACGAGCGCCTGGCCTTGCTCGAAAGCCGCTACGACTCGGCAAGCGAGGTGCTGACACTCTCACGCGCGGGCAAGGCGGTGGTTCATGGCAAGGCGACCGATCCTCAAGGCCGCGCCATCATCGGCGAGTTCCTGGCGGCGTTCCTTGATGCAGGTCAAGGTCGCCCGCGCCTGGTCGAAGGCCCAGAATCCGGCCTTCCAGACTGCGGCGAGGCTTTGGTCTCGATCATCGGCGAGGCCAGCCTCGCCGATCTCGCCCGCGTCGTCGGACGGCCGGTCGAGCGGCTGCGCTTTCGCGCCAATGTCTATCTCGCCGGCACCAAGCCGTGGGAGGAGCTCGCCTGGGTCGGGCGGAAGGTCAGGGTCGGGTCGACCACGCTCGAGGTGGTCGACCGCATCGGCCGCTGTGCTGCGACCAACGTCGATCCGGCCACGGCCGAGCGCGACATGAACCTGCCTCGCGCGTTGCAGCAGGCCTTCGGCCATGCCGACATGGGCGCCTATGCGCGCGTCGTCACCGGCGGACGCATCGCCCCCGGCGACAATGTGTCGCTGATCGTCGAGTGAGGAGGTAAGCCGAGCCGCGATGCGGCTCGGCTTGGACTTAGGCCACCGGCTCGTGCGGCGGCGGCTGGGAGACCAGCGGCTGGCCGTTGGCGTCGCCGCCCTCGTCCATGTCGGACCCGGACATCGGATCGCGCGTGCCGTTGCTGGGCAGGCTGTTGGTCTGCAGAGCCGGCTGCGGCCCGCCGTTCGGGAAGTTGCCGCCGGGCTGCTGGCCCGGCTGCCCGCCCTGCGCCTGGGTGTTGGCGAGGTCGGCGGCGATGATCCGGTAATAGTGCTCGGCGTGCTGGAAGTAGTTTTCCGCCGCCACCCGATCCCCCGACGACTGCGAGTCGCGGGCGAGCTGCAGGTACTTCTCGTGCACCTGGTAGGCGTTGCCGCGGATGCGGACGTCCGGCCCGTTGGAGTCGAAGGTCTGCAGCCGGAGCGGAAGGTGATGCTTCCGCGGTCCGGACATGCCGCCACCGCCACCGCCGCCGCCGTTGCTGCCGCCGCGTCCGCGCGACCTCTTGGGGTGTGGTCCTTGTCTCATGGTGCCTTACGTTCGCCTGTCACGGTGCGTCACGTCGAGCCGGCCGCGCACGTCGAGCGCGGGTCCGCCTGTGCGGGCCAGTGTTCGGACGGCAGTGGATCAATTGTCGGGCGCCCCCCTTGGGCGCGCGAGCCTTGGGCTCGACGACTGCCGCCACCCTAGTGGGGATCGGGTGGTTTTCCAACAGGAATTTTATCCCGGCGACGTCGTCGGGCGGCCGAGAACCAAACACCGTTCGACGCCCCTGAGATCCCGACGGCGCTCGATCTCGGCAAGGCCGACGCCCGCCATGATCCCGGCAACCGCGTCCGCCTGGCCGCGGCCCAGCTCGAGCACGGCCCGGCCGTGGGGAGCCAGCAGGCGCTGGATCCCCGGCGCCAGCGCGCGGTAGGCGTCCAACCCGTCCTCCCCGCCGTCGAGGGCCCGTCGAGGCTCGAAATGTACCACCTCCGGCGCCAGGCCCGGGATCTCGAACGAGGCGATATAGGGCGGATTGCTCAGGATCACGTCGAAGGGACCGGAGAGGCCCTTGTCCCAGTCGCCGATGATGAAGCGGGTCCGGCTGTCGAGACCGAGCGTGCGGGCGTTCGCCCGCGAGATCGCGACCGCATCCTCGGCGATGTCGATGCCGACGCCGCTCCAGTCCGGCCGCTCGCTCAAGACCGCGAGCAGGAGGCAGCCGCTGCCGGAGCCGAAATCGAGCACGCGCCGGCCCGGTGTCGCCGGGAATTGCGCCAGAACCGCCTCGACCACCGTCTCGCTGTCCGGGCGCGGGTCGAGCGTCGCCAGAGAGATGGCGAAGTCTAGGCTCCAGAACTCGCGCTTGCCGAGGATGCGACTCACCGGCTCGCGCCGGCAGCGCCGGTCGACCAGGGCTGAGAAGGCGGCCTCGGCATCGGCTGCGAGCGTCCGCCCCGGATCGAGCAAGACCGCCGAGGCCGACAAGCCCGCGACCGAGGCCAGGAGCAGCCGCGCATCCAGCCGGGCGGAGTCCACCCCCGCCTCGGCCAGGCGCCGCGTCGCCAGGGCCAGGGCTTCGTCGATGATCATTCGAGCGTGGAGAGCCGGGCGGCTTCGTCCTCGGCCGTCAGCGCGTCGATGAACTCGTCCAGCGCCTCGCCGGTCATCACCTTCTCGATCTTGTAGAGCGTCAGGTTGATGCGGTGGTCGCTGACCCGCCCCTGGGGGAAGTTGTAGGTGCGGATACGCTCGGAGCGGTCGCCGGTGCCGACCTGGCTCTTGCGCTGGGCCGAGCGCTCGGCGTCCATGCGGTCGCGTTCGGCCTGGTAGAGCCGGGCGCGCAGGATCTTCATCGCCTTCGCCTTGTTGCGGTGCTGGGACTTCTCGTCCTGCTGGCTGACGACGACGCCGGTCGGAAGATGCGTGATGCGGACGGCGGAGTCGGTGGTGTTGACCGACTGGCCGCCCGGGCCGCTGGAGCGGAAGACGTCGATGCGGAGGTCCTTCTCCTCGATGTGGATGTCGACCTCCTCGGCCTCGGGCAGCACGGCGACGGTCGCGGTCGAGGTGTGGATGCGCCCCTGCGTCTCGGTGGCCGGAACGCGCTGGACCCGATGCACGCCGGATTCGTATTTGAGGCGGGCGAAGACGTTGCGCCCGAGTATCGACGCGGTCGCATCGCGGAATCCCCCGAGCGGGGTCTCCGACATCTCCATGGTCTCGAAGCGCCAGCCCTTGGCCTGGGCATAGCGCTGATACATGCGGAACAGCTCGGAGGCGAACAGCGCCGCCTCGTCGCCGCCGGTGCCGGCCCGCACTTCCAGGATCGCGTTCTTCTCGTCGGCCTCGTCCTTCGGCAGCAGCATCACCTGGACGCTGCGCTCGAGCTTCGGCAGCTTTTCCGACAGCGCCTGACGGTCCGCCTCGGCGAGCGTCCGCATCTCCGGATCGGTCGATGGATCGGCCAGCATGGCCTCGATGTCGGCCGCCTCCTCGCGCGCCTTCCGCCATTCCTCGATGCCGGCGACGATCGGGCCTAAGTCGGAATACTCCTTCGACTGCTTGGCGAAGGAGTCGGCGACATGGCCGGAGGCGAGCATCTCGCCCAGCTCCTTGTAGCGCCTGACCACCGACTCGAGCTTGCTCTCGAGGCTCATCCTTCCTCCTCATCCTCACCGAAGAGCCGCCGGAGCGCCGCTTCTGCGCCGCCCTCGCCCTCCTCCGCCGCGATGCGCCTCAGGCGCTCCGACGGTTCGTGCAGCAGGCGGTTGACCACCAGCTCGGTCGCCCGTGCCGCATCCCCGGTCTCGGCGAGAGCATCCCGCCTCGCCGCCTCGAATCTCCGCCGGAGCCTGACCACCGCCGGCACGCCGCGCCGCTCGGCCTGGCCCGATCGGAAACGGCCGATTTCCTCGGCCAGGATCGTGCGTGCCCGCTCGACCTCGGCCTTGCGGCCGGCGCGGCCTTCGGCAGCGACCCGCTCCAGGTCGTCGAGGTCGTAGACGAAGGCGCCGTCGAGAGTCTCCAGCTGCGGCTCGACGTCACGGGGGATCGCGGCATCGGCGAAGAAGATCGGCTTTCGCCGCCTTGCCTTGAGCGCCCGCTCCGCCTCCTCGCGGGTCACCACGTAGCGCCCATCGCCCTGGCCCGCAACCACGATGTCGGCGGATGCGAGCAGGCGAGGCAGATCGGCCATGTCGCCGACATGAGCGGAGAGCCGGTGCGCCATGGCCTCGGCGCGGCGGCGAAGGCGCGCGACGCAGACGACATTCGAAAGGCCGGCGGCGCGCAGCTGCTCGACCAGGAGCTGGGCCATGTCGCCCGGCCCGATCGTCAGCGCCGTCGCCCGCGAGAGGTCGCCGTGGAGGTCGCGGCAGAGCTGGGCGCAGGCCGCCGCCATCGACACCGGCCCCTCGGCGATGCGGGTCTCGGCGCGGACCCGCTTGGCCGCCGCATAGACCGCATCCAGGATCGAGCCGAGCCCTGGGCCGGCGTGTCCGAGATCCTGGGCCAGCCGCTGCGCCGCCTTGAGCTGGCCCAGCACCTGGGCCTCGCCGATGGTCTGGCTGTCGAGCGAGGCACCGACGGCGAAGACGTAGTCCTCTGCCATCTCGCCCGCGAGCTTCAGCCCCGGGGGCAGGTCGGCGGCCGGAACGCCGGCCGCCTCGGCCAGCAGAGGAAGCGCCGCCGCGTCGGGACCATCGACGAGCCCTATTGCCACCACGCGATCACAGGTGGAAAGGATCAGCGCTTCGCCGAAGCCCGCGGCCCTGAGGCCGGCAAGCGCCGCCGGGACCACCGCGTCCTCGATCTGCAGGCGGTCGCGGAGATCGGCCGGCGCGCTCCGGTGATCGATGCCGGCGACGACGAGCCGGGGGGCGGCCATCGTCGGGTCCGCCGCTACTCGGCGGCGGTCAGGGCGGGGGCAGTACGGGTGGCGGCGTCCTTGTCGCGGGCGATCTCCACCGCCTTGGCCTCGACCAGCTCGACCAGGTGATCGACGATCGCCTTGTCCTTGAGGCGATGATGCGGCTGGCCGGCGAGATAGACCTGATGTGTGCCGTTGCCGCCGCCGGTGAAGCCGATGTCGGTCTCGCGCGCCTCGCCCGGGCCGTTGACCACGCAGCCGATGACGGAGACGGTCATCGGCGTGGTGATGTGAGCGAGGCGTTCTTCCAGCACCTCGACGGTCTTGATCACGTCGAACTGCTGGCGCGCGCAGGAGGGACACGCGATCACGGTGACGCCGCGCCGGCGCAGCCCCAGCGACTTCAGCATATCGAAGCCGACCTTCACCTCCTCGACCGGATCGGCCGAGAGCGAGACCCGGATCGTGTCGCCGATGCCGCCCCAGAGCAGCATGCCGAGCCCGATCGATGACTTGACCGTGCCCATGCGGAGCCCGCCCGCCTCGGTGACGCCGATATGGAGCGGGTAGTCGCACGCCTCGGCCAGGCCCTGATATGCGGCGACCGCGAGGAAGACGTCGGAGGCCTTCACGCTGATCTTGAAGTCGCGGAAGTCGTGATCCTCGAGGATGCGCGCGTGGTTCATCGCGCTCTCGACCATCGCTTCCGGGCAGGGCTCGCCGTATTTCTCCAGCAGGTCCTTTTCCAGCGAGCCGGCATTGACGCCGATCCGCATCGAGCAGCCGTGATCCTTGGCCGCCTTCACCACCTCGCGCACCCGGTCGGCGGAGCCGATGTTGCCGGGGTTGATGCGAAGGCAGGCAGCGCCCGCCTCGGCCGCCTCGATGGCGCGCTTATAGTGGAAGTGGATGTCCGCGACGATCGGGATGCGCGCCGCCTTGACGATGGCGCCCAGCGCCGCGGTCGAGTCCTCGTCCGGGCAGCTGACCCGCACGATGTCGCAGCCGACCTCCTCGACCCGCCGGATCTGCTCGATGGTCGCCTTCGCGTCCGCGGTCGGCGTATTGGTCATCGTCTGCACGGTGATCGGCGCGCCGTCGCCGACGGGCACGGTTCCCACCATCACCCGCCGGCTTTTGCGGCGGTGGACGTCGCGATACGGACGAACGCTCATGAGGCCTCCACGTCGGGCCTTATATCAGATGGGACGCGGCGCGGAGAAATCGACGGCGGCGGCAGTGACGCCTTGCCGCCGCTACGGCCGGCCGATGGCGGTTCCGGCTTTCAGCTTGTCGGCGTCGAGGGCGACGTTGCGGCGGACCTGCCCGACCGCACCCAGGGAAGGCACGGCCTCGCCGTCTACCAGGATATCGAGGCCTCCGGCATTGCCCGTCATCAGGGTCAGGCCGCTGCGATCCGGCACCTTCAGCGTGTCACCGGGCTTGAGCACGCGGGTCATCACCGGCGCGTTGGCGCCGTCGCGCACCTGCACCCAGTTCTCCTCGCGGGCGCGGAGCAGGATGCGGCTGACGCCGGCATCGCCCTGGGCCGGCAGTGCGAGAGAGGCTGCGGGCGCCGTCGGCAA
>CAXNIC010000214.1:0-8644 GCA_964201945.1 Alphaproteobacteria bacterium
GAACGAACCGTCCCGCACGAGCCCCACATCCACCCTCTATAACTCAACCGTTCGGCGGCAAACTTTCAAGCATTTTTCGAAAGTTGCCGCGGTTGAGCTGTTAACCATGTGTTCCGGAGGATCTAGACGTCCTGGACGGCGACCCAGCGGCGCTCCGCCGACGCCCGTTCGATCGCGGCCGCCACGCGCTCGATCGCAAGGCCAGCGGCGAAGTCGGGGGTGAGCGGCTCGCCGCCGGCCATCCCCCGCAGCAGATGCGCGACCTCTGCCGTCTTCAGGTCACCATAGCCGAGCTGATGGCCGGCTGCCGGGCTGAACGCCCCGTAGGGGGGATGGCGTGGGCCGGCGAGGATGGTGGTGAAGCCCTCGGTCGCCGCAGCTTGACCCGGACGGTAGAGGCGAAGCTCGTTCAACCGCTCCTGGTCGAAGACGAGCGTACCCTGGGTCCCGGTGACCTCGACCGTCAGATGGTTCTTATACCCCCAGGCGATCCGGCTGATGTCGACGACGCCGCGGGCCCCGCCGGCGAATCTGAGCACCGCATGGACCTGGTCGTCGTTCTCGACGCGGGCCGCCCCGCCGCCGGGCAGCGGCCTCGCCTCGATCACGGTCGAGACCTCGCCGGCAACGGCGTCGACATCACCGATGAGATGGAGGGCGAGGCCGATCAGGTGCGATCCGAGGTCGCCAAGCGCGCCCGAGCCTGCAAGCGCGCGCACGCAGCGCCAGGAATGCGGCGTCGCCGGATCGGCCATGTAGTCCTCGGCGAAGCGGCCGGTGAAGGCGACGACTTCACCGAGCTCGCCGGCAGCGATTATCGACTTCATCAGGCCAACCGCCGGGCCTCGGAGATAGTTGTATCCCAGCAGCGTCGGCCGGCCCTGGGCGCGCTCGGCCATGCGCCTTGCATCGGCGAGCCCGGTTGCCATCGGCTTCTCGCAATAGACAGCTTTGCCGGCGTCGAGCGCGGCCAGCGCCATCTCCGCATGCAGATGATTGGGCGTGGTGATGGCGACCAGCTCGACTGCCGGGTCCGCGACCAAGGCCCGCCAGTTGCCGGTCGAGCGCGCGAAGCCCCAGCGCTCGGCGCAGGTCCTCGCCCGCTCCGCATCTGCGTCGGCGAGGAGCGCCAGATGCGGCCGGCGGTCGAGATCGAAGGTCGAAGCGGCCGCGGCGAAGGCCAGCGCATGGGCCTTGCCCATGAAGCCGGTGCCGATCAGGCCGACGCCGATCGATGACACGTCCGGATCAGCCCCGGGGAACGACGGTGATGCCGTGGTCGGTGAGACCGAGCCAGACCTCGGCGCCGACGCCGAGCGGCCGGGAGACGATCCGGTCGACGACGAACAACTCGCCCGCCGCCGTCGTCACCGTGTACTCCATGTGGGTGCCGAGATAGGCCGCCTTGGCGATGTGCCCGGCAATCGCCGGGCCTGAAGGCCGGTCGACATGCAGCACCACCGCCTCGGGCCGGATCGCCACCTTGACCTCACCGGGCACCTGGTCGCGATGCGCCAGATTGACGGTGACGTCGCCGATCCTGACGCTCGCGGTCTCGCCCCGCTTCTCGCCGAGCTCAGCCGCGATGAGGTTGGCGTCGCCGATGAAGTCGGCGACGAACAGGTTGGCCGGCGTCTCGTAGAGATCCCGGGGCGCGCCTGACTGGGCGATGCGCGCATTCGACATGACGATGACCCGGTCGGAGACGGCCAGCGCCTCCTGCTGATCGTGGGTCACGTAGACGACCGTGAGGTTGAGCGAGCGCTGAAGCTCGCGGATGTCCTCGCGCACGCGCCGACGCAGCTTGGCATCGAGGTTGGAGAGCGGCTCGTCGAACAGGAGGACCTGCGGCTCCAGCACCAGCGCGCGCGCGACCGCGACCCGCTGCTGCTGGCCGCCGGAGAGCTCCGACGGCAGGCGCTTGTCGTAGCCGTCGAGGCCGACCAGCTTCAGCTTCTCCCGCGCCATCGCCTCGGCCTCGGCCTTGGGCAATCCCGAGACACTGGGACCATAGGAGACGTTCTCGATCACGCTCATATGCGGGAACAGCGCATAGGACTGGAAGACCATGCTGACGTCGCGCTCGGCCGCGGACAGCATGGTCACGTCCTTGTCGCCGATCAGGATCTGGCCCTCGCTCGCCATCTCGAGGCCGGCGATGAGGCGCAGCGTCGTGGTCTTGCCGCAGCCCGACGGCCCCAGCAGCGTCACCAGCGTCGACGGCTCGATGGTGAAGGAGACGTCGTCGACGGCGACGACCGAGCCGTACTTCTTGACGACCGAGCGGAACTGGACCGAGGCCGGGACCGAGCGCTTCATCATTTCGGCAGGCTCCCGACATCCTTTTCCCAGCGCGTGATCAGGCGCTTACGCTCGTCCGCGCTGCCGTACTTGGCAAAGTCGTAGGCGATCAACTTCATCTCGGAGAGCTTCGGCGCCTTCTCCGGGATCGGTGCGTCGGGGTTCGACGGCGTCTGGTAGGACTTGGCGCGGGCGCCCAGGGCCTGGGCCTCGGCGGTGAGCGCGAAGTCGTACCACTTCTTCGCCACATCCAGGTTCTTCGAGCCTTTGACCAGGCTCATCGAGCCGATCTCGTAGCCGGTGCCCTCGCAAGGCGAGACGACCTTGACCGGGAAGCCGTCGACAGCCTCGGCGACCGCGTCGTGCAGGAACATGACGCCGATGGTGGTCTCGCCGCGTGCCGTGCCGCGGGCCGGCGCCGGGCCGGAGCGCGTGTACTGGTTCACGTTCTTATGGAGCTGCTTCAGGTAGTCGAAGGCGGGTTCCTCGCCGAAGACCTGAACCAGTGTGGCGACCGCCGTATAGGCCGTGCCCGAAGAAGACGGGTTCGAGATCTGCACCTCGTCCCGGTACTCGGGCTTGGTCAGGTCCTTCCAGCAGGCCGGCGCCGCCAGCTTCTTCTTCGCCAGGATCTCGGTGTTGTAGGCGAAGCCGAGCGCACCGGCGTAGATGCCGACGGTGCGGAACTTCGACTGCTCGGCCTGGCGCCGCGCCCAGTCGTTCAGCTTCGCCAGCATCGGCGACTGGTAGGGCTCGGTCAGATCCTCTTCCGCGGCGGCCAAATGCGGGTCGCCGGTGCCACCCCACCAGATGTCGGCCTTGGGATTGGTCTTCTCAGCGCGGAGCTGGGCAAGGGTCTCGCCGGAGCCCTTCTGGACCAGGCTGACCTTGACGCCGGTCTTCTTCTCGAACTCCTGGGTCATCAGCGTGCACCAGTCCTGCACCACGCTGCAGTAGACAGCGAGAGGCGCCTGGGCTCGTGCCGGCAGAGCGCCGAGCGCGAGAAGGAGAGCGGAGGCAAGGATGAGGCGCATGGAAGTCTCCGTAGCTTGGGTCAGCCGCCGGCCGCCAGCCCGACATCGGCCGAGCGCCGGCCGAGCTTCCGCTCGCCGACGGCGAGCTGGATCAGGAGGATGGCGCCGATCATGACGACGATCAGGACCGAGGAATAGGCGATGGCGAGGCCGAACTCGCCGACCTCGACCCGACCGACGATGTAGGCGGTCGCCATGTTGTACTGGGCGGTGACCAGGAAGATCACGGCCGACACCGCGGTCATGGCGCGAACGAAGCTGTAGACCATCGCCGCCACCAGGGCGGGCCGGAGCAGCGGCAGTACCACGCGGCGGATGGTGGTGAAGGTCCGGGCGCCCAGCGTCAGGGACGCCTCGTCCAGCGACTTGTCGATCTGGCTCAAGGTCGCGATGCCGGCGCGCACGCCGACCGGCATGTTGCGGAAGACGAAGCAGATGACCAGGATCACGCCGGTGCCGGTCAGCTCGATCGGCGGCACGTTGAAGGCCAGGATGTAGCTGACGCCGATGACCGTGCCGGGGATGGCGAAGCTCAGCATGGTGCCGAACTCGAAGGCGCGCTTGCCGGCGAAGTTCTGGCGGGTCAGGAGATAGGCGGTCAGCAGGCCGATCAGCCCGGTGAGCGGTGCCGCCAGAATTGAGATCTCGAGAGTGGTCCAGAAAGACGTCCAGGCCGAGCCGGCGAAGGGCTGCGGGCTCGAAAGATCGATGCGGAAGCCGGTGAGGTAGTGCTCGAGGGTGAAGGTGTGGTCGCGTCCCATCGTCTTCACCAGGCCCCCGACGAGGATCATCCCGTAGATGACGAAGGTGAAGGCCATCCAGGGGAGGACGACGGCGTAGGAGATCCGCTCGACCCATTTCGGCAGCGGCATAGGCAGGCCGGTATCGCCCTTCCCGGTGACCGTCGTATACGAGGCGCGGCCGAGCCAGCGGTGCTGGGCATAGAAGGCACCGAGCGTGAAGACCAGCAGCACCAGCGCCAACACGGCGGCACGTCCCTGGTCGTGGGCGGCGCCGACCACGGCGAAGAACACCTTGATCGACAGGAGCTCATAGTTGCCGGAGAGCACCAGCGGGTTGCCGAAGTCGGCCAGGCTCTCGACGAATCCGAGAAGGAAGGCGTTGGCGAGGCCGGGGCGAAGCAAGGGCCAGGTCACCGTGCGGAAGGTGGTCCAGCGGCTGGCCCGCAGCGTCTGCGCCGCTTCCTCGAGCGATGGCGCGATGCCCTGGACTACGCCGATGAGCACCAGGAACGCGATCGGCGTGAAGGCGAGGAGCTGGGCCAGGAAGACGCCGGAGAGACCATAGATCCACCGGCTCCTCGGCACGTCGAACCACTCGTAGAGGAATGTGGAGACGAGGCCGGCGCGGCCGAACAGCAGGATGACGGCAAGGCCGATGACGAAGGGCGGCGTGATGATCGGAAGCACGCTCATCACCCGTAACAGGCCCTTGAATCGGAAGCCCGAGCGGACGGCGATCAGAGCGAAGGCGAGGCCGAGCAGCGTCGTGCCGGCGCCGGTCAGAATGGCGAGGAACAGCGTGTTCCAGGCGACGCCGCAGCGGAGGTTCGAGGTGAGACAGTCGAGACCCCAGATCGAGGACTCGGTGATCTTCTCCCAGAACGACGGGAAGCTGAGGTTGCCCTGGTTGTCCTGGAAGGCGCTGACGAGGATGGTCAGGACCGGGAACAGCACGAACAGCGAGATCAGCGCCACCACCAGCGCGATCGAGCCGACGACGAAGGTGTCGCCACGGCAGAATCCGCGAAGCGCGAGGCCGCGGCACATCATCATCAGGTAGCTGAGGCAGAGCGCGAGCGCGCCGTAGCCCATGCCGGCCTGCTTCGGCCCGCCCGGGCCGAGCAGGGCGAGCGTCCAGCCGCGGTGGTCGATCAGGAAGCCCTGGAGCAATGCCAGCGCGATGCCGGTGACGCCGGCGCGGACCAGAATGTCCGGCATCCGTTCGTCGCCGCGCCACACCGCCCAGGTCGTCGCCAGAAGCGGCAGCAGAGCCGGCAGCAGCCACCATTGCCCGGCGGCGACGATCTGCCAGATGGCGGGGCCGCTCTCCGCGGCCGGATAGCCCTTCAGCCATCCGAACGCGAAAAACCCGGCATCGATCATGTGCCAGGGAAGAAGAACCGCGCCCAGCCAGCCGATGGCCAGCCAGGGCGCGGCGATACGGTCTTTCACGACGTCGGTCGTGGACGGACGAGGCGCCTTACTTCGGCAGCGACTTCACCTCTTTGTCCCACTTCGAGAGCAGACGAACGCGTTCGGCCGAGGAGCCGTACTTGCCGAAGTCGTAGTTGATCAGCTTGATCGCGTTCAGGTCAGGCGCCTGCGGCGGGGTTTTCGAGCTCTTGTTGGACGGTACCTGGTAGGCCTTGGCCTTGGCGCCCAGCTCCTGGGCCGCCGGCGTAAGCGCCCAGTCGTACCACTTCTTCCCCAGCGCCATGTTCTTGGCGCCCTTGATCAGGGTCATCGAGCCGATCTCGTAGCCCGTGCCTTCGCAGGGAGCGACAACCTTCACCGGACCGCCGTCGACCACCATGGTCACCATGTCGTGCATGAAGACGATGCCGACCGCGGTCTCGCCGAGGCTGGTCGCCTTGGCCGGCGCGGCGCCCGACTTGGTGTACTGGTTGATGTTGGCGTGCAGCTTCTTCAGATAGGCGAAGCCGGCATCCTCGCCCTTCAGCTGAACCATGGTGGCGAGCATGGTGTAGGAGGTGCCGGACGAGTTCGGATCGGCGACCTGGACGTCGTCCTTGAGCTTCGGATTGAGCAGGTCGTCCCAGCACTTCGGCTCGGGGATGCCCTTCTTGGCGATGAGCTGCGTGTTGAAGCCGTAGCCGAGCGCGCCGGCGTAGACGCCGACGGTGCGCTTCTTCGACTGCTCCCATTGGCGGACGGCCCAATCCTGGAGCTGCGGCATCATCGGCGAGGTGTATTCCTCGCTGAGGCCCTCCTCGGCCGCCTGCAGGTGCGGGTCGCCGGTGCCGCCCCACCAAATGTCGCCCTTGGGATTGGACGCCTCGGCCTTGACCTGGGCATAGAGCTCACCCGAACTCTTGCGGATCATGTTGACCTTGATCGAGGTCTCCTTCTCGAACGCCTGCACCATCTCGCGGCACCATTCTTCCTGAACGGTGCAATAGAGATTGAGCTGGGCCTTGGCCTCGCCTGCGGCGAGCAGCGCCGCAGCGCCGAGAGCCAGTCCGAACGCCACCAGTTTACGCGCCATTGTTTCCTCCCAAGGCTTTTCGTTGATCCGACGACGATGCCCCAAGCCCCGACCTCTGTCAAAAATTTGTCATGAATGTCCGTTGTCTTCGTCCAAGGCCGCGGCGGCGCCGATCAGGCCAGGATAGGGCCGGATGATGACAGAAGTGGGAATGCCGCGTATGAGATCGGGAACCAGCGGCTTGTCCTCGAATCGAGCCCGGAACCGGCTGGCGCGGAGCGGCCCCAGCAGCCTCGGCAGGATGCCGCCGGCGAGGAACACGCCGCCGGTCGCGCAGAAGTAGAGTGCCGCATCGCCCACCACCGCGCCGAGCGCGGCGAAGAACAGGTCGAGCGCTCGCGCGGCCCGAGGCTCGCCGGCCGACGCGGCGACGGAGACCTCCTCCGGGCGCGTGCGGACAGAGGTTCCGCCCTCGATCTCGGCCAGCGCATGGTCGATCGCCAGCAGGCCAGGCCCGCAGACCACCCGCTCGATCGTCACCTGGCCGGTTCGGGCGAGGATCGCGGCAACCTTGGCTTCGGTGTCGTCCATCGGCGAGAACCCCGCCTGCCCGCCCTCGCTGGCGACAGGAAGCCAGACGCCGCGATGGCGGATGAGCGCGGCGACGCCGAGCCCGGTACCCGGGCCGATGACGACCCGCGGCCCCTCCGGATGGGCGCTTCCGCCGCCGACCGGCGCTAAGTCCGCCGGGCCGAGCCGCGGCAACGACAGCGCCAGGGCGTGATAGTCGTTCACCACCACCAGCCGCTCGAACCCCAGCGCGCGCTTCAGCGCCGAGGCGGAGAAGCGCCAGGCCGGGTTGCTGGGCTGCACGTCATCACCGACCACCGGGCCGGCAACGGCGAGTGCCGCCGCCGGCACCCGCGTCCCGATCTCTCCGAGATATGCAGCGATCGCGCGCTCGAGATCGCCCGACTCCGCCAGCAGCCGGTCCCTGATCGCCTGCGGTGCCGCGCCCGGTCCGTCGACCAGGCCGAAGCGGAGGTTGGTGCCGCCGAGATCGACGACCAGCGCCGGCCAGAGGCTCATGCGCCGGCCTTCCTCGCCGCCTGCTCCTCGCGCCGGGCGCGGAGCGCGATGCTAACGCCGCTTCCGATGATGATCACCGCCCCGACATAGGTCCAGATGCTGGGGACGTCGCCGAAGATGAAGTAGCCGAACAGGCTCGCGGCCAGGAGCTGGACATACTGGAAGGGCGAGATCACTGGCGCCGGCCCCCACATCAGCGCGCGCGCGACGCAGTAATGGCCGAGGCCGCCGAAGACCCCGAGGCTGGTCAGCTCGATCACGGTCTGCAGGCTCGCCGGCGTCTGCCAGACGAAGGGGACGGCGATCGTCGTCAGCACCGAGCCGACCAGCGAGGCATAGAAGACCGAGGTCTCCGGCGAGTCGTCGCCAGAAACGCCCCGGGTCATCACCTGGTAGCTGGCATAGAAGGTCGAGCTGACGAGCACGAGCAGCGCCTGCCAGGGCAATTCGCCCGAGCCCGGCCGGATGATGATCAGCGCGCCTAAGAAGCCGACGCCGATGGCGATCCAGTGACCGATCCCGACCCGCTCCTTCAGCACGAACGCGGCGATCAGCGCCACCAGGAAAGGCGAGATGAAGGAGATCGCAGACGCCTCCGCCAGCGGCACCGTCGCCATCGCGGTGAAGTAGAAGACGTTCGATCCGAGGAGCAGGCAGGAGCGCAGGATCTGGCCGCCCAGCCGCTGCGTCGACGCCAGCCGCCAGCCTCGCTTCGGCGCGAAGAGAAGCGTGACGAAGATCAGGTGGCTCAGGTTCCGCGCCCACACGATCTCCGCCGTCGGCAGCTCGGCCGAGAGATGCTTCACCATCGCATTCATGATCGGGAAGATCGCCGACGCCGCGCACATGAAGAGAATGCCGCGGAGGATGTTGTGGGGCTGCACTATTGATCCGGCAGTAATTATCTTGAAAGTGTAGGGTGAATCGGTTACCTTGGATCGATGGAAGCCACCGATATGAGGTCGCTGTCGCGAGATGCGCGGCACGAGAGGCGGGTGCAGGTCATTCGACTTCGCAAGGCGCGCCACACG
>CAXNIC010000215.1:0-8626 GCA_964201945.1 Alphaproteobacteria bacterium
CGGCTTCGCCTCGAGCTTGGCGTTCAGCGCGAAGAGCGTGTCGTAGACCATGTTGGCGTGATTGAGCGTGATCGACGTCGAGGTCCAGATCGGGTCGATGATCTTGAGGTCGGCGATCGGCACGACCTTCAGCACGTTGGACTGGGCGACAGCAGTTTCGGCAAAGAGTCCCGGCACCGCAATCGCGGCGGCTACAGCCAGGGATCGGACGAAATAGTGTGCGTTCACGGCGGCCTCGCTCGCAGGTGGTGGGGAGGGCAGGCGTGCCGAAACGCTAGCACCGATTCTGCAAAAGTGAACCCCGTTTCGGATTCGCGTGAGCTCGCGCGGAGACCTTGCTCTAGCGCAGCTGGACGCCGGCCTCCGGCATCAGCCGCATCGTCGCCGCGAGCCAGCGGATGCCGCCGAGCAGCGTTTCGATGTCCTCGGGCAGGTCGCCGGAGAACACGGCATCCCGCAGCATCTCCCACGGCGCTTTCGCCTCCGGGTAGGTGTCGACTGTGACCTTGGCGTCCGGGGCCAGGCCGGCGAGCTGCTTGGCGGATGCGATCGCGGCGAGAAACCCGCCTTCCTCGTCGGTCAGCTTCAGCCGGCGTGCGTCCTCGCCGGTCCACACCCGGCCGCGCGCGACCTTGTCGACCTCGTCAGGGGTGAGCTTCCGCGCCTCGCCGACCTTCTGGGTGAAGTCGAGATATGCGCGGTCGAACATCGCCTCGACCCGGCGGCGCTCCTCCTCGGTGAAGGGGCGGGTCATCTTCCACATGCCGGCATGCTGGCCGACCTCGATCGCGTCGGTGGAGACGCCGGCCGACTTCAGCAGCTCGGCCGCCACCACCTTGCCGCCGACGACGCCGACCGAACCGGTGAGCGTGCCCGGCGAGGCGATGATGCGGCTGGCGGCGAGCGCCACGAAATAGCCGCCCGAGGCCGCCACGTCCTTGAGGCTGGCGATCACCGGCTTCACCTTCCGCGCGCGCCGGATCTGGTCGAAGATCGCATCGGAGGCGACATAAGAGCCGCCGGGGCTGTCAATGCGGAGCACGATGGCGACGACGTCCGGATCCTCGACCGCCTCGTCGAGCGCCTTGCCGACGCGGTCGGCGGAGAAGCGCGGCATGCTGAAGCTGCGTCCTTCCGCGCGCACCACCTCGCCGTCGCCATGGATGACGGCGATGACCGGCCCCTCCTTCCACGGCGTGCCGTGGCGACGGAAGTAACGCTCGAGCGAGATCGCCTCGGCCTTGTCGTCGCGAGTGCCGGCGGCATCGGCGGCGTCGCGGCGATACCCCAGCTTGTCGATCAGCTTGCTCCTGAGCGCCTCGCCCGACGACAAGGGCGCGTTGTCCACCAGGCCGCGCAGGGTCGCCTCGGGAATGCCGCGACTGTCGGCGGCACCCTTCACCATTTGGGCGAACCATCCCTGGACGGCGCGGCCCAGATTCTCGCGGACAGGTCCGGAGAAGGAGGAGCGGGTGAGCGACTCCGCCGCGCCCTTGTATTCGTGGCGCTGGATGAAGTCGGCGGCGAGGCCGAGCTTGTCGAAGGTGTTCTTGAAGAACACGCCGTCCAGCGACGCGCCGGTCCAGCCCCAGTCGCCCGAGGGCTGCATCCATACCTGGTCGGCGGCGGATGCCACGTAGTAGGCAGCACCGCTGCCGAGGCCGCCCTCGCCGAAGCCGTCGGCGAAGGCGACGACCGGCTTGCCGGCGGCCCGCATGCGAGCGATGGCGTCGCGAAGTTCCTGCGCCTCGCCGAGGCCGGGGCTGGCGCGGCTGAGATCGACCAGGATGCCTTTGACGGCGGGATCGGTCTCGGCCCGCGCGAATGCGGCGATCGCATCCTCGAGGCCGAGATTGCGGCTGCGGAGTGCACGTCCCAGGCTGTCGGAGTCGGACGTGCCCAGCTTCCCGTCGATGGTCAGCGTGAGCACCATTGCTGCCGGCAGCTTGGTCGGCTGGAAGCCGGGGATGGGGATCACGACAAGGGCAAGCCCGGCGACGACGGCGAAGCCGACGACGATCGCGCCGATGATGGCCAGGAAGAAGGAAAGGATCCGCCACAAGAGACGGCCCAGCCAGCGGAGCAGCATCATTTCGTCAGACCTTTCCGGGCCGTGGGGCTCGTCGCATGTAAGAACGCCGCTTCCCCCTGTCCAGAGACAAGTCCTTGACAATCTGGCGGCGGCGGCCCATTTTCTTATTGCGACTAATTCGCAAGATCAGGCGCATGACCCAAGACCTCGCCAAGACCGCCACCTTCGCCGCGCTGCATTTCGCCGTCGGTTTCGGGGTGAGCTACGCCTTCACCGGCTCGGTCGCGATCGCTACCGGAATCGCCCTGGTCGAGCCGGCGGTGAACACGGTCGTGTTCTTCTTCCACGAACGCGCGTGGCGGCGGCTGCCGGCATTGCCGGTGATGGACTTCGCCGCGGCCTCCGTCCGACGCTGACCTAGCCGGCACTTCGCCGGCACCAGTCGCGCCACATCCTGCGCAGGGCGTCCTCGAACGCCCCGGCATGCGCGGCCGGGTCGCAGAGCGGCGAGGCGGCGACGCGGGCGCGCAAGGACTGCTTCATCCCGGCCAGCCGGGCCGGATCGCCGGCGAGCGCGACCGCCGTCCCGACATAGCCGTCGATGTCCCCGGCGATGAGGTCGGTCAGGCCGATCTGGGTCAGGCAGGACGCGCCGACCCGGGCCAGGAAGCGCTCGCCTGCCAGCGTCACGAGCGGCACGCCCATCCACAGCGCCTCGAAGCTCGTCGTCGATCCGTTGAAAGGGAAGGGGTCGAGCGCGATGTCGATCTCGCGCAGCGTCGCGAGGTGATCGGCCGGCGCGAGGCGGCCGGTGACGAAATGAATGCGATCGCTTGCAACGCCATGCGTGGCGAAGGCGTCGAGGATCAGATTGCGAAGCCGCGGTGACTCGTAGGCGTTGGCGTATTTGAGGAGGAGCCGCGAGTTGGGAACCGCGCGAAGGATGCAGGCCCAGGCGGTGAAGACCGATCCATTGTATTTCTGCGGATTGTTCATCGAGCCGAAGGTCACGCCCGGCGCCGATCTCGGCGGAGACGGGGGAAGCTCCGCGGCGCCGGCCGGAGGTTCGTGAAGGTAGAGACAGGGCAGGCGGATCAGCTGCTCGGTGAAGCCTTCGGTGGTCGTTAGCGGATGCAGGACCGGATCGGTGAGCCATCCATCCATCGTGGAAAGCCCGGTGGTGGTCACGTCGTAGAGGCTGACCTGGAGCGGCGCCGGCTTGTGCGCGGCGACACCGATGCGGTTGCCGAGCGTGTGGCCGGCGACCATGACCAGGATGTCGATGCGGTCGGCGCGGATCTGCTCTGCCACCGTGGCATCGGACAGGCCCCTGGTCTCCCGCCAGGCCTCGGCCGTGCGCTGGAAGCGCGAGGTCACCGGGTCCGGCATCCGGTAGTCGCCATAGATCACGGAGGTGAACGCGGTGCGGTCCAGCCGCTCGAACAGCCCGACGACGTTGCGCCCGACCGGGTGATTGCTGAGATCGATCGAGCACCAGCCGAGGCGGAGCCGGCGGTCGGGCGCCGGCTCGATCGCGAGCGGGCGGATCGAGGGATAGACCGGCCGGGCGTGACGGTCTTCCCAGCGCCGGCATTCGGCGAAGAGGTCTTCGTTGCTGGTCGCGTCATCGCAGCAGAGCGAGAAGATCAGGCTCGAATGCAGCGACGGTGCCGGTTCGATCGCGACCGCGCGGCGATGCCGGCGGACGGCGCTCTGGTGATCGAACTCGCCCTGGTCGAGGCCAGCGAGGTTGCTGTGTCCCGCCGCCATGGCCGGCGACAGCACCAGAGCCTGACTGTAGCGGCGGCGCGCCCCCTCGTTGCCCCCCAGGCGCTGATGCATGAAGGCGCCGTTGACCAGCGCCTCGACATGAAACGGGCTCGCCGCGAGCGCGAGATCGAAGGCGGCAAGCGCCTCGGCCAGCTCATTCCTGTCCGCGAGCGCGATGCCGCGGTCGTTGTGCGTCTCGGCGACGAAGCCGGCGAGATGGTCTCGCGCTGCCGGATCGATCGTGGCGGCGCGGGCATAGGCGCGCTCGACCTCGACTGCAGCCGCCCGGCCGCGCAAGGCGTGGCCGAGATTGGACCAGCTGCCGGCCTCGCCCGGCGTCAGCATCAGCGCCGATCGGAACAGTCGCGCGCCGGCGACCGGGTCGCCCATCGAGGCGAGCAAGGCACCGAGGCTGTTGCGATAGGCGGCGACGTCCGGCTGCGATGCGACGGCGCGGCCGATGATGTCGAGCGCCCCCTGGAGGTCGCCGGCCTGCCAGCGCTCCAGGCCCTGTGAATGAAGGAGATCGGCGGTCACGGCGCTCAGGACGCGGCCGTGGCCCAGTCGCGGATCGCACGGAACACCTCGATCATGCCCTCCGGCGGCTTCTGCCCCAGCCGGTTCAGCGAGTGATCGGCGCCGGGAAGGCGGAGCGCCACAACCTCGCGGCCACCGGCGCGAAGCCGCGTCACCAACGCGTCGTGAGCCGCGACCGGCCAGTTGGCATCCGCCTCACCCTGCGCGGCGAAGACGCGCGCCGATGATGCCAGCAGGTCGGCGACCGGATCGGCGGCAAGGAAGCTCGCCCAGCGTCGATGCGGATGACCGAGCGCGAGATCGGTGATGCTGTCCGGCGTCGCGCGGATGCGCGCGATGAGCGAAGCCGTGTCGGTGCGCGGGCGCTTTCGCCCTTCGCCCCAGAGGATGAGTTCCTCAGCCGGATCGGGTCCGGGCGAGGCGAGCAGCGCCGCGTGGCTGATCGCCCGGTCGAGCCTGGCCAGTCGCGCGGCGAGCACGCCGCCTTCGGAATGGCCGATGACGAGCGTCTTCTCAGCCATGACATCGGCGAGACGTCGTGCCGCGCCGAGTGCCGTCGTCAGCGCTTCGGCCCAGCGCTCGACCGTGTGCTCTTCGAGGAAGGCGGCAGGACAACCCTCAGCCGTGCCTCCGACCGGCGCTTCGGCCGTGCTGCGGGCACCGGGCTTCTCGACCGCAAGCACGCGGTAGCGATCCTCGGCGACGCTGCGGAAGACATTGTGATAGCCGACCGCGCTCATGGCGCCGTCCGGGAGCGGGCGGAACAGCGCGCTGCAGCCGGAGCCCTGGATCACCAGCGCCAGTGGCTTCGCCGTCGCGCTGTCGGAGAGATAATAGATGATGCTTCGCCCGAGGCCGTCGGTCGCGATCAGGCGTTCGAAGCGGGTGCCGGGAACGCGTTCGGCCGAGGCCTGGGCGGCTGCCAGCAGCAGCCCGGCCAGGGCGAGGAGGAGCTGGCGCGTCAGGAACCGCCGCATTGCGCGCGGTGGCGCATCAGGTGATCGGCCAGCACCACCGCCATCATCGCCTCGCCGACCGGAACCGCGCGGATGCCGACGCAGGGGTCGTGCCGGCCCTTGGTCGAGATCTCGGTCTCCTGTCCATGCAGGTCGACGGTGCGCCTTGGCGAGAGGATCGAGCTGGTCGGCTTGACCGCGAAGCGGACGACGACGTCCTGGCCCGACGAGATGCCGCCGAGGATGCCGCCGGCCTGGTTGGAGAGGAATGAGACGCTGCCGTCCTTCATCCGCATCTCGTCGGCATTGGCCTCGCCGCTGAGCTCGGCAGCCCCCATGCCGGCGCCGATCTCGACGCCCTTCACCGCGTTGATGCTCATCATCGCCTTGGCGAGATCGGCATCGAACTTGTCGTAGATCGGATCGCCGAGTCCGGCGGGAACGCCGGACGCGATCACCTCGATCACCGCGCCGACCGACGATCCGGCCTTCCTCACTTCATCGAGCACGCCGTGCCACGATTGCGCCGCGACCGGGTCCGGGCACCAGAAGGGATTGTTTGCGCATTCCTCCCAGTCCCAGCGCGCACGGTCGATGCGGTGCGATCCCACCTGCACCAGCGCGCCGCGGATGGTGATGCCAGGCCCAAGGATCTTGCGGGCGATCGCGCCGGCGGCAACCCGGCTCGCGGTCTCGCGCGCCGAGGAGCGTCCGCCGCCGCGATAGTCGCGGATGCCGTATTTCTTCCAGTAGGTGTAGTCGGCGTGGCCCGGGCGGAACTTGTCCTTGATCTCGCCGTAGTCCTTGGACCGCGCGTCCTCGTTCTCGATCATCAGCGAGATCGGCGTGCCGGTGGTGACGCCCTCGAAGACGCCAGAGAGGATCTTCACCTGGTCGGGCTCGCGTCTTTGCGTGGTGAAGCGCGACTGGCCGGGCTTCCGCTTATCCAGCCAGACCTGGATGTCGGGCTCGGAAAGCGGGATCAGCGGCGGCGTGCCGTCGACGACACAGCCGATCGCCGGCCCATGGCTCTCGCCCCAGGTGGTGAAGCGGAAGACGCTGCCGAAGCTGTTGCCGGCCATAAGTCGATCTCAGACGAGGGCGATGTCCGGCGCGTCGATCGCCTTCATGCCGACGACGTGATAGCCGGAATCGACGTGATGGGTCTCGCCGGTGACGCCGCTCGAGAGGCTGCTGAGCAGATAGACGCCGGCGCCGCCGACATCCTCGAGCGTGGTGTTGCGCTTCAAGGGCGAGTTGTACTGGTTCCACTTCAGGATATAGCGGAAATCGCCGATGCCCGAGGCCGCCAGCGTCTTCACCGGCCCGGCGGAGATGGCGTTGACGCGGATGTTCTGGCCGCCGAGGTCGACGGCGAGATAGCGCACGCTCGCCTCCAGCGCCGCCTTGGCGACGCCCATGACGTTGTAGTGCGGCATCACCCGCTCGGCGCCGTAATAGGTGAGGGTGACCAGGCTGCCGCCCTCGGTCATCAGCTGGGACGCGTGCCGGGCACAGGCGGTGAAGGAGTAGCAGGAGACGTCGAGCGTCTGCAGGAAGTTCTTCCGGCTGGTCGCGACGTACTTCCCCTTCAGCTCCTCCTTGTCGGAGAAGGCGATGGCGTGGACCAGGAAGTCGAGCTTGCCCCACTTTTCGCCGAGCGTCTTGAAGACGGCGTCCATGCTCGCTTCGTCGGTGACGTCGCAAGGCAACACGATCTTCGAGCCGACCGAGGCGGCCAGCGGCTCGACCCGTTTCTGCAGCGCCTCGCCCTGGAAGGTGAAGGCCAGCTCCGCGCCCTGGTCCGCGACCGCCTTGGCGATGCCCCAGGCGAGCGAGCGATCATTGGCGACGCCCATGATCAGGCCACGCTTGCCAGCCATCAGGCCTGCGGCGGCTGCCGGTTGAGACGTCATTCGGTCCTCGTTCTCGGTGTCGCTTGGAATCGGGCCTGGCGCCGCCGACCATACACCAGGGTTTGCCCTACAGGGATAGGGGCTATTGCGGGTGGTGCACCACCCTCTACGTCTCCAGGCCTGCCTTCTTGCGGGGCTGGTAGCTCTTCGGTTTCCACTTCTCGAGGAACCGTTCGAGCTCGCGGTCGGGCTCGTCCGGCAGCGCGATGCGGATGCGGACATACTGGTCGCCGCGGACGCCGGTCTTCGAATCGTTGGCGCCCTTGCCCTTGAGGCGGAGCGTGGTCCCGGCGTTGGAATTCTCCGGCACCCGGAGCGTCACCTTGCCGTCGATGGTGGGCACGGTGATCGCCGCGCCGACGACGGCTTCGGCCAAGGTGACCGGCAGGTCGAGATAGATGTCGCTGCCCTTCCGCTCGAAAAAGGCATGGGGCGCCACCTGGATCTCGACATAGGCATCGCCGGCCTCGGCCCCGCCGGCACCAGGTCGTCCCTGGCCCTTGAGGCGGAGCTTGCCCCCGTCTTCGGTCCCGGGCGCGATGGTGATGTCGATGGCCTTGCCGTCGGGGAACGTCACCCGCTTCTTGATGCCGGCGGCGGCCTCGAGGAAATCGAGCTTCAGCTGATAGGTCACGTCGCCGCCGCGCTCGGGGCGCGGTCCCGACCGCTTGCGGCCGCCGGCGGCCCCCTTGGTTGCCTGGCGGATGAACTCGTCGAAGATGTCGTCGCCGGCCCCGAAGGGGCTGCCGGCGAAGGGATCGGCCCCGGCATTGTTGGCATTGGCACGGCCGCCCGAGCGGGCGTTCCGCCAGAAGCCGCCGCCAGCGGCACCCCGTTGCTCGTTGCCGGACGCGTCGATCTCGCCCTTGTCGAAGCGGGCACGCTTATCGGCGTCGCCGACGATGTCGTAGGCGGAGCTGACTTCCTTGAACTGGCGTTCGACCTCGGGCTTGCCGGGGTTCAGGTCCGGGTGGAACTTCTTCGCAAGCTTGCGATAGGCCGACTTGATCTCGTCCTGGCTCGCGCTGCGGGGGACGCCGAGGGTCTGGTAAGGGTCGCGCATCTAGGTCCGTTGTTCCGGCGGACCCGCATCATAGCGCAAGAGCCCGCCACGCCTCGGATATTCCGTCCGAGGCGTGGGGAATATAGGTGTTACTGGACGACTTTCCAGGACCCGTCGGGCTGGCGGCAGGCGGTGCCGTAGGCCTGTTCCTGGCGGCCGCCGACGATGATGGTGTTCTGGAACTCCCGGCAATAGGCGCCGCCGGCCGAGGTGCCCTCGCGCATCGGCACGACGTATCCTGAGTTGCCGGACTGGGGATTGTTCCAGGCGATGCGCTCGCCGACCGGGGCCGAGTAGGCGCGGGCATTGGCCTGGTCGATGGCGGTGCGATCGGCGTTGTCCAGGCTCTTGC
>CAXNIC010000216.1:0-8623 GCA_964201945.1 Alphaproteobacteria bacterium
GGTGATGAAGTCGGTCTTGTAGACGTCCATGAACGTCCGGTCCTTCATCTCCTTGATGTCGGCGCCGGCGGCGAAGGCCTTGTCGCTGCCCGTCAGGACCAGGCAGCGCACCCCGTCATCGGCCTCGAGCTCGGCCAGCACCTGGGCCATCTCGGCCATCAGCGCCGCGTTCAGCGCGTTCATCGCCTTCGGCCGGTTCAGCCGGATGACGGCGACGGCGCCGGTCTTCTCGACCAGGATGTTCTCGTAAGCCATGGGAGTCTCCGTGGAAGGAACGGTCTCTTAGGTCAGCGCTGGCACTTGGCGCAATAGAAGGTCGAGCGGCCGGATTGCACCAACTGCCTGATGCCCGCCTTCGACTTGCAGGTTGGGCAGCGCTCGCCTTCTCGGCCGTAGACGGCGAAGCTGTGCTGGAAATAGCCAAGCTCGCCCGAGGTCTGGCGATGGTCGCGGAGGCTGGAGCCGCCGGCCTCGATCGCCTCCGAGAGCACGGACTTGACCGCCCGGACCAGCTTGTCCGCCTTGGCGCCGGTGACGGTGCCGGCTTCCCGGATCGGCGAGATGCCGGCGCGGAACAGAGCCTCGCTCGCATAGATGTTGCCGATGCCGGCGACCACCCGCTGGTCGAGCAGGGCTGCCTTGATCGGCGCCGACTTGCCGGCGAGCCGGGCGGCCAGCGCCGGCCCGTCGAAGGCGTCTTCCAGCGGCTCCGGCCCGATGCTCGCGATCAGGGGATGCGCCTCGGTCTCGGCCGCGGCCATCAGGTCCATGACGCCGAAGCGGCGCGCGTCGTTGAAGCGGACCACGGTGCCGTCCTCGGCGCCGACCACGACGTGGTCATGGGCGTCCAGCTCGTTGGGCCAGCCCTGGCCCACCAGCATGCGCCCGGACATGCCGAGATGGATCAGCCAGTCCTCGTCGGAGTCGAGCCGGATCAGCAGGTATTTGGCGCGCCGCCGGAACGCCTGGATCCGGCGCCCCCTCAGGCGCTCGGCGAAGCGCTCGGGAAAGGGCCGGCGGAGATCGGCCCGGCGCACCTCGACACGGGAGAGGCGCTTGCCCTCCAGGGCCAGGGCCAGGCCGCGGCGAACGGTCTCGACTTCGGGAAGCTCGGGCATGGCTGGCGAAGGTAGCGGAGGCCGGCGCCCGCCGCTATGGTCCGCCCCATGTCGGGAACCACTCACTCGGAAACCGCCTCATTCGGCTACCGCGAGGTGCCGGCCGAGGCCAAGGCCGGGCTGGTCCAGGACTTGTTCACCCAGGTTGCCGGCCGTTACGACCTGATGAACGACCTGATGAGCCTCGGCATCCACCGCCTGTGGAAGGCGGAGATGGTGGCGTGGCTGCGTCCGCGTGCCGACTGGCGCGTGGTCGACGTCGCCGGCGGCACCGGCGACATCGCGCGCGCGGTGCTCGATGCCGGCGTCGCCGGGGTCACCGTCGTCGATCTGACGCCGGCGATGCTGGCCGAGGGGCGAGCGCGGACCCTCGACGGCGGACGGCTCGACGGCATCGACTGGGTCGCCGGCAATGCCGAGGCTCTGCCGCTGCCCGACCGCGCCTTCGATGCCTATACGGTCGCCTTCGGCCTTCGGAACGTCACGCATCTCGACCGTGCGCTGGCGGAAGCGCGACGGGTGCTGAAGCCCGGCGGGCGCTTCCTTGCGCTCGAATTCGCCCCGCGTGCCGCCGCCGGCCTCAACGATCTCTACGACCTCTACTCATTCTCCGTGCTGCCCTGGCTGGGTGCCAAGGTCGCCGGCGACCGCGACGCCTATGTCTATCTCGCCGAGAGCATTCGCCGCTTCCCCGATCCCGAGGGTCTGGCGCGGATGATCCGCGCCGCCGGCTTCGGTGCCCATCGCCACCGCTCGTTGAGCTGCGGCATTGCCCAGCTGCATGGCGCCACCCGGCTCTGATGCTGCGCGCTGTCCGTCACCTGATGCGGCTGGCCGGGATCGCGCGCATCCTCGCCCGGCACGATGCCTTCTTCTTCGCCGACCAGGTGCCGAACCTGCCGGCGACCGTGCGGCTCGCGGTGCGCCTCTTCCATCGCCGGGCGCCCGGCAGGCCTGGCCAGCGTCTGGCTCAGGCGCTGGCGGCGCTCGGCCCCTCCTTCATCAAGCTCGGCCAGGCGCTGGCGACGCGCTCCGATCTCCTGGGCGAGGAGGTCGCCGACGATCTCTCCGAGCTGCAGGACCGGCTGCCGCCGTTCCCGGCCGCAATCGCGCGGGCGACGATCGCAGCCGAGCTCGGCAGCCCGGTCGAGGCGATGTTCTCCTCGTTCGACGAGGTGCCGGTCGCCGCCGCCTCGATCGCGCAGGTGCATTTCGCCGTCACCACCGAGGGCCGCGAGGTCGCGGTGAAAATCCTCCGGCCGGGGATCGAGACCGCCTTCGCCCGCGACCTCGATCTCTTCCGCTGGATCGCCGAATGGGTCGAGAGCGTGATGCCGAGCCTCCGGCGTCTGAAGCCCATCGAGATCGTCGACACCTTCGCCGACACGGTCAGGATGGAGATGGATCTCCGCCTCGAGGGCGCGGCGGCAGCGGAGCTGAAGGACAACTTCAAGGGCGACCCGGACTTCCGCGTGCCGGCCGTCGACTGGGCGCGGACGGCGCGTCGCGTGCTGGTGATCGAGCGCGTCGCCGGCGTCCGCATCGACGACGTCGTCGCCCTGACCGCGGCCGGCCACTACCCGGATATGATCCTGGCGAAGTCGGCCCACGCCTTCTTCCGTCAGGTGTTCCGCGACGGCTTCTTCCATGCCGACATGCATCCAGGCAACATGTTCGTGACCTCCGACGGCGCGCTGGCGCCGGTCGATTTCGGCATCACGGGCCGGCTCGACCGGCCGACCCGCATCTTCCTTGCGGAGATGCTGCGCGGGTTCCTCACCGGCGACTACCGCGAGGTGGCGCTGGTGCATTTCCGCGCCGGCTATGTCCCTAAGCACAAGTCGCTGGACGCCTTCGCCCAGGCCTGCCGATCGATCGGCGAGCCGCTGATGGGGAAGCCGCTGAACGAGATCTCGGTCGGCCGCCTGCTGGCCCAGCTGTTCCGGGTGACCGAGACCTTCGAGATGGAGACGCAGCCGCAGCTCCTCCTGCTGCAGAAGACCATGGTCGTCGCCGAGGGCGTCGGGCGGAAGCTGAACCCGACCGTCAACATGTGGCAGCTGGCCGAACCGCTGATCGCCGAGTGGATGCGCGAGAACCGGGGCCCCGAGGCCCGCATCGGCGAGGCGGCGTCCGATCTCATGCGCGCGATCGAACGCCTGCCGCGCCTGCTCGCCGATGCCGAGATCGCAGCGGGCGTGTTGGTCGACGGCGTCCGCCTGCATCCGGAGACGGTGAAGCAGCTTCAGGGCGTCACGGCGCCGCCGACGGGCGCGCATCGCATGCTCTGGGCCGCGGTCGTCCTGCTCTCGGCGGCGGTCACCGCCTTGGCGTTGACGCGATGACGGGTCGGATCGCCTCTGGCAGAATGACGCGCATGCCTGCGACCAAGTGTCCCTCGCCGTGACCGATCTTACGATCGCGATCCGGCGTCTCCCTCATGGCGAAGACCTGGCCCTTCCGGCCTATGCGACGCCGGGCTCTGCCGGCCTCGATCTGGTGGCGGCCTTGGAACAGCCGGTTGAACTTCTACCGGGGGGGCGCGTGTTGATTCCGACCGGGCTTGCGATGGCGCTTCCGGAAGGCTACGAGGCGCAGATACGGCCACGCTCGGGGCTGGCGCTGAAGCACGGTATTACCGTGCTCAACGCGCCGGGCACGGTCGACTCGGACTATCGCGGAGAGGTGTCGGTGCTGCTGGTGAATCTCGGAGATCGACCCGTGCGGATCGCACGCGGCGAACGCATCGCCCAGATGGTGGTGGCGCCGGTGACGCGCATCGCCTGGCGCGAGCAGACGACGCTCGACGACACCCGGCGAGGCGCCGGCGGCTACGGCTCGACCGGCCGCGGAGGCGTGGCGCGTTGAGCGGTATCCTCCAACCGTCTCGCAAGCTGCTCGCCGCCATCGAGGCGGTTCTCGACATCGCCTACGCGGCGACCGACCAGCCCGTCTCCGGCCAGGAGCTGACCAAGCGCCAAGGCGTGCCGCCGCGCTTCCTGGAGCCGGCCCTGCAGGCGCTGTCCCGCGCCGGCATCCTGTCCAGCGAGCGCGGGCCTCGCGGCGGCTACCGGCTCGCCCGCGAGCGCCGGCGCATCACGCTGGGCGATCTCTGCCGCGCCGTCGCCTCGGTCGAGGACCCCGAGGAGGAGGCGAAGAGCGCGCTCGGGCGGAAGGTGGTCCATCCCCTGTTCGGCGATCTCGACGGCGAAGTCATGCGCCGCCTCGACGGCCTCACCCTCGATGACCTCTGCCAGAAGGCCTTCCACGAGGACGTGCCGAAGCGCGGCGGGCCGGATTGCGACTTTTCGATCTAGAGGGGACTTCTCGATCCAGAGGGCTTGACGCTCCGGGGCCGGAGGCTTAGGTCATATCTGTGATGTGATTTCTTAAGAAATCACAGAGGAGATACGTAAATGACCGCCGCCCGCGCCGTCCCTCCCACCTCCGCCCCCGAATTCCGCGGCCGCATCTATGACAGCGTCATCGACACCATCGGCGCGACACCGCTGGTGCGGTTCTCGCGTCTCGAGACGCATCTCGGGCTCGAGGCCGAGATCGTGGGCAAGCTCGAGTTCTTCAATCCTCTCGCCTCGGTCAAGGACCGCATCGGCCTTGCCATGATCCAGGCGGCCGAGGAGTCGGGCCAGCTGAAGCCCGGCGGCACCCTGGTCGAGCCGACTTCCGGCAACACCGGCATCGCGCTCGCCTTCGTCGCCGCCGCCAAGGGCTACCGTCTGATCCTGACCATGCCGGAGAGCATGTCGATCGAGCGCCGGCGCATGCTGAAGCTCTTGGGCGCCGAGCTCGAGCTGACGCCGGCCGCCGCCGGCATGCGGGGCGCCATCAGCCGCGCCGAGGAGCTCCTGAAGGAGATCCCGGGCTCGATCATGCCCCAGCAGTTCAAGAACGCCGCCAATCCGGCCATCCATCGCCGCACCACGGCGGAGGAGATCTGGAAGGACACCGACGGCAGGCTCGACGTGTTCGTCGCCGGCGTCGGCACCGGCGGCACCGTGACCGGCGTCGGCGAGGTGCTGAAGCCCAGGCTGCCGCACCTGAAGATCATCGCGGTCGAACCCGAGGATTCAGCCGTGCTCTCCGGCCGCCCGCCCGGCCCCCATAAGATCCAGGGCATCGGCGCCGGCTTCGTCCCCGACATCCTCCAGCGCGACCTCATCGACGAGATCCTGCCGATCGCCAACCAGACCGCCTTCGACACCGCGCGCCTGGTGGCGAAGCTGGAAGGCATCCCCGTCGGCATCTCCTCCGGCGCCGCCGTCGCCGCCGCGGTCGAGGTGGCGAAGCGCCCGGAGTCTAAGGGCAAGCGCATCCTCGTCATCATCCCCTCCTTCGCCGAACGCTATCTCTCGACGGCGCTGTTCGAAGGGCTTTAGAGCGAGCTGGATCCTCATGCTTCGACAAGCTCAGCATGAGGTAGAGGAGAACGACCTCACCCTGAGCCTGTCGAAGGGGGAGGCCGTTCGCTAGACTCCGCCCATGCCGAATGACGATCTCTCCGAAGCCGAGTTCCACCGCTACGCCCGCCACCTGATCCTGGACGAGGTCGGCGAGGAGGGGCAGGCGAAGCTGAGGGCCGCCCGCGTGCTGGTGATCGGCGCCGGCGGCCTGGGCTCGCCGGCGCTGCTGTATCTCGCCGCCGCCGGCATCGGCACGCTCGGCATCGTCGATGACGATCGCGTCGATCTCACCAATCTGCAGCGCCAGGTCGCGCATGCGACCGACACCATCAGCTGGGCCAAGGTCGACTCGGCCGCGCGCTCGATCGGCAGCCTCAACCCGCATGTACGGGTGAACCGGCACAGGATGCGGATCACGGCGGCGAACGCTGCCGACCTGCTCGCCGGCTACGACCTCGTCGTCGACGGCTCCGACAACTTCGATACGCGCTACGTGCTGGCCGATGCCTGCTTCGCGCTGAAGAAGCCGATGATCTGGGCCTCGCTGCTGCGCTTCGAGGGCCAGCTCTCGGTGTTCAAGCCCTGGACCGGCGGCCCCTGCTATCGCTGCCTCTTCGCCGAGGCGCCGCCACCCGGCCTCGTGCCCCGCTGCGAGGAGGCCGGCATCTTGGGCGCCGTCGCCGGCGTCATGGGCACGCTTCAGGCGGTCGAGGTGCTGAAGGAGATCCTCGGCCTCGGCGACTCCCTCTCCGGCCGCCTCGTCCTCTACGACGCGCTGGCTGCCGAGCCGATGCGCTCGTTCAAGGCGGCGAAGGATCCCGACTGCCGGTTATGCAAGCAGCCCTCTAGCTGACGCGCGATCCGCTAGCTGCTCTTCAGGTCTTGCTCAATTTTCTCCAGTGCGCCGACACGCTCTTTGTCGCCATCCGGCGCATCCCAAAGCAGCCACTTTGCGCCCTTATAGGCGGGGTCGCGTGCGTCAATAACGACCCGATCAATGACTCTGCCATCGGGAGTGGCGGCGGTCATTAAGAGTGACATATCGCTCAGGGCACTCCCCGAAACTGATAAATTGCTCCCGGACGACGTTGTTGTAACAACGAGGTCAGGCGCTACCCGGACCCATTGGACTTTCCCCTTTTCAGTTTGCTCTACCAGGGTGGGAACAAGGCCCTTGAGAGATGTCATGACTAACCTCTTCCTTGCATCCCAGAGATATGGTGACGGTGAAGTGTTTGCAACGCATCGCTGACGTGCGTCGTGCTCGCCATCGAGATTATCAGGGAGCTTGGTGTAAGCGTAAATGTGGAGAGGCTCATAGCTCCGCTAAGCGCGTCTAGCTTGCTTCTAACGTCGATGTAGTCGAATCCACTGGCATTCAACACTTGGAGCTCGACTATGTGTTGGCGGAGATTTTTGAGGTAAGCCCGGGCGCCACCGATATCGTTAGACGCAAGACACCCTTTTAGGCCATCTGCGGCCCGCAGCCCGCCTGTCATCAAGTATCCCTTTTGCTCATGATCGGATTTGATCTGAGCATCCCTCAGAGCAGCCGTTGCCGCCTCTGTCGATGTGCGGCTCGCGCGCAGTTCCAGCCAAGCGAGTAGAAATCCTCCAATGCCGAGGCCCGTGCCAACCCATTGAACTAGGCCGTTGAGGCCCCCGCTCGCGAATACACAAACTTCCCACCTGCTGTCCCTGCAGTCGATGGGCAGCTCCCCCGCGAGCACGAAAAGGATCGTCAACCCCGCAACGACCATGAGAAAATACAGGATCGCGTCAAAGGCTCGATCGCGTCGCGCGATATCGTGAGCGTTAGCCATCAACGCGACTTTAGGTCGTTCCCCGCAGTCCGATCAACTGGCTGTTACCGGCTGACCACCTCGGGATTGACCAGGCAGTCAGGCGCGACGCGGCCGGATATCCCTTGCAGCGCGTTCTCGGCGGCGGCGACGTTCATGCGGTCGACGCATTCCGGGCTCTGCGCCGAATTGTGCGGCGAGAGCAGCGCGGTCGGCAGCTTCAGGAGCTCGTTGGAAGGATCGGGTGGCTCGATCTCGGTCACGTCGAGGCCGCAGCCGGCGATGATCTTGGCCTTGAGTGCGTGGATCAGGGCTTTCTCGTCGATGATCGGCCCGCGCGCGGTGTTGATCAGGATCGCGGACGGCTTCATCGCCTTGAGCCGTTTCTCGTTGATCAGGCCGCGGGTCTCGGCGCCCAGCGGGCAGTGGAGGGTCACGATGTCGGCGATCTTCAGCGCCGCATCCAGCTCCATCGGCTCGGCGCCGGCGGCGCGGATGCGGGCGGGGTCGATCAGCGGGTCGACGACGACGATCTTCATGTCCCAGCCCTGCATACGCCTGACCACGCGGGTGCCGATGCGCCCGAATCCGACAACGACAAGGGTCTTCCCGGCGTATTCGAGCAGGAGCTCGTTGAAGCGGACTGTGTAGCCGCTGCCGTCGCGCATCGCCTTGTCGAAGAGGACCAGCTTGCGGCCGACGCCCATCATCAGCGCGATCGCATGCTCGGCGACGGTGACGGCGTTCGCCATCCCCACCGTCGCCATCTGCACGCCGCGTTTGGTGAGTGCCGGCACATCGATCGAGTCGTAGCCGACGCCGACCCGGCAGACGACCTTCAGCTTCGGCGCCACATCCAGTTCGGGATCGGAGAACTGGTAGTTCGCGGGGCGGAAGATGATCCCGTCCGCATCCTTCAGCGCCGCCCGGATGTTGGCGGGCGTCACGTCCTCGACGATGTCGAGGGTGACGTCCTTCCGGGCGGCGAGCACCTTCATGCCGGCCTCGACCAGAGGCCGGGCCAGAACGATCTTCGGCATCGAGGGAACGCTCCTAGTAGACCGACTTCGCCTTGGGCTTCGTCTCGGCGGCCTTCGGCCCCTTCATGTCGTCGACGATGGCCTTCGCCGCCGCCGCCATGATGCGGGAGTCGTTCAGCAGAGTGACCAGCTGGTATCCCGCTTCCCGCATGCGCTTGGCATAGGCGGTCGAGCCGGTGTGGATGCCGGCATGGATGCCGTGCTTCTTCGCGGCCTTCAGGATCTTCATCAGGAGGTCGATG
>CAXNIC010000217.1:0-8609 GCA_964201945.1 Alphaproteobacteria bacterium
GCCGACTTATGTTTCTGCGCTACCGATCCCTCGATGCGCAACTCACCCCTTCAGCATCGCCCGCATCCGATTGGCATAGGCCACCAGGTTGGCATGCTTCGCCGTCGCTGCCTTGAGCCCGGTTTCCAGCGGCGCGTGCAGGATGTTCACCAGGAAGCCGGTCGCGGTCGCGTCGAGCGAGGTCGGCTTGTCGCCGAGCATGTAGGGACGGTCGCCGAGCAGCGTCGAGAGCGCCCCGACGTCGCGGCCGCCGAAGGCGTAGATCTCGTCCCGGCTGTGCCGGGTCGTGCCCTGGCCGTGGAGCGTCCGCGCCACGCGCTTTCTGACCAGCGGCGGCACGATCCAGCGGAGCGGCGGCGGCAGGAAGCCGAAGACCTTCGGTCCGAACACCGACCACCCGGCATCGTCGATCCAGCGCGAGTAGACGATGGTCCAATAGAGGCTCTCCTCCACCATCCGCTGCCAGGCATGCAGGTCGGCCTTCTCGCGGGGCGTCAGGTGGCCGTCGAGCGGATCGCCATAGGTCGCCTTCAGGTGGTCGATGATGACGCGGCTGTCGGCGACGATCCGGCCGTTGTCGTCGATGTAGGGAAGCTGGCCCTTCGGCGCCTTCCGGACATCGGCGCGGCGTTTCTCGAAGGGATGGCCTGCGAGGCGGAGATAGGCCTCCATTTTCAGGCAGAAGGGGCTGGGATCGAAGCCGAAGGCGTCGCCGAAGTGATAGAGCGTGATCATTCCGCCTCCGGCCGGTCGTGGCTTGCCGACGGTACACGGGCGAGGCATGCCTGGGATAGATCCGACTAGGCAATGGCCGCCACCGGGGGCTATCGTCCGGATCCCCTCCAGGCAACCTCGCGAGCGCAACAGAACCATGGCCGTCAAGAAGTCCAAGTCGACCGGTTTCGACAAGTCGAAGCTGCCGTCTCGCCATACCAGTGTCGGCCCTGCCTCGGCGCCGCACCGCGCGTTCTACTACGCGATGGGCATGACCGATGCCGAGATCGCGCAGCCGTTCGTCGGCGTCGCCACGACCTGGAACGAGGCCGCGCCCTGCAACATCGCCTTGATGCGCCAGGCGCAGGCGGTGAAGAAGGGCGTGAAGGCCGCCGGCGGCACGCCGCGCGAGTTCACCACCATCACCGTCACCGACGGCATCGCCATGGGCCATGCCGGCATGCGGTCCTCGCTGGTCAGCCGCGAGGTGATCGCGGACTCGGTCGAGCTCACCATGCGCGGCCACAGCTACGACGCCCTGGTCGGCGTCGCCGGCTGCGACAAGTCGTTGCCGGGCATGATGATGGTGATGGCGCGCCTCAACGTGCCGTCGGTCTTCATCTATGGCGGCTCGATCATGCCGGGCCGCCACAAGGGCAAGGACATCACCATCCAGGACGTGTTCGAGGCGGTCGGCGGCCATGCCGCCGGCACCGTGTCGGATGCGGAGCTGAGCGACATCGAGCACGCGGCCTGCCCGACCGCAGGCGCCTGCGGCGGCCAGTTCACCGCCAACACCATGGCCTGCGTCTCCGAGGCGATCGGCCTGGCCCTGCCGGGCTCTGCCGGCGCGCCCGCACCATATGACAGCCGCGACGCGCTCTGCGAGCTGTCGGGCCATGCGGTGATGAACCTGCTGAAGCTGAACCTGCGCCCGCGCGACATCATCACGCGGAAGGCGCTGGAAAACGCTGCGATGATCGTCGCGTGTTCCGGCGGTTCGACCAACGGCGCGCTGCATCTGCCGGCCATCGCCAACGAGGTCGGCATCGACTTCGACCTGCATGCCGTTGCCAAGATCTTCAAGTCGACCCCCTATATCGGCGATCTCAAGCCGGGCGGCCGCTATGTTGCCAAGGATCTCTACGAGGTCGGTGGCGTGCCGATCCTGATGAAGGCGCTGCTGGACGGCGGCTTCCTGCATGGCGACTGCATCACCGTCACCGGCAAGACCATCGCCGAGAACCTGAAGAAGGTCGTGGTGCCGAAGAACCAGGACGTGGTGCGCACCACCAAGAACCCGATCACCAAGACCGGCGGCGTCGTCGGCCTCAAGGGCAACCTCGCGACCCAGGGCGCGATCGTGAAGGTCGCCGGCATGAAGAACCTGGTCTTCAAGGGGCCTGCACGGGTCTTCGATTGCGAGGAGGATTGCTACGAGGCGGTCATCAAGAAGAAGTACAAGGCCGGCGAGGTGCTGGTGATCCGCTACGAGGGTCCGCGTGGCGGACCCGGCATGCGCGAGATGCTGGCGACCACCGCCGCCCTCTACGGCCAGGGGGCCGGCGACAGCGTGGCGCTCATCACCGATGGCCGTTTCTCCGGTGCCACACGCGGCTTCTGTATCGGCCATGTCGGCCCGGAAGCGGCGGTCGGCGGCACCATCGCGCTGGTGAAGAACGGCGACATCATCGCGATCGACGCGGTGAAGGGCACGCTCGACGTCGAGCTGAGCAAGGCCGAGCTCGCCAAGCGGCGGAAGGCGTGGAAGCCGCGCCAGCATGACTCGCAGTCGGGCTCTCTCTGGAAATACGCCCAGACCGTGGGCGATGCCGAGAAGGGGGCCGTGACCCATCCCGGCGCCCGCAAGGAAGTCCAGGCCTTCGCCGACATCTGAGGACAGCCCGCTCATCAACCCTATCCCACCGGGAGAGGGTGCGAGCGTCAGCGAGCGGGTGAGGGGTCGTCTTCGTCTCTGGCTTTCAGAGCGCTCCGACCCCTCACCCCAACCCCTCTCCCGGTGGGAGAGGGGCACGACGCATAGATCGTTTCGAATGGACAGGAACTAGACATGGCCCGTATTGCCGTCGGCGGCTTCCAGCACGAGACCAACACTTTCGCGCCCTCGCTCGCCACATATGACGAGTTCGCCAAGGGCGGCGGCTGGCCGGGCTTGAGCCGAGGTGCCGAGCTCGAGCCGGCGACCAAGGGCATGAACCTGCCGGTCGCGGGCTTCATCGAGGAGGCACGCAAGCGCGGGCACGAGATCGCGCCCTTGGCCTGGGCCGCGGCCTCGCCGTGTTCCTATGTCACCGCCGACGCCTTCGAGCGCATCGCCGGCATGATCTGCGAGGACCTGAAGAAGGCGCTGCCGGTCGACGCGGTCTATCTCTGTCTCCACGGCGCCATGGTGGTCGAGACCTACGAGGACGGCGAGGGCGAACTGCTGGAGCGAGTCCGCAAGATCGTCGGCCCCGACATCCCGGTGGTCGCCAGCCTCGACCTGCACTCCAACACCACCCAGAAGATGATGGACAACGCCGACGTCCTCATCGCCTACCGCACATATCCGCATGTCGACATGGCCAACACCGGCAAGATGACAGCCGAGCACCTGGACGGCCTCTTGAAGGGCTCGGGTGCCACCTACAAGGCTTTCCGCCAGGCGCCGTTCATCATTCCGATCAACTTCCAGTGCACCTACATGGAGCCGTCGAAGACCATCTACAAAATGGTCGAGGACGCCGAGACCGGCGACGTCGCCTCCGTCAGCTTCACGCCGGGATTCCCTGCTGCCGACATCTGGGACTGCGGGCCGGCGGTGATGGCGTATGGCACCACGCAGGAAGCCGCCGACCGCGCCGCCGACAAGATCATCGGCGAGGTGATCGGTCGCGAAGGCGACTGGTCGGACAAGTTCTACGATCCGACCGGCGCCGTCGCCTACGCCATCCGCAAGGGCAACCAGGCGACCAAGCCGATCGTGATCGCCGACACCCAGGACAATCCCGGCACCGGCGGCGACGGCGACACCACAGGCTTCCTGCATGCGCTGGTGGCCCAGAACGCCCAGGAAGCGGCGCTGGCGTTGCTCTGCGATCCGGCGGCGGCGGCGGCCGCCCACAAGGCCGGCGTCGGCGCCGAGATCACCATCAACATCGGCAACATATCGAAGGTCGCCGGCGACAAGCCGTTCCGCGGCACCTTCATCGTCGAGAAGCTTTCCGACGGCAATGTCGTCGGCACCGGTCCGATGTATGGCGGTGCGCGCATGAAGCTGGGTCCGATGGCGTGCCTGAAGATCGGCGGCGTCCGCGTCGCGGTCTCCTCCCGCAAGGTGCAGGCGGCCGACCAGGCGCTGTTCCGCGCCGTCGGCATCGAGCCCAGCCAGCAGAAGATCCTGGTGCTGAAGAGCTCGGTACACTTCCGCGCCGACTTCCAGCCGATCGCCGAGGAGGTGATCGTCGGCATCGCGCCCGGGCCGTTCGTCGCCGACACCCGCGCGCTGCCGTGGAAGAAGCTCCGGCCCGGCCTCAAGATCTCGCCGAACGGCCCCGTCTACCAGCCGGGCTGGCAGCCCCAGGCCTAAAGGAGACCGTCCGGTGGCCGATGAGGGGAGCATCCGGCGCGGCATCCACGAGGGCGAGAGCCTGCTGGATGTCTGCTCGCTACCCTTCGCCGGGCTCTTTCGCCTGTGGGATGAAAAGCGCGCGGGCCGTGCCAGGCCCGCGCGCGCCGACTTCGATCCGGCCGAGATGAAGCCCTGGCTCGGGCGCCTGGCCCTTCTCGACGTGCTGCCCGGGCCGCCGATGGATTTCCGCTACCGCCTCTGCGGCACGCGGACGGTCGAGGAGTATGGCGTCGACCTGACCGGCAAGCGCTTCACCGAGGCCGTCTACATCGGGACGCCGGAAAGCGCGATTAAGGCTATGGGAGAGTTCGTCCGCATCGGCCGGCCGCGCTACCGCAACGATCCTCTTCAGGACAAGCAGGGTTATGCCGTGATGCGCGAGCGCATGTATCTGCCGCTGGGCGAGGACGGCAGCACCATCAACATGATTCTCTGCTACCAGGAGAGCAAGGTCCTGGTACATCCGAGCAACCGGGTCAGGTAGTCGCGGCCTCGCGGCGGAAGCTGGCGCCGATGATCGCGATCGAGGCGAGGATTAGCACCGCACCTAGGAAGAACGACGCACCCGGCAACAGCATCGGCGTGTCCGGCCCGATGAAGTAGGCGAAGACCGTGGTGGCGAGCGGCGGGCCGACGATCGCGGTCCCGGTGTTGACGCTGCCGAGGGCGCCCTGCAGCAGACCCTGCTCGTTCGGCGGTGCTGCGCGCGACAGGATCGCCTGAAGCGACGGCGTCACCAGCGCCCAGCCCGGGATATGGATCATCATGATGACATAGGTCATCCAGCCCTGGCTGGCGAAGCCGTAGAGCACCAGGCCGAAGGCGCTGACGGCGAGCCCGGTCAGGAGTGCGCCGCGTTCGCCGAGGCGCGGCACCACGACCCGCACGATGAAGCCCTGCGAGAGAGCGAACATGAAGCCGACGGCGGTCAAGGACAGGCCGACCTCGGCCGGCGACCAGTCGTAGCGATAGCTCGAATAGAGCACCCAGATGTTCTCGAGCCCGCGCTGCGCCAGAGCCGCAAGTATGTAACCACCGATCAGGATCTTGCCGCGATGCGCGTGGGCGAAGACGACGAAGGCGCCGATCGGGTTGGAGCGCTTGAGGTCGATCGGGCGGCGATGCTCCGGCTTGAGGGACTCCGGAAGCGCGATGAAGCCGAAGATGAGATTGGCGAAGCAGAGAAGGCCGGCGGCGAGGAAGGGGAGGCGGAGGTCGATCTGGCCGAGGAGGCCGCCGAGGACCGGGCCGGCGATGAAGCCGATGCCGAAGGCAACGCCGACCAGCCCGAAATTCTGCGCCCTCTGCTCGGGCGGCGAGACGTCGGCGATGTAGGCGTTGGCGACCGGAAACGTCGCAGCCATCATGCCCGAGAGCGCCCGCATGGCGACGAACCAGGCGAGGCTGGGCGCCACCGCCGAGAGCAGGTGGGTGACGCCGAGGCCGCCGAGCGAGATCAGCAGCACCGGGCGGCGCCCGAAACGGTCGGAGAGGCTGCCGGCCAGGGGGCCGCACACGAACTGCATGATCGAGTAGAGCGCGGTCAGCAGGCCCAGGACATGCGCGGCCGCGACGATGTCGCCGCCGGTGAAGGTCTCGATCAGCTTCGGCAGGATCGGCAGAACCAGGCCGATGCCGAGCATGTCGAGGACCAGCGTGATGACGATGAAGATCAGGCTGGTCGGGCGGGCGGTCATCGTGATCCTTGGCGGGAAAGGCGGGGGAGCTTATGGTCCCGCAAGGCAGAATGAAACGATGATCGAAGACGCGACGACATGCTGACGAACTTCCTCCTGGTCGCGTTCGGAAGCGCCATCGGCGGCATGGGCCGCTATGCGATCGGGCTGCAGTTCCCCTTCGATCCCGCGATCAACGACATCGCGCTCGGCACGCTCGCGGTCAACATCGTGGGATCGTTCATCGCCGGACTGCTGGTCGCCTGGAGCCTGCCCGGCGGCTTCCTGCAGGGGCAGGGCGGCTGGCAGCTGTTCCTCATCGTCGGCATCTGCGGCGGCTTCACCACCTTCTCGGCCTTCAGCCTGGATACCTTCACCTTGCTTCAGCAGGGCGAGCCCTACGCGGCGATGGTGAACAGCGTGATCTCGGTGGGCGGAGCGCTGGCCGCGGTGACGGCGGGCATCGCCGTCGGCTGGGCCACCGGCTGACGCGTCAGCTCAGCTCACACCAGGCGGGGGTGTGGTCGGAGGCTTTCTCCTCGCCCCGGGGCGTGCGGTCGACGCCGGCGGCGATGAGCCGGTCGGCGGCCTGCGGGGAAAGCAGCAGGTGGTCGATGCGGAGGCCGAGATCGCGCTGCCAGGCGCCGGCCTGATAGTCCCAGTAGGTATAGAGGTGCTCGGTCGGGTTCAGCGCCCGGATCGCGTCCGTGTATCCGAGATTGACCAGCGCCCGGAACCGGGCGCGCGACTGCGGCTGGCAGAGTGCGTCGCCGGCCAGCGCCGCCGGGTCGTAGACGTCGACGTCGGTCGGGCAGACGTTGTAGTCGCCGGCGAGAACCACCGGCTCCTCGGTCGCGAGCAGCTCGCGGGCGCGGGCGGCCAGCCGGTCCATCCATCCGAGCTTGTAGGGGAATTTCTCGGTGTCGATCGGGTTGCCGTTCGGCAGGTAGATCGAGGCGACGCGGAGTCCGCCGGTCTTCACCTCGACATAGCGCGCCTGCATGTCGGCCTCGTCGCCGGGAAGGCGGGTATGCACGACCTCGATCGGCTTGGTCGAGAGCAGCGCCACGCCGTTATAAGCCTTCTGCCCGACGGCGACGCCTTCGTAGCCCAGCGCCTTGATGTCGAGGATGGGGAAGTCCTCGGTCTGGCACTTGATCTCCTGCAGCATGACGATGTCCGGCTTGAACGCCGCCAGCCAGCGCGTCAGATGCGCGGCGCGCGCCTTGACCGAGTTCACGTTCCAGGTGGCAATCTTCATGGCCGCGAGACTACATCACGCCCAGGCGGCGCGCGCGGCCTCTTCGAGCGCCTTCATCGCCAGCAGATAGGGGCGGGGGCCGTGACTGACCCGGGCGATGCCGGCCTTGGCGAGGACGCGGAGCGGCGGCGTGCCGCCGCTGACCATGATGTTGACCGGGAGCGGCGAGGCCGCGGCGATCTTCGCCATCAGCTGGGCGTCGATCAGGCCGGGCACGAAGAGTCCGTCGGCGCCGGCGTCCGCGTAGGCGCGGGCGCGCTCGAGCGCGTCTGCGACCATGGCGGCGTCATGTTTCTCTGCCGGCTTCTGGAAGAAGACATCGGTGCGGCCGTTGATGAAGTAGGCGATGCCGGTCGCGTCCGCGGCCTTCCGCGCCTGCGCGATCCGGCGCACCTGGTCGGCCACCGAGCGCAGCTTCCCGGTGCCGGGAAGGCTGTCCTCGACGTTGCAGCCGATGGCGCCGGCCTCGATCGAACGCCGGATGGTCTTTCCGACCGCGGCCGGCACAGCGCCGTATCCCTTTTCGAGATCGATGGTGACGGGGAGATCCGCCGCCTTGATGATGCGGGCCAGGTTGGCGAGGGCCAGATCGAGCGGAAGATCCTCGCCGTCGTCGAAGCCGTTCGCCTTGGCGACGGACCAGCTTCCCGTGGCGATTGCCTTCGCTCCGGCAGCGGTGACCGCCTTCGCCGACCCGGCGTCCCAGGCATTGAAGAGGACGAGCGGAGATCCGGGGACGTGCAGCGACCGAAAGCTCTTGGCCTTCGACTTCTGGGTGGGCATTCGGGCTCCTTCTAAATCGCCGAGTTGGAGCCCCGGCCGTCCTCAGACCGAGAAGGACTTGCCGCAGCCGCAGCCGGACGAGGCGTTCGGGTTCTTCACCTGGAACGACGATCCCACCATGTCCTCGACCCAGTCGAGTTCGGAGCCGGCCAGCAGGTCGAGCGAGGTCTCGTCGATCACCACCTCGACCTCGCCGTTCCGGAACAGGCGGTCGTCGCCGGTGGTCTGGTCGTCGAAGCTGAAGCCGTACTGGAAGCCCGAGCAGCCGCCGCCGGAGACGGCGAGGCGGAGCCGCGTGCCCGGTCCGGCGTTCTCCTGCTGGATCAGCGACGCGATGCGCTTGGCGGCGTTGTCGCTGACGGTGAAGTTACGGCTCTCGGCGACGGACGTATCGGCCATGGTCTGGGCCCCTCAAATGACACACTCACCATGTAAGCGATGTGGGGCAGAAGTCAATTTGCTGCTTTGCCCAAGTCCCCACGGCTTGTAGGGTCCGCCGCCATGCCGCTCGCGCCTTATGCCTGCCTTGCCGAGACCTCCCGCG
>CAXNIC010000218.1:0-8605 GCA_964201945.1 Alphaproteobacteria bacterium
CCTTGCAATTCGTGCGCTACCTGCCGCTTATCGCCAGCGAGCCCGAGCCCGTTACCCTGCTCTGCAACCCGCGGCTCGCGCGGTTGCTGCGCGGCTCCTTTCCCGGCATCGCCATCAGCCCGAAGCCGGCGATCCCGGACCATGATCTGATCGTCCCTCTCCTCAGCCTCCCGCGCGTACTCGGCAGAACCCGAGGTGCTCCACCGCCCGCGCCTTACCTCCGCCGGCCGGAGGCGGCTCGCATCGAGGCCAGCGGTCGCCTCAAGATCGGGTTGGTGTGGGCGGGGAGTTCCAGCCACCCCCGTGACCGGGACCGGTCGATCCCCCTCGAACAGTTGCAACCCTGGTTCGATGTGCCTGACATCACCTGGTTCTCGTATCAGGTCGGACCGCGCCAGACCGACATCGCCGATCTCGGCCTCGAGGCGATGCTGCCCGATCTCAGTCGACTTCAGCCCGATCTGTATGAGGCCGCCCGCGTTCTCGTCGGTCTCGACCTGCTGATCACCGTCGACACGGCCGCCTGCCATCTCGCCGGCGCCCTGGGATTCCCCGTGTGGCTCCTGCTCGCCCAGGTTCCGGATTGGCGCTGGGGAATGACCGGCGCGACCACGTCCTGGTACTCATCGATGCGGCTCTTCCGGCAACCGGCGAGAGGCGCCTGGCAACCGGTGATCAGCGAGGTCCGGACCGCCCTCGCCGAGAGGCTCGCCGGTCGCCCCTAACCCAGCCTCGCACCTTGAAACACCAAGGCCGACTGGATATCTAGATCCGCGTCGAAATCGAGGTTCTTGGTGATCATGACTATTTCACGCCGTCTCGGCGCGGCAGCGCTTCTGGCGTTCCTCAGCATCGCACCGCCATCCATGGCCGCCGATCTCAAAGACGCTGAAGCGGCACTGGCTGCGGGCCGGCACGCGGACGCCATCCCCATCCTGAAACCCCTCGCCGAAGCGGGAGATCGAGACGCCCAGACGCTTCTCGGCGGCCTTCAGATTGCCGGCATCGGCGGTCCCCAGGATCTCCGCTCGGCATTCGATCTGTTCACCAGGGCGGCAGAGCAGGGCCAAGCCTACGCTCAGTACAACCTCGGCCTCATGTATGTCCGGGGTGATGCCGGAGCGACCGATTACGGCAAGGCTGCCGCCTGGTACCGGAAGTCGGCGAGCCAGGGCGTCGTGGTCGCCATGACCCAGCTGGCAAACCTGCTGCTCGAGGGTCGCGGCGTCGCCAAGGACACGGTCGAGGCTCGCCGCTGGCTGGAGCCTGCGGCCAAGGCCGGTGACGCGGAAGCGCAGAATCTGCTGGGCGTCATCCTCGCCAACGGCGAGGGTGTTCAGGCCGATCCGGTGCAGGCTTATGTTTGGCTCTTGCTCGCCGACCGGTCCGGCTTTAAGGCTGCACAACGGAATGTCGAGATTCTGAGGTCGCGGCTCGCGGCCGAGGAGCGAACGAAGGCCGAACAGGCGGCGGCAGCGTGGCAGCCGACCGTCTCTGGAACGGAGAAGTGATCGCTTTGCGCATCAGGCTTCGAACGTCGTCGAGGCCGAGATGCGGGGGGCACTGTGCAACGGAGAGTGAGCGATGACGGAAAACAAGACCAGGACCGCTTGGGATGACGTCGAGGACGCCTGGCAGCTCTGCGATCAGGTGAACAACGACGAGGAGACCTACAAGGACGGCAATCCGCCGCTCGCCTGGGCGAAGGTCTTCAGCCTGTCTCCGCTGATCGATTTCGAGCGCACTCAGCGCGAGGGTGGTGGCAATCCCCCGCTCCGGATCTTCCTCAAGACCGCTTACGGGATCGAGTTCAGGCCGGATACCAAGAAGTGGATCGTCTTCCGCCACGGTCCGGTCGACATCTCCAACATCACCTGAGCGGTTGAACCAGCGGCCGTCCCGCCGAGATGGCGGGCGGCCGCCGGCAACGAAACCGTGCCGGGCGGAGGGAGCCGATGAGTCAGATCGGCGCCGGCGTGGCGGGCATCGCTCCAGGCCTTCGCCGTATTCTCGCCCTCTCTCCGGCCGACGGGCGGTCCTGGCGCGACATCGGCCTGTCCGACGGAAGCGGGTCCGCCCTTTCGCGGGCCGCATCGATCCTCACAGACGACCCGGACGTCTACGGAAGTCTCGGCAGCGGCGCCCTGGCTACGGGCGATCACCGATACGCCGGGCGACATCTGCGCCGAGCCCTCGCCCTGATGCCGGGACGCGCGGATCTCCTGCAGCTCACCTCCCACTGGTCCTATTGCCGCCGCAACGCGGGCGATGCCGCCCGCTGGGCGCGTCGGGCGCTGGCGTTCGATCCGGGCTTCGTCGCCGCGCGGCGGTCGCTTCATTTCGCCGAGCTTCTCGAGGGCAACCTCGCCAGCGGTGCCGCCGCGCTCGGCGTGGATCTTCGAACCATCCCGGCCGTCCCGCTGCCGCTCTGGCGAGGCGAACCGTTGAACGGCCGCTCCCTCCTCGTCGTCGGCGAGGAAGGCTTCGGCGACATGATCCAGATGGCGCGCTTCCTCCCCCTCTTGGCGCGGAGCGGTGCGAAGGTAACGGTCGTGGTGCCTCCGGCACTGCGTCGGCTCTTCGCCTCGCTCGCCGACGTCGGGGTGGCCGTCGAGGCGTCGCCCGCGCAGTTCGATGCGTGGATTCCGATGATGGCGTTGCCCGCGGCGATGCCGGACCGTCTCGGGGCCGGGCTTCCGGTGCCGCCCTACCTGACGCCGCCGCCGACCGGGCCCGAGCTGGCACCATCGACGCTGTTCACGGTCGGCCTGACCTGGAAGGGTCGACCCAGCCATCCCTTCGACAGGCGGCGCTCGCTCACACCGCCGTTGCTGGCACCGCTGCTGGCCGTCGCCGGCGTCCGCTTCGTGTCGCTCGATCCCGAGAACGGGCTCCCGCCGCTGCTCGGGGTCCCGCAGTCCGATTTCGCCGACACGGCCTTCCTGATGTCGCAGCTCGACCTGGTGATCTCCGTCGACACGGCGTCGGCCCATCTCGGCGGCGCGCTCGGGGTGCCGACCTGGGTGCTGGTCGCCGACCTGCCGGAGTGGCGCTGGGGTACCGACGGACGGGCCAGCCCCTGGTATCCCGGCGCCCGTCTCTATCGCTGCCCGACTCCATCGGACTGGCCGGACATCGTCGCCGCCGTCGCGCGTGATCTCACGCGCCTCGCCTCGCGAGGCACCAGCGTCGCCACATAGCTCGGTAGGCATCCTCCAGTGCCCGGGTCTGGCCGGCATGGTCCATCACAGGCGAACGGCACAGTCGATCACGCAGCTCTGAACGCAGAGCCCGAAGCCGTGCCCGCTCAGAAATACGGCGCACGGCGCGTTCGACATAGTCCTCGCCATCCGACGCGACGAAGTCGTCGAGTCCGAGCAGCCGGTTGAGCGCGCCTCCGACCCGCCCGACGAAGCGGTCGCCGTCGAGCGTGAGGACCGGCACACCCATCCAGAGAGACTCGAAGGACGATGTCGCCCCGCCGAACGGAAACGTGTCGAGAATCATATCCACGTCGCCCAGGCGGGCAAAGTGTCCGGCGCCATCCGCCACACTCGGCAGGAAGTCGATGCAGTCGCCGACCCCGCCCATGGCGGCGAGTACTCTTCCGCGGAGGGCGGCATCTTCGAAGTAGCGGTGATAGCCGAGGCGGAGACGCGCGCCCGGCACCCGCACGAGGATCCGGGCCCAGGCCGTCAGCACGTCGTCGTTGATCTTTCCGGGATTGTTGAACGATCCAAACACCGGCTGGTGCCGGTCCCCTCCTGGTGGCGCTGCACCGGTCAGGGAAGGCTCCTGGAACGTGTAGAAGACAGGCAGACGATAGGGCGCCTCGGCGAAGCGGGCCTCCCAGCCCGGCGGCGTCAGATGCGCATCGGTCAGCCAATGGTCGATCGCGCCGAGGCCCGTGGTCGACGGTGCGTGAAAGCTCACCTGGACCGGAGCCGGGCGCCGCGCGGCGAGAAGCAGCCGGTTCGCGGCCGTATGGCCACCGAGAAAGACGAGCACGTCGACACGATCGTTATGGATCTGCCGGGCGACATCGGCATCGCTTCTGCCATTGGTCTCGACCCAGCGATCGGCCCGCATCTTGAAACGCTCGGTGACGGCGTCGGATCGAGCGAGCTCGCCATAGCAGTACACATCAAACCGGGTGCGGTCGTGCCGCTCGATCAGCTCGACGACGTTGCCCGCCACCGGGTGCTTCCGGAAGTCGCCGGAGACATAGCCGATGACCAGCCGCCGCTCAGGATCGTCACCTGCCCGGCGGCCGAACGCCTCCACAGCGAGGGGCAACGCATAATTGCGTTCCCATCGCTTCGCCTCCGCGAGCTGGTCGAAATCGCTCGAAGCTGGATCTGAGAGCATGGCAAAGAGGATGTTGCTGTGCAGCTCCGGCGTCGGCCGCAGAGCGAGACCGCGCCGCTGCAGGCGAACCGCCGCGGCCGACCAACCGAAGCCAAGCTGCACGGAGCCATAATTGACCCAGGCCTCCCCCGTCGCCGGCGTCAGTGCCAGCGCCCGCCGGCACGCGCGGCCGGCGGCGCCCAGCGCGGCATCCCGGAGCCGCATCGCGCCAAGGTTGGTCCAGGCTCCCGAGGATGATGGGTCGATGCACGCGGCGCGCACGAACCCGGCAGCGCTCTCTCGTGCGAGTCCGAAGGCGAGATGCGCGCGGGGATGACCCGGAGCAAGAACCAGCGAGACCCGCGCCTCCCGATCGGAAGCCGCGGCAGCGCCGACTTCACGCAGTACCATCGACAGCGAGATCCGGCTGTCGATCAGGTCGGGTTGACGCGCAAGCGCCCGCCCATAGGCGGTGAGGGCTGTCCGGGCATCGCCCGCAACCCAGGCCGCCTCGCCGAGATTGTGCTGCAGCGTCGGCTCGGGCCCTAGGATGGCGGCGGCCCGGACCAGCCATCGTTGGGCGTCGCGGGCATGCCCGAGCTGGTGCAGGACGACGCCCAGCAGATGAGGCAGCAATCCTTCGGAGACGTGCTCGCAGAGAAGGCGCGCATATGCATGGAGTGCCGCGTGGAGATCACCGGCACGATGCTTCGCCGTGGCTTCCTCGAAGCTGAGGACCGGTGCCGTGCCGGTCATGCCGGGGGAAGCACGTCGACGCGACGCGCAAGATCGACATAGGCCGCCTCGATGCTGCGGGCGTAGCCAGGACCACCGAACAGGGTCGACTGCCTCACATCATTTCGCAGAGTTGAACGTAGCGTCTGTCGGCGCGAGGGATCTCCGGCGAGAGCGACAGCGATCCGGACGTAGTCCTCCGCTGACTGGGCAACCAGATCGCCGAGCCCCGCTCGCGCCAGGATGTCGGCGCCCATACGGCCGAGGAACCGTGTCCCCGCGAGGCTCACCACCGGCGTGCCCATCCACAAGGCTTCGATCGTCGCCGTATTGCCGTTGTAGGGGAACGGGTCCAGCACGATATCCGCAGCCGCGACGACAGCGTGGTGGGCAGATCGGGACAACGCCCCGGTTTCGAGCCGAAGGCGGTCGGCGGCGATGCCGTGACTCGCCATGACCGCACATACGCGACCCGCCACCGCGGGATCGCCGAAGAGGCTCTGATACTTGAGGGTCAGGGTGGCTCCGGGCGTGCGGCGGAGTATGTCGGCCCAGGCGGCCAAGGTCGCTGTCGACAGCTTGGCGGGATTGTTGAATGAGGCGAAGGCGATCGTTCTCGACGCAGGTCCCGGCATCGGAGGCGACGCGCCGTCATCCAGCGCGGAAAACAGGAAGAGCGACGGCACGCGGACGAGCGGTTCTGCGAACCACTCGCTGCTGCCGGCCGGATGCAGGACAGGATCGGTGATCCAGGCATCGATTTCTTCGAGGCCGCTGGTCGCAATGTCGTGCAGGCTGACCTGAACGGGCGCCGCACGCAGACATGGCAGGGAGCGCCGCGAACCGTCCTCGTGGAGAGCCAGGAACACCACCACATCGACGCCGTCGGCACGGATCATCTCGGCAACATCGCGATCGGGCCGCCCCCCGGTCTCCCTCCACTCTTCGACCAGCGAGCGCATTTGCCCGGTCATGGCGTCGCGATGTCCCGGATCGGCATAGGCAATGGTCCGAACGCGACTTCGATCGTGATGAGCGAGCAGGCTCGCGAGCTGCTGCGTCATCGGGTGGGAATGCCACTTCGCCGACACGTAGGCCACCGTGAGCCTGTAGCCGGGGCCCCGGGCCGTGGTGGTCAGCGGGCGTGGCGCGACCTCCGCGGACGACCTCGCCTGGCGTGCGGCATGGCCGTAGGCGGCGCGACGCTCGGACTCGGGAACCTCGGGGAGATAGGACAGGGCTCCGAGGTAGCTCGCCATCGCAGCTGTGTTGACCGGATCGGCGGCGAGCGCTCGCCTGAGCCAGGCCGTCCCGCCCGGCGCATCGCCGAGAGTGACGAGGATCGTGCCGAGCTCGGCGAGCGCGGCTGAATCACGCGGAGAGAGAGCGAGCGCGACGATAATCGCGGCCAGGGCTACCGAAGGCCGGCTCGAGCGCCGTTCGACGATGGCGAGGTTGAGCAGGGCATCTGCATAGGTGGGTGCCGCGGTGACGGCGTGGCGCAAGGCGGCGGCGGCGGGTTCGAGCTGACCCAGCGCCAGATGGACCAAGGCCCGGTTGTTGAGGACGATTGGATTGCCCGAGGCGAGAACACCGGCCCGGTCGAGCCAGGCACCGGCGGCCGGCAGGTCGCCGACCTCCTTCAAGGTGACGCCGAAGTTGATCATCGCTTCGGGGATCGCCGGGGAAAGGACCAGGGCGCGCCGTGCGGCTCGGACCGCGGGGCCGCGCTCCTGGCGGTTCTCCAGTGCCGCAGCAAGGCTGGCCCAGAGTTCTCCCCGATCGGGCGCAAGGCCGACCGAACGGAGGAAGGGAGCCAGGGGCGGCGGCCCGTCGGCGGTGGAGACGAGGCCGGCGAGATGCCAGGCGAGCCAGTTGGGGGGATCGGCCGCCAGAAGGCCGCGGATCGAACGAGCGGCTTCGGCGACCGCCCCGCGCTGCAAGGCGACGACGATCGAGTCGATATCGGGAACCGCCGCGGCGCCGCGGAGACTGTCGTTCGTCATGCGGGCGCTGGTTTAATCGCGACGACGAGGGGACGCAAGGCGGCGCCTCTCCGCGGGCGGGGCGACCCCGGATATCCTTGTGTGGCATCTTCTTCCGATCCGGCCGCCGGCGCGCCGACTTCCATTGAGGACACCATGAGCACCTTTCGTATCGGAGAGCGGGTCGTCGGCGAGAAACAGCCATGCTTCGTCATCGCCGAAGCGGGCGTGAACCATGACGGAGACGTCGAGGTCGCGCATAGGCTCGTCGATGTGGCCGCCGATGCGGGCGCCGATGCGGTCAAGTTCCAGACCTTCGAGACCGACGCCCTGATCACGACCGACGCGCCGAAGGCCGCCTACCAGATCGAAACCACCGGCGGTGCCGAGAGCCAGCACGCCATGTTGAAGAAGCTTGAACTGCCGCGCGATGCCCATGCGCGGCTCAAGGCGCATTGCGAGCAACGCGGCATGGTCTTCCTCTCGACTCCGTTCGATCCGCCGAGTCTCGATTTCCTCGCCGCGCTCGGGGTCCTGGCGTTCAAGTCGCCCTCGCAGGAGATCATCAACCTGCCGTTCCTCCGCCAGATGGCGCGGCACAAACGGCCGATGATCGTCTCGACCGGCAACAGCACCCTGGGCGAGGTCGACGCCGCGGTGCGGGTGATCGAGGCCGAAGCGGCACCCTTCGCCCTGCTCCACTGCACCAGCCAGTACCCCGCCGAAGCGGCCACGGCCAATCTCCGGGCGATGGACACCCTGGCCCGCGCCTATCGGGTGCCGGTGGGATACTCGGACCATACGCTTGGAACCGCGGTCGCCGTCGCCGCCGCCACCCTCGGCGCCACCGTGCTGGAGAAGCACTACACGCTCGATCGCAAGCGCACCGGCCCCGATCACCGGGCCTCGCTGGAGCCGGCTGAACTCGCATCGCTCGTCCGGGACATCCGTTCGGCGGAGGCGGCGCTCGGCGATGGCCGCAAGCGACCCGCCCCGGGCGAGCCGGAGGTCGGCCTGGTCGCGCGGAAGAGCCTGGTCGCGGCTCGGGACCTGCCGGCAGGAACCCTGCTCGATCACGACTCGGTCGCGGCGAAGCGCCCGGGCAGCGGTCTCTCACCGGCGCTGACGGATCTCGTCATCGGCCGTCGCCTGCGGGTCGGCCTTGCCAGGGGCACCCTCATCACCTTCGACGTGCTGGGCTGAACCGGCGCCGGTCAGCGCCCGGCCATCCGCTCGAAAGCGTCTTCGAGATTGCGGGCGAAGCGCTCGCCGTCGAGCAGCGGCGACGAGGCCATGTCGGCCCGAAGGCGTCGGCGGAGCCGCCGCCTCGCCTCGGCGTCGCGGCCGAGGCCGACGGCGATGGCGACATAACCATCTTCACTGTGCGCACAAAGCTCCGGATGTCCGATAGTGGACAGATAGCTCAAGGACTGGCGGCCGGCGAAGCGATCGGCGGCGAGGCTGACCAGCGGCACGCCCATCCAGAGGGTCTCGACCGTGGTGAGGCCGCCGCAGAACGGAAACGGGTCGAGCGCCAC
>CAXNIC010000219.1:0-8585 GCA_964201945.1 Alphaproteobacteria bacterium
GCATACTTCTTTATATGCCGGCGCGGGTTCGACCCGTCCGGCCGGAGGCCCCACATCTCCGCCAGGCTGAACATCTTGGACATCACCTCGAGGCAGCGATTGGCCTCGTAGGGGATGTGCCGGAGGTCGTGATGCACCTTGGCGATGTCCGCCCGGGTGACCTCGGTGACCCGATGGCGCCCCAGCGCCGGCAGGATCGTTCGCTCCAGGAGGCGGCGGTAGCCCTTGGCGGTGCTCGCCTTGATCCGGACCGAGATGTGCTCCCTGTCGAAGCGCTCGGCCAGGTCCTTGACCGTGACGGCTTTCCGATCGGCATCGCGCTTGGCGGCGGGATCACCACCGTTCCTGGCGGCGGCGATGATGCCGATGGCTCGGGTGCGCGCCTGCTCGCAGGTGAGCACCGTGCTCGGCCCCAGGCTGATGCGGCGCGACCGGCGCCCGGCGCGGTACTGAACGACGTATCCCTTGTGCCCGCTTGGCAGCACGCGGAGCCCAAACCCCGGCAGGTCGTCGTCCCAGATGAAATGTTCGGCCGCCTGGATCTCGGCGGCGTCGATCACGCGTTTGGTCAGTTTCGGCATGGGGCGCGATCCCGGGACGATGCTTGGCTCTGCTTCCAGGCACCGACCGCGCCCGCCCCGTGGAAGCACTGTGGAAGCAAGAGGGCGATAGTTGCGGCGGGTGCCTGCGAAAAGCAGCGTGGGCGTCGGGCCGCGTGAAGTCAACTAAACCATTGAAAATGCGTAGTAAAATGAGTTTCTGCGTAATCCTGCGCAGCCGCTTTGCAGCCACTCATAACCTGAAGGTCGTCAGTTCAAATCTGGCCCCCGCAACCAAATAAGAACGCCGCCAGATCAAGTATCTGGCGGCGTTTTGATTTTCCCCTCTCTACTTTCCTTCAAGAGCACCCCGGTACCGCCTTTCGGGGAACCAAGACGGGGATTCCGCGGTTTGACCTCGTGCTCCGGCCGCGATCCCGGGGCATCGCTTGAGGAAAACCGAGCCATGTCGAAGCTCCGTATCCTGTTCGTCGTGGCACTCTCCGCCGCCGTCGTCGCCTGCGCCCCGAGGGGAGCAGAGCAGCCGCGGATGGTGCAGATGCACGTCGCCCTCACCGCTGCCCAGGAAGTGCCGCCGGTGCCGTCGGGCGCCACCGGCCAGGGCACGGTCACCTTCGATCGCGCCACCAGGCAGGTGAGCTGGTCGGTCGCCTATGGCGGCCTCAGCGGCCCGGTCCAGGCCGCCCATTTCCACGGTCCCGCCACCCCCGGCCTGAATGCCGGCGTCGCGGTTCCCATGCCCGTCACCTTCAGCCCCATGGTCGGCTCGGCGATCCTGACCGACCCCATGGCGGCCGATCTGCTGGGCGGGCGCATGTACATCAACCTACACACGCCGGCGTTTCCGAACGGCGAAATCAGAGGCCAGGTCGTCGGCGCTCAGCCGATGTAACGAGGCCCCTTACCGGCGGTGACCCCTCCCCGCCTGGCAACGACTGGGGACCCGGCCGAAAGGTCCGGGTCCCCGAACTTCCTTCCCCTTCCCCGCGACGCCTCGTTTCGCCTCCGCACGGTGACCGGCTCCCCCCTCCGCCACCTGCGTGATAGCGTTTGGCGGCTTCAATGCACAAAAGGGGAGGTTGCCATGCAACGCAGGGAATTCCTGACACGGGCCGCGGCATTGCCGCTGGCGGCGAGTCTGGCGGCGGCGCCGTTCTCAGCCTTCGGCCAGGCGACGCCGAAGCGGGGCGGCGTGCTCAACGTCGTGCTGCAGCCCGAGCCGCCGATGCTGATGCTGCCGATCAACCAGGGCACCACCACCCAGGTCGCCGGCGGAAAGATCTTCCAGGGCCTCCTGACCTTCGACTTCGCGCTCAAGCCGATGCCGTCGCTGGCCAAGTCGTGGACGATCTCGCCCGACGGCCTCACCTACACCTTCAAGCTCGAAGAGAATGTGAAGTGGCATGACGGCAAGCCCTTCACCTCCGCCGACGTCGCCTTCTCGACCCAGGTCTTTCTCACCGAAGTCCATGGCCGCGCACGGGCGAACTTCGGCCGCGTCGCCTCGGTCGAGACGCCGGACGCGCACACCATCGTCTACAAGCTGAAGGAGCCTTTCGGCCCCTTCCTCCACGCCTTCGAGGTCTCGAGCGCGCCCCTGGTGGCGAAGCACATCTATGAGGGCACCGACTTCCGCAAGAACCCGGCGAACGATGCCCCGATCGGCACCGGCCCGTTCAAGTTCAAGGAATGGAAGCGCGGCTCCAACATCGAGTTGGTGCGGAACGAGAACTACTGGAAGCCGGGCCTGCCCTATCTCGACGGCATCAGCTTCCGCATCATCCCGGATGCGGCGCTCAGGGCCGTGGCGCTGGAGACCGGCCAGGTCCACGCCTCGCAGTTCGATGCGGTCGAGCCGCTCGAAGTGGCGCGGCTGGCGGCGCTGCCGACCCTGTCGATGACGACCAAGGGTTACGAGTTCGTCTCGCCGATCATGTGGATCGACATCAACAACCGCCGCGGCCCCCTCGCCGACAAGCGCGTGCGTCAGGCGCTCCTTCATGCCATCGACCGCGATTTCATCTTGAAGAACCTGTTCTTCGGCATGGGCAAGGTCGCGACCGGGCCGATCGCCTCCACGACGCGCTTCTACGACGCCAACGTGCCGAAATATCCCTTCGACCCGGCCAAGGCCGAGGCCTTGCTCGAGGCTGCGGGCCACAAGAAGGGCGCCGACGGGGTGCGGGTGAAGATGCGCTGCATGGTGCTCCCTTATGGCGAGGTTTGGCAGCGCCTGGCCGAGTACACCCGCCAGGCCTTCTCCAAGGTCGGCATCCAGCTGACCCTCGAGAGCACCGACGTCGCCGGCTTCTGGAAGAAGTCGACCGAGGACGACTACGAGCTCACCTTCAACTACCTCTCGCAGTTCGCCGATCCCGCGCTCGGCGTCTCGCGTGCCTATATCTCGACCAATATCCGCAAGGGCGTGCCCTCGACCAACATCGGCGGCTACGTCAACCCCAAGGTCGACGAGCTGTTCGAGGCAGGCGCCAAGGGCGTCAAGGACGAGGACCGGCAGAAGGCCTACTCCGAGGTCCAGAAGATCCTGGTCGAGGACGTGCCGGTCGCCTGGATCCTGGAGATGGCGTGGCCGAACTTCGTCAACAAGAAGGTCCACGACGTCATCACGTCCGGTATCGGCCCGGTCGAGAGCTACGATCGGGTGTGGATGGAGAGCTGATGCATCTGGCATCCTCTCTCGGGCCGCTTGCCGGGCTTGAGAGAGGATGCCGCTGATGTCGCTGCAGACCATTCCCGTCGATCCGTTCGACTGCGTCATCTTCGGCGGCACCGGAGACCTCGCTCTCCGGAAGCTGCTGCCCGCCCTATATCATCGCGATCACGACGGCCAGATCCAGCCGCGCGCCCGCATCTTCTCGGTCTCGCGGAAGGCGATGGACGCGGCGAGCTACCGCCGCATGGTGGAGGAGCGGGTCGGCAAGCATGCGACCGATCCGCAGTCCTGGGCCCGCTTCCTCGCCCGCCTCGATCACATCGCGCTCGATGCGTCGGGCAGCGCCGGCTGGAGCGATCTCAAGGCCCGCCTCGACACCATCCCCGGCCAGGTCCGGGTCTTCTACCTGGCGACGGCACCGTCGCTCTATGGCCCGGTCTGCGCCCGTCTCGGCGAGGCGGGCCTGGCGACGCCCGAGGCGCGGGTGGTGGTCGAAAAGCCGATCGGCACCGACCTCGCCTCCGCCAATCGCATCAACGACGAGATCGGCCGGGTCTTCGCCGAGGGCCAGACCTACCGGATCGACCATTACCTGGGGAAGGAGACGGTCCAGAACCTGATCGCGCTCCGCTTCGCCAACTCGCTGTTCGAGCCGTTGTGGAGCGCCACCTGGATCGACCATGTGCAGATCACCGTGGCCGAGACGGTCGGCCTCGAAGGCCGCGCCGACTACTACGACACCGCTGGCGCGCTTCGCGACATGGTGCAGAACCACCTGCTGCAGCTCCTCTGCCTGGTGGCGCTGGAGCCGCCGCAGACCTTCGATGCCGACGCCGTCCGCGACGAGAAGATCAAGGTGCTGCGGGCGCTCGCCCCGATCGGCGGCGACGAGACCGTGCTGATCCGCGGCCAGTACCGGCGGGGGGCGGCCGACGGCGCCGCCGTTCCAGGATACCAGGAGGAGCTGGGGGAGGGACGCATCAGCCGGACCGAGACCTTCGTGGCGCTTCGCGTCGCCATCGGCAACTGGCGCTGGGCCGGCGTGCCCTTCTATCTCCGCACCGGTAAGCGCCTCGGCGCCCGCACGTCGGAGATCGTCATCCAGTTCAAGTCGGTGCCGCACAGCATCTTCCCGAAGTCGGCCGGAACGCTGAACCCCAACCGGCTGGTGATCCGCCTGCAGCCCGACGAAGGCATCACGCTGCACCTGATGACCAAGGAGCCGGGACCGGGCGGGCTTCGCCTAAAGTCCGTGCCGCTCGATCTCAGCTTCGCCGAGACCTTCTCCGGCCGCTTCCCCGAGGCCTATGAGCGCCTGCTGCTCGACGTCGTCCGCGGCAACCCGACTCTGTTCATGCGGCGCGACGAGGTCGAGGCCGCCTGGTCCTGGCTCGACGGCACCATCCGCGCCTGGGAGGAGGGCAGCGAGACGCCCAAGCCCTACATGGCCGGGAGCTGGGGCCCGACCGCGGCGACCGCGCTGATCGAGCGCGACGGCCGCACCTGGCACGAGGATGCCGGGTGAGGCGGCCGCCCGCTTTCGCCGACGCCGAGGTCGAAGCCGTCTTCGACGCCTACCCGCCCGGCCTCCGCGCCGATCTTCTGGCGCTTCGCCGGCTCATCTTCGAGGCGGCGGCCGAGACCGCGGCCGTCGGCCCGCTGGTCGAGAGCCTGAAATGGCGGCAGCCGGCCTACCGATCGACGAAGCCGAATGTCGGTACGACGGTCAGGATCGATGCGGTGAAGGGGGAGCTGCAATACGCGATGTTCGTCCATTGCCGGACGACGTTGGTTTCCCGCTTCCGCGAGACCTATCCCGGCCTCTTCACGTTCGCCGGTAACCGGGCCGTTCTGTTCACCCGCGGCGAGGCGCTGCCGCGTGATGAGCTGAAGCATTGCATCGCCATGGCGCTGACCTATCGTTCCCGCTGATGCCTCTAATCCTGGCAATGCTTGGTCTCCTGCTGACTGGCCACTCCGCGGCGGCGGCCGACACGACCTATGCCGAGAAAGCAGCGGCCCTGGTCCAAAGCTATATCGACGCGGATCGCTTCAGCGGCGCCGTCCTCGTCGCCCTCGACGGCAAGCCGATCTTCCGCCAGGGCTTCGGCCTCGCCAACCGCGAGTGGGGCATCGCCAACACGCCGGAGACCAAGTTCCGCATCGGCTCGATCACCAAGACGTTCACCTCCGTCGCCATCCTCCAGCTCGTAGAGCGCGGCAAGCTCGGCCTGGATGATCCGGTCTCCAGGCACTACGCAAAGGCGCCCGCCGCCTGGAACAACATCAAAATCCGGCATTTGCTGTCCCAGCAGTCCGGGATTCTCAGCTTTTCGAGGACGCCCGAATACGAGGGATGGTCGAAGGTTCACCACACGCCGGAGGAGTCGATCGGCCTGATCCGCGATGCTCCGCTCCGCTTCGAGCCGGGAACGAAATACGAGTACAGCAACTCGAACCACGCGATCCTTGGCGTGGTCATCGAGGCGATAACCGGGCAGAGCTACGCCGTGTACCTGAGGGAAAACATCCTCGGTCCGCTCGGCATGAATGATTCTGGTTTGGACCTCAACGAGACCGTTATCTCCAGGCGCGCATCGGGATACGACCGGGAGAGCGGCGCCTGGAAGAACGCCGAATACGTCGCGATGAGCATCCCGTATGCGGCGGGATCGATGTACTCCACCGTCGATGACCTGCTGAAATGGGATCAAGCCCTCGGCACCGAGGCGCTTCTCAAGTCCGGCTCATTGCGGGCGATGTTTACGGACTATGATGGCGGCTACGGCTTCGGCTGGCGGGTTGGGAACTGGCTGGGCAACCGAGTCCACACGAATTCCGGCGGCATCAGCGGCTTCACCGCATTGATCTGCCGTTATCCCGACGAAAGGCTGACAATCATTCTCCTGACGAACCTTCACCGAGCGCCCGTGGCTTGGATCGCCAACGAGCTCGCCTCGCTCCATTTGGGCATCTTCGGGACTCTCGGCCATCTCTGCCTTTACGAGTCCTGAAGCGCCTACTCCGCCGCCGTGCCGGTGGGTGCGTTGCGGTGGCGCAGAACGACGTCGAGGAAGGCGCGGCCGTAGCGCTGCAGCTTGGCCTCGCCGATGCCGTGGATCTCCAGCATCTCGTTCGTCGTCGCCGGCTGTTTGGCGGCCAGCTCCAAGAGCGTGCGGTCGGGGAAGATCACATAGGCCGGCTGCCGCTGCGCCTTCGCCAGGGTCTGCCTAAGCGCCTTCAGCGCTTTGAGGAGATCGCCGTCGCCTCCGGACATGTCGATCGCGGCTGCCTGGGCGGCGCGTTTCTTCGACCGCGGCGAGGTCGCCTTGCGGGCGATGTCGGAGCGGAGGTCGACGCGTCCGTCGCCGCGCAGCACGCGGTGTCCCTGCTCGGTCAGCGTCCAGCGGCCGTGCTCGACGATGTCGAGCGAGATCAGGCCGGCGGCATAGATCTGGCGCAGGATCGAGCGCCAGCTATTGATGTCGCGATCTTTGCCGACGCCGAAGGTCTTGAGGGTGTCGTGGCCGTAGCGCCGGATCGCCTCGGTGGCGTTGCCGGTGAGGATATTCACCAGGTGCTCGGTGCCGAAGCGTTCGCCGGTTCTCAAGATCGCCGACATCGCCTTCTGCGCCTCGACGGTGCCGTCATAGGTCTCGACCCCGCCCTCGCAGAGATCACAGCGCCCGCAGGGCTCCGACTGCTCGCCGAAATAGGCCAGCAGCGTCTGCCGTCGGCAGCGCGGGGATTCGCAGAGCGCCACCAGCGCGTTGAAGCGCTGGCGCTCGATGCGCTTTCGCGCCTCCGAGCTCTCGCCTTCCTCGATCTGCAGGCGCCGGAGCCGCATGTCGTCGAGGCCATAGAGCGTCATCGTGTCCGCCGGCAACCCGTCGCGGCCGGCGCGGCCGATCTCCTGGTAGTAGGCCTCGACGTTCTGCGGCAGATCGGCATGGGCGACGAAGCGGACGTCGGGCTTGTCGATGCCCATGCCGAAGGCGACTGTGGCGACGACCACCACGCCATCCTCCTGCATGAAGACGTCCTGGTTGGCGTTCCGGGCTTCCTGCGGCATGCCGGCGTGGTACGGCACGGTGCGGTATCCGGCGAGGCCGAGATGGGTCGCGAGCTCCTCGGTGCGCTTGCGTGACGAGCAGTAAATGATGCCGCTCTCGCCGCGATGGGTCTCGAGGAAGGCGGCGATCTGGCGGCGCGCATTGTCCTTCGGCTGCATCGCCAGGTGCAGGTTCGGCCGGTCGAAGGAGCGGACGAAGGTGCGGGGCGGCAGCCGGAACAGCTTCTCGACGATGTCGGCCCGGGTCGGCGCGTCGGCGGTCGCGGTCAGCGCCATGGTCTGCGAGCAGCGGATCTCGTCGCGGACGCGGCCGAGCTGCAGGTACTCGGGCCGGAAGTCGTGACCCCATTGCGAGACGCAATGGGCCTCGTCGATCGCCACGAGGCCGACGCCGGTTCGCGCCAGCATCTCGATGGTGTCTGGCCGGGTCAGCCGCTCCGGGGCGACGTAGAGCAGCTTCAGCGTGCCCGAGCGGAGTGACTGGTGGACCCGCCGGTTCTCCTCCGGCTCGTTGGCGGAGTTCAGCGCCGCCGCCTCGACGCCGATCGACTGCAGCTGGCGAACCTGGTCGCGCATCAGCGCGATCAACGGCGAGACCACCACGGTCAGGCCGGGGCGGATGATCGCCGGCAGCTGGTAGCAGAGCGACTTGCCGCTGCCCGTCGGCATCACCCCCAGCACGTTCTCGCCGCCGAGGATGGCCTGGACGATCTCCTGCTGGCCCGGGCGGAAGGCGTCGAAGCCGAATACCGTCTTCAGCGCCGACCGGGCGCCGTCGAGCGAATCGGTCATGGAGGCGAAGCGTCAAGTATGGGCCGACAGGGCCGGTATTGCCTCAAAACGAGCCCCTTTGATGACGGGTCTGCTCGGCAGCAGGTTAATATAGAGGATGTGTCTTTCGCCGGGCGGGGGAAGATTGGCCAAAGCCCGGCTGCGACCTCAAGGGCGATTGTGCCCGGCCTCCTCCGCTCCTATCATCGCCATCCGCCTCGATCCTCGAACCTCCCCAGCTCTGAAAGGCCACGTTCATGCGCGTGCGCGATTTTCATACCGGCCGCTCCGCCGTCTATGCCGATGGCGGCGTCGCCGCCACCGCCCACCCGTTGGCGACGCTGACCGCCATCGACATGCTGCGCTCCGGCGGCAACGCGATCGACGCGGCGCTGGCCGCCATCGCCATGCTGTGCGTGATCGAGCCGCATGCGACCGGGATCGGCGGCGACTGCTTCGTCCTCTATTCGCCCAAGGCCGGCATGCCGATCGGCCTCAACGGCTCCGG
>CAXNIC010000220.1:0-8584 GCA_964201945.1 Alphaproteobacteria bacterium
CCCCCCCCCCCCCCCCCTGGCCACCGGCATAGCCGCGTAGCGGCCAGCTCATCGGCTTCCAGCGGGTGAGCCAGCACGGCCGCTGAATTGCGCCTCAGTCCGCAATGCCGAAGGCGCCCGCGTAGCGGACGCGTCCGGCGAGGCCGTCGAGTGCGCCGGCCACTAGCGCCAGCGCCATGAAATGCGGTCCCGGCCACGGGCTCTCGATCAAGGCAGCCGCCTCTGCCGTGAAGCCGAAGCGCTGGTAGTAGGCGGGGTCGCCTAGGACCAGCACGATGCGTTCGCCGCGACTGGCGCAGAGACGAAGGCCTTCCTCGATCACTGCGGCGGCGAGGCCCCGGCATCGCCGGTCGGAGCGCACGGCGACCGGCGCCAAGGCGATGGCCTGGATCTCGCCGGTGCTGCCGACGATGCCCATCCGGCTGAACAGCGCATGCCCGACGATCGTGCCGTCGAGCACGGCCACGACCGAGATCAGCGCATCGCCGTCGGCGCGAAGCCGGTCAACGAGCTTTGCCTCGTCGTCGGTCGGGAAGGACGTGCGGTGCACCTCGTGGATGGCCGCGTCATCCTCCGGTCGGGCCGCGCGGATGGTCGCGTCGGTGGTCATCGCACCAGATGAAGTCGATGCGCTCACTTTGGCAAGATCATGCGGAGCCGGCCTGGGCGCGCCGATAGTGGCGCTTCGCCTTCGCCCGGTTGCCGCAGCCGTCCATCGAGCACCAGAGGCGGTTGGCCTTGCGGCTGGCGTCGAGGAAAACCCAGCCGCAGCCGTCGGCGGCGCATAGCTTCACGCGTGCCCGGACTTCGCCGGCAAGGACGTCGCCCGCCGACCACAGGATGGGGGCGAGCACGCTCTCCAACACTTCCGGCTCGGGCCACGTCCACGCCAGGCGACGCCCCTCGCGCCGCAGGCCCAGCCTGGGCGCGGCACGGGCAAGCCAGGCATTGACCAGGCGAAGGTCGGTCTCGGCCGGCGTTCCCCCGCGCGCGGTCGCGAGACAGATCCCGAACAGGGCCTCGCGCAGACTCCGGGCGTCCGTCAGCACGCGCTCCGCCGCCGCCGGATCCGCCTTGGCGAGAGCGGCGAGGCGGCGCGCGCGGGCGGCGTCGATTGCGCCGACGCCCTTCGCCCAGGCGAGGAGGTCGGCATAGGACTCAAGCCACTCCTCGGGCTCGGGCCGCAGATGCCAGTCGGCGGTGTTGACGAAGTCGAGGACGACGGCGCCGCCGACCCGCTTCAACGGGCCGCGGGCGAGCCGGACGGGCGGGACGACGGCTTCGGCCATGTCGCCAGCCTAACCGGTTAGATGGTTCGCGTCAGCCGGCTCCTCCGGTCAGGCCAGGGAAGAGATGGCGAAGCCCGGTCGCGATGATCTCGACGGCGATCGCGGCCAGCAGCAGGCCGAAGAGGCGGTTGACGATGTTGAGGCCGGTTCGGCCCAGCTTCGCGCCGATCGGCGCCGCGAGGCGGAGGCTTACCCAGACCATCAAGCAGATGAGGACGATGATGCCGGTGATGAGGGCCTGGTGGGCGAGGCCTTCCCCCCGCTGCATCTGGATGATGACGGCAGAGATGGAACCGGGGCCGGCGATGAGCGGCAGGCCGAGCGGCACCACGCCGACGGCCTCGCGGTGCTCTGCCTCATCCTTCTCGCTCGGCGTCTGCTGAACCCGGCTCACCTCGGCCGAGAGCATGGAGAGAGCCATCAGCAGCAGCACGATGCCGCCGCCGACCCGGAAGCTGTCGAGACTGGTTCCGACCAGCCTGAGGACGACATCGCCGGCGAAGGCCGTGAACACCAGGACGCAGCCGACGGTGAAGGCGGCGACGTCGGCCGTCCGGTCGCGATAGGCCTTGCTGCGTCCCTCGGTGAGGCCGAGATAGATCGGGATCGCGGCGAACGGCGTCAGGATCGCGAACAGCGAGATGGCGAAGCGGGTGTATTCGGGCCAGGGCGCCATGGTCTCTCTCGCGGTGTTTTGCTGTCAGCTTACCCGCTTGCGCGCGCCGATGCGCGGCAGGAGGATCGTCGCATGACGTCCGGGCGCTTCGATACTCATGAGGTGCTGAACCAGCCGCCGCCGCTGGCGGATATCGACCTGTTCCGCGGAGACCCGGCGCTGGTGGAGGCGGTCTCCCGGGAAGGCGCGGACTGGGCCGTGCCGGAGCTGGAGCGCCTCGGCTTCAAGGCGGGCAGCGCCGAGGTTCTCGCGCTGGGGCCGCTCGCCAATGCCAACCCGCCGGTGCTCCGCGCCTTCGACCGCTATGGCCGGCGCCAGGACAGGGTCGACTTCCATCCGGCCTGGCATGAGCTCCTGACCATCCTCTGCGCCGAGGGCGTGCACGCTTCGCCCTGGGCCGAGCCGCGCGCCGGCGCTCATGTCGCCCGCGCCGCCCGGTTCATGATGATGAACCGGGTCGAGGCGGGGTCGCTCTGTCCGGTGACGATGACCTTCGGCTCGGTGCCGGCGATCCGGCGCGATCCCGAGATCGCGGCTGCCTGGCTGCCGAAGATCCTGTCCCGCCGCTACGACCCGAGCTTCCGCCCCGCATCGGAGAAGACCGGCTGCCTCATCGGCATGGGGATGACCGAGAAGCAGGGCGGCTCCGACGTGCGCGCCAACGCGACGCGGGCCGAGCCGATCCCGGGAACCGAGCGGGCCTACACCCTGATCGGCCACAAGTGGTTCTTCTCCGCGCCGATGTGCGACGCCTTCCTGGTCACGGCCCAGGCGCCCTCGGGCGTCGCCTGCTTCTTCGTGCCGCGCTGGACGCCCGAGGGCGATCTCAACCGGCTCCGCCTGCAGCGGCTCAAGGACAAGCTCGGCAACCGCTCGAATGCCTCCTCGGAGGTCGAATTCCACGGCGCCTGGGGCCTTCGTCTCGGCGAAGAGGGACGCGGCATCCCGACCATCATCGAGATGGCGACATACACGCGGCTCGACTGCGCGCTCGGCACCACCGCCCTGATGCGCCAGGCGGTCGCCGAGGCCATCCACCATGCTCGCCACCGGACCGCCTTCCAGAAGCGGCTGGTCGACCAGCCTTTGATGCGGAACGTGCTGGCCGACATGGCGCTCGAGGTCGAAGCAGCGGTCGTGCTCGCCTTCCGGTTGGCCCGCGCCTTCGATGCCGAGGCCGACGAGGGCGAGGCGGCGTTCCGGCGCCTCGTGACGCCGGCGGCGAAGTACTGGATCTGCAAGCGCGGGCCGATACTCGCCGCCGAGGCGATGGAGGTGCTGGGCGGCAACGGCTATGTCGAGGAGCATGGGCTCGCCCGCATCTATCGCGAGATGCCGGTCAACTCGATCTGGGAAGGGTCAGGCAACGTCATGACCCTCGACATGCTGCGCGCCGCCGGGCGCTCGCCCGACGCGCTGGCGGCCTTGCGCGCTGAACTCGAGAAGGCGCGGGGCGGCGATGCGCGGCTCGACCGCTTTGTTGCCACGCTCGAAACCGAGATGAGGGATACGGTCGATGCCGAGGCTCGCGCGCGACGCCTCGCCGAGCGCCTGGCGCTGGCGGTGCAGGGGGCGCTGCTGGTGCGCCATGCGCCGCAAGCAATCGCCGACGCCTTCTGCGCGTCCCGCCTCGCCGGCGAAAGCGGGCGCGCCTTCGGCACGCTGCCGGCGGGGCTCGACCTCCAGGCGGTCCTGGATCGAGCCCTCGCCTGAGCTCATTTCGGCTTGGGCTTGGACTCCGGTTCTGCCTCCGGCTTGCCCATGGAATGGCGGATATTGACCAGCTTGTTCAGCAGGTCGAACCAGAAAGGTGCGCCAAGGGAGATTGCCAGCGCGGTCAGCAGCCAGCCGAGGCCCATGAAGATCTGATGTGGATAGGTGCTCTGGCTCCAGCCGATCGGCAATCGACTCCACACATCCTTCCGATCCTTGAGCGCGGAGGTGAGCGCGACCAGGGTCGCGCATTCGGTGGCGTATTTTGGGTCGTTCGGCCCCATCGCATTGCATTTCTGGAACGTCTCGGGCGTGGTCTTCTCGACGAACTGGGTTGCGGCCACGACCATGTCGTTGCGCAACCCGGCGTCGGAATAGAGGCGCTGGGTCAATGTCACCGTGTCGATGTTGAACACGATGGCGATCACGAGACCCAGGGCGAAGCAAATCGACTGGGTGTTCCGCTTGTAGACGCCACCGAGCGCTGTGAGCGAGCGTTCGATCCAGGCCGAGACACCCTTGATGAACGCCTGGAGATCCCGGTCCGCGGCAATGGCTATGCCGAGTAGTGCGACCTTGATCTTCGAGTCCGGGAGCTGACGGATCGACTCCACGACCTCGGTCATCGTCGTGGTCCCCGCGGTGTTCGAGCGTAGTCCGGCGATCAACGCCTGTGCCAGGTCGAGGGTGTCGACATAGGACCGGCGTGTCTTGCCGTCGAGCAATGTGTCCAGCAAGGGCGCGCTCTTCACCATCGAGCGGACCGGCTCGGAGTCGAACAGGGTATTCAGCGACTCCACCAGCTGCTTGCCGCGCCGGTTGAGCGTCTGGGCGATGAACTCGTTGATGATGGTGACGAACAGGCTGGCCCCGAGGAAGACCAGGGACAGGCCGATGGCGACATCGACGAATGCGGTAAGGTTCATGGCGGCGGCTCCCCCACCCGGGCCGCGGACGTCGGCGATGGGGTTACGCCTCGATCGGGCCGGTTTCGCCAGGAGCCTCGATCGGGGGCCTGTTCTCCGCATCCTCCAAATGGAGGACGCGCGTTCGCGCCGTCTTCGTCAGGGGTGCTGGAGCTCGTTCTGAACGGCCTTCACGCCTTCGATGCTCATGGCGAGCTGGACGGCACGGGCTGCGGCCATGCGGGTCTCGGCGGCACCGCTCAGGCGGACCACGCCGTTCTTGGTCTCGATGTTGATCAGGTTGGCGCCGAATTCGCCGGAGATCCTGGCCTTGAGCGTCGAGGTGATCACGGCGTCGTCGACATATTGGCCGAGGCTCTGGGCTTCGCCGTCGCTGGCGCGGATCGCGAAAGCGACGGCGAAGGGCAGAGCGAGCGCGGTCCGGCGGGTGATCCGGCGCAAGGCGATCTCTCCCGGCGGACGCGCTTCAACAGGTGTTAGCGGACGACCAGGTCGTTCTTCACGCCGCGGACGCCGTCGACGCGCCGCGTGACCTGCTCGGCGCGGGTCGCGATCTGCCGGTTCTGGACGAAGCCGCTGAGCTGGACGACGCCCTTCATGGTCTCGACACTGACCTGGGTCGACTTCACATCCGGGTCGTCGAGCAGCTGGGCCTTGACCTTGGTGGTGATGGCAGCGTCGTCGACATACTGGCCGGCGGTCTCCTGGCCCTGCACGACCGCGCAGGCCGAGAGCGCGAAGGCGAGGGCGAATGGCAGAAGCAGCGCCTTGCGGCGGTTGATCACGGACATGGGGACTCTCCTTAAGGGCGGGATCTCGCTGGCTCAACGCGAGGCGGGCTTGCGGGTTCCGGCCGGTACCTTCGAATAGACGAGTGGTACGGCCGCCTCCGGCGTCAAAAGCCGGAAGGTCAGGCTCTCCTCGATGTAGAGGCGGACGTTCTCGGCGTCGTGGCTTTGGTATCCAATCGACAGGTCCTGGCCGACGACCAGCTCGAAATCGCCGCCCCGCATCGACAGCACGACGGCGCCGGTTAGCGCTGCTGCACGGAAGATCGGGCCGCCCAGCACCTTCTTGACGTGCTCGATCACCGGGTAGCCGCCCTTGGTCTCCTGGGTGAGGCCGGTGTTGCAGCGGTCGCTGAGCACGATCGCATAAGGCCCGCCGACGCCGGCATCGCGGAGCCGTCCGATCGCCTTGGCGACGGCGGCGGGATAGGCCTCGTAGTCGTCGCTGAGCACGAAGGGCTCGCCACTGGCGCCTTCGAAGATCCCCTCCACCTGGGCCGCAGGATAGCCTTTGAAGATGAGATGGTCTTCGGCGAGCGAGATCTGGCGCGCGGCCTCGATCAGCGGATCGAAGTCGGGGTCCTTGGCGCCGCGGTCGATCGCCTCGATCTCGCTTCGCGCCATCTCGAACGAGGCCCGGAACTCGACCAGCGGCTGGACCCGCCTCAAGCGCGCGTCGATCTTGCGATCGGCGGGAGGGGCGATGGGATCGACCCGTCCGAGGCTGATCGAGGAGACGTCGTCGCCGAGCGGTCCGGTGAAGTCGACGATCCGGCGTCCGGTCAGCATGGTCTTCAGGCTGCGTTTCGCCTCGGTCTCGATCTCGGTCCACGCAGCCTCGGAGATCGGCGCGAGATGGCGGAGCTGTCGGTTCATGACTTGGCTCCTTCGCGAAGCGAGCCGATGCCGAGCGAGCCGTCACCCGCTTCACCTGTCTCGGCCTTGCCGGCCTTCTCGGCTTTTTCCACGCCGATGATCGAGCCTTCGGTGAACAGATACGTCTTGAGATGTTCGTCCAGCGCCGGGTCGCTGCGACGAAGCCATTCGAGCACCATGGCGGCGTGCTCCTTCTCCTCGTCGCGGTTGTGCGCGAGGATCTCGCGAAGCTCGTCGTTCTTCGTGGCCTTGACCCGCTGGTCGTACCAGTCGGCGGCTTCCATCTCCTCCATCAGGGAAACGATCGCCCGATGGCGGTCGATGGTCTCCGGGCCGAGGACCTCCGGGTCTTCGTGCAATGATCCACTCGACGCACCCATTTTGGACCTCCTGCTGATGGCGGTTCAGCCGGAGTCCATGGACGGAGCCGGATACCGCTCGCCTTCAACGTGAGGACCGGGAAACGGTTCCCGCCGATGGCGGCCAAGCCGGTGGATGGCGATACGGGCCTCCGGTTATCCTGCCGCCCCAGATAAGGAAATCCGCATGCCGGCGAAGGCCCCTCAGTTTCCACCGACCCTCCTCCTGATCGGCTGGGGTGCCATCGGCCGCCTGGTGCTGGAGCGCATCGGCGGCGACGCCAAGGCGACGGTCCTGGTCCGCCCGGGACGAGCGGAGGCGGCACGAGCGGCGCTGCCGCCTGGCGTCGCCATCATCGAGCGGCTCGACGATCTGGATCCGTTGCCGTCTCTGGTCGTCGAATGCGGCGGTCATGGCGCGGTCCGCGAGCATGGCGAGGCCGTCCTCGTCCGCGGCGCCGAGCTGGTGGTGGTGTCGACCGGTGCGCTGGCTGATCCGGCGCTGTTCGAGCGCCTGAGGGCGGCGGCGGAGACCGGGCAGGGGCGCCTCTCCCTGGTGTCGGGCGCGGTCGGCGGCATCGACGCGCTGGCGGCAGCGCGTCATGGTGGGCTCGCCAAGGTCGTCTACACCGGCCGGAAGCCGCCGGCCGGATGGCGCGGCACCGCCGCCGAGGCCGTCGTCGACCTCGACCGCATCTCCGGTCCGACCGAGGTCTATCGCGGCAACGCCGGCGAAGCGGCAAGGCGCTTTCCGCAGAACGCCAATGTCGCGGCGACCATCGCGCTGGCCGGTCTCGGCCTGGAGGCGACCGAGGCGACGCTGATCGCCGATCCCGCCGCTGCGGGCAATATTCATCGAATCGAGGCAGAAGGAGCGTTCGGGAGCTTTTCGCTCGAATTTTCCGGAAAGACTCTGCCCGGAAATCCCAAGACCTCGATGATGGCGGCGCTCAGCGTTGTACGTGCGGTTAGGAACCGGATCGACCGGGTCGCAATCTAAACTCGCCGACGGGGACTTGACCGCAAGCATCGGTCAGGGCTACCGCCTCTGCCGGGAGGAAGGGTCATGGATCTGCTGCGGCTGAGGGCCGGGCGACTCGCCGTCGACCTGGCACCGCATGCCGGCGGCTCGATCGCGCGCTTCGCGATCGAGGGCGCGGAGGGACCGGTGGACCTGCTCAGGCCGGCCGATCAGGCGGCGCTGACCGGCAGCCGCGGTAACGCCAGTTCCTGCTATCCGCTGGTGCCGTATTCGAACCGGATCGCCGATGGGCGCCTGATCGTCGAGGGACGGGACATCTACATGCGGCCCAACTGGCCCGGCCAGCGCCATCCCATGCACGGCGACGGCTGGTCGCGCCCCTGGCTGGTCGAGCGCGCCAACGAGACCGACGCCGACCTTCTCTATGTCCATGATCGCCAGGGCTGGCCGTTTCCCTACCGGGCCCGGCAGTCGTTCCGCCTGACCGAGGACGCGCTGAGCATCGGCATTTCCGTCCAGAGCGGCGATCCGAGCCCGGTCCCGGCCGGCATCGGCCTCCACCCCTTCTTCGTCCGCGACGAGGATACGACGCTCTCCTGCCGCCTTTCCCGGGTCTGGCTGGCGGATGCCGAGGTACTGCCCACCACCCGGGTCGACATCCCGCCACGCATGGACTTCTCGACGCCGCGGAAGGTCTCCAGCGTCACCCTCGACAACTGCTTTGACGGCTGGGACGGGCGCGCGGTCATTACTTGGCCGAGCCGGCGACTTCGGGTCGACCTCGAGGCCAGCCCGGTGTTCGGCCATACGGTGATCTATATCCCCGAGGGGCGGCCTTATTTCTGCGTCGAGCCGGTGAGCCACGCCAACAACGGGTTTGCACTCCATGCGCTCGGCGTCGAGGATGTGGGCTACCGGCTCCTCGCCAACGGCGACCGGCTGGCCGGCGAGGTGGTCTTCCGCGTCACCATGGAG
>CAXNIC010000221.1:0-8458 GCA_964201945.1 Alphaproteobacteria bacterium
GCTACATCGTCGTGCCGAACGTGCTGTCGGAGGAGGAGATCGCCGATCTCCGCCGCGTGACCGAGGAGTTCGTCGAAGGCTCCCGCGCCGTCACCGACCACACCGACGTCTACGACCTTGAGCCCGGCCATACGCCGGAGACGCCCAAGGTCCGGCGCATCAAGACCCCGCATGCCCAGCACCCGATCTACGAGAAGATGGTGCGGCACCCGAAGATCATCGCCGTCCTGCAGAAGCTGTGGGGGCCGAACATCCGCTTCGATCTGTCGAAGCTGAACCTCAAGTCCGCCGGCTTCGGTTCGCCGGTCGAGTGGCACCAGGACTGGGCCTTCTATCCCCACACCAACGACGACCTCGCCGCCGTCGGCATCATGATCGACGACTTCACGCCGCAGAACGGCTCGATGCAGGTGATCCCCGGCAGCCACAAAGGCCCGGTCTACGATCATCACGCCAAGGGCCATTTTGTCGGCGGCATCGATCCGTCGAAGTCCAACATCGACTTCTCGAAGGCGGTGCAGTGCCTGGGCAAAGCCGGATCGATCACGGTCCACCATGTCCGTCTGCTGCATGCCTCCTCGGCCAACATCTCCGGTGCGCCCCGGCGCTTCCTCCTCCACCAGTACCGCTCGGCCGACGCCTGGCCGTTGATCCACCCGCCGACGAACTGGGAGAAGTGGGAGTCGCTGCTGGTCTCCGGCGAGGAGACGCTGGAGCCGCGGATGGTGCAGGCGCCGATCCGCCTCCCCTACCCGCCGGCGCCGAACCAGGGCTCGATCTACGAGAACCAGCGCGACCTCGAGACCAAGTTCTTCAAGACGGTCGAGGAGATCGAAGAGAAGCTGGTGCCGGCCCAGTAAGCCGACGCTTCCTCTCGACGCCGCATCCATCAGCCGCCCGCGATCCCTCGCGGGCGGCTTTTCCTTATCCGGAGCAATCCCAATGAGCATCATCGACCTGGTCGAGGTCCATGAATTCACCTTCGACGCCGAGAACATGGGCGTCGAATCCTCGGGCAGCAGCGCCATCGGCAATATCGGCTACGTGCCGGGCAGCCGCCTCACCATGTCGAAATACGCCGTGGTCATCGGCACCCGGGACGGCGCCCGCGGCGAGTACGTGGCGCTGTGGGGCGGGCACAAGGCGGCGCTGGCGCAGACCCTGATGCTGGCCCCCAGCCTGATCGGTCGCAACGCCGATCATCGCGAGGAGATCTACGACGACCTGAAGCGCGAGATCCGCCAGCTCGACCATGTCGGCCACGGCCCGCTCGACATCGCGCTCTGGGACCTCGCCGGCAAGAAGTTCGGCGCCTCGGTGACGCAGCTCCTCGGCGGCTACAGGAAGCGCCTCAAGTCCTATGCGTCCACCTATCACGCCGATCGCAACGGCGGGCTCGACTCCAAGGAGGCGTTCGTCGCCTTCGCCGAGGAGTGCTACGACCTCGGATACCGCGCCTTCAAGATCCATGGCTGGCACGACGGCGACGTGCGCGAGGAAGCCGAGAACGTGCGCTACATGGGCAAGAAGATGGGCGACCGCATGACGCTCATGATCGACCCGGCCTGCGAGCTCCGCACCTTCGCCGATGCGCTGGCCGTCGGCCGCGCCTGCGACGACGCCAACTTCTTCTGGTACGAGGACCCGTTCCGGGATTCCGGCGTCTCCGCCTTCGCCCACAGGAAGCTGCGCGAGATGATCCGGACGCCGCTCCTTCAGACCGAGCACGTCCGCGGCGTCGAGCCCAAGGCCGACTTCCTGATCGCCGGCGGCACCGACTTCCTGCGGGCCGATCCGGAATACGACCTCGGCATCACCGGCACGATGAAGATCGCGCATCTGGCCGAGGCCTTCGGCGTCGACGTCGAGGTCCATGCCTCGGGGCCAGCGCATCGCCACTGCATGGCGGCGATCCGCAACACCAACTTCTATGAGGTGGCGCTGGTCGGGCCCAACTGCCCGAACGCCCAGCCGCCGGTCTATGCCTGCGGCTATTCCGACCAGCTGGAGGCGATCGGCAAGGACGGCTGCATGCCGGTGCCGGACGGCCCCGGCCTCGGCGTCACCTATGACTGGACGTTCATCGACAGGCGCCGCACCCAGGTCCATCGCTTCGGCGGCGAGGCCAAGTCGGTGCCCGTAAAGGCAATCAGCCGCGCCAAGGCGAAGCCCCGGCGCGGCTGATCATCCGAACGAGGCGAGATCCGCGGATCCCGCCGATCGTCTTTTAGCGACGGACGGCGACGAAGCGGCGCGTCGTGCAGGAGAGCGCACCGGCCACCGCCGCGACCGCGCCGACCGCGAGCGACAGGAAGGCGAAGAAGGTGGCGAGCGCGCTCGCCTTTGCGGCCTTGTCCGCAGCGTTCTTCATTTCAGTCTCGGCCTGCGCCACCGCCGTCTTCAGGCGCTGCTCGGCCTCGCCCACCCGCTGCTCGGCATCGGCCTGGCTGATGCCACTGTGACGGGCGAGCAATCCCGCGAGATAGGTCTTCTCCGACGGCGCGAGGCCGTTCCGCTGCCAGGCCCGCTCCAGGATGTAGCCGGCCTCGTCCATGGTGTCGTCGCCATAGTCGACCTCACGCGGGGGCGATGCGGCCGCGGTCGGCGCACCGGGTGCGATCGGGGTCGCGGGCGCCGCCGCTGCGGCGGCAGGAGCCGGCGCGGCCGAACGCTGCTGCGTCGACTGGCCCTGGCCGGGGGCGACCTGCGGGCCGAAGAGCTGGCGGACATGGAAGGCGAGGTCGCTGCTGTCGTCGTCGGCCATCGCCGCGACCCCCGCCGCGCCGCCGGCGGTCATCGCCGCGGTCTGGGTGGCGAAGCCGAGCGCGCTGGTGACCGCGGAGACGCCGAGGATGCCGGCCGTCACCGTCGCGATCGCCCAGACCGTCAGGCCGTGGGCGGCGCAGCGGAAGCGGAAGTCGGGGGTGTTCATGGTCGCCTCATCGAGGGCCGACTCCGAATGCGCGGAACGGCCGGCGATGTAGCCGCCGATACCCATGCCCAGCATGTTGACGATGAAGAGCCAGATCATCGCGCCGAAGCCGAGCGCCGTGACCGACGGCGTCTTCGCCCAGGGATCGACCAGGGTCAGGCCCATGGCCGCACCGGCGAGGCTGAGGCAGATGGTGACCGCGAGCCCGACCAGCGAGCCGGCTATGACCCCGTCCCAGGCGATCGCCCGCCGGGTTTCGACGAGAACGTCCGGGGACCCGTAGGGCCGGCCGGGCATCGTGGGAGCTGTCATTGGCTGGTCTCCGCGCATGGGTTTCGCCCGCACTCCGGGCGTTCCCGCGCTCAACCCAGCGATCACATGAAAGTTCCCGTTTGGTCCGATAGGTCTCCCAAGAGCTCCCTCTCCCGCGTCGTACGCGGGGGAGGGTTCCAAAAGCTGCGAGGGAGGTGTTCCGAACTACTCCGCCGCCTTGGCGGTGCGGTCCTCGGCCTCGATCCGGGCCCAAAGCGCGCGGATCATGTCCTTCATCATCAAGGCTTCCTGCCAGCGGTCGGACAGGTCCTCGTCGTTGCGGTCGACGATGGCATAGGGCCGGGGACCCATCTCGCAGAGGAACGTGAGCGTCGCGTCCTTCGGCGCGCGGCGGCGCCAGGAGCGGAAGCCGTACTCCCACCAGCCCATGAACAGGTCGACCCAGGGCTTGTGGTGGGGGAAGGAGATCGGCACCTGCACTTGCTCGCGGCTGGCAACCCGGCCGTGAAAGCCCCAGCAATTGTCCAGGATGCGGTGCATCAGCCGGTGGTTCTCCTCGCTGATCGGCGGGCCGGCGAACTCGCGCCCGACCAGGTAGTGCGAGATGTCGCCGGTGAGCTTCAGGTCCGGGAAGCAGTCGAGCAGGTGGAGGGTGAAGAACAGGTCGGTGGTCATGCGGTCGCGATGCGTCTCGATGTGCATGCGCACGCCGGCCTCGGCCGCGAGCCGCCGCCAGCCCTCGATATAGGGGATGCACTCCTCGATCCGGTACGGGCGCACATCCGGCTGCAGGTTGAGATGCTCGGCGCCGAGCCTGGCGACGTTGTCGAGGATCGGCTTCAGGTCGTCGACCGTCTGCGGATAGCACTGCGCCTGCCAGGTGAGGCCGTAGTCCTTGAGGATGTCGACATGCGCCTTCGCCTGCTCGAAGTCGAAGAAACGGACCCCGGCGCCGTCGAAGCCGGCGTCCTTGATCATCTTCAGCTTCTCTTCCAGCGTCCATTCCTTGCCGTCAGGCCCGCGGCGTTCCATCGCCCACATCGACTGATAGACGAGCAGCTTCTGCATGGGGGTTTCCTCCGGGAACCGGCGCTCTAGACGAGGCCGGCGGCGTGGTGCTTCAGGTGGTCTTCGACGAAGCTCTGGATGAAGTAGTAGCTGTGGTCGTAGCCGGGCTGGCGGCGAACCGTCAGCGCCTGCCCCGCGTTCTTGCAGGCGAGTTCGAACAGCTCGGGCTTCAGCTGGTCGGCCAGGAATTTGTCGGCCATGCCCTGGTCGATCAGGATCGTGCCGGGGAACTTGTGATGGCGCACCAGCTCGCTGGCATCGTAGTCGCGCCACGCCGCCTGGTCCGGCCCGAGATAGTTCGAGAACGCCTTCTGCCCCCAGGGAACCCGCATCGGCGCCACGATCGGCGCGAAGGCCGAGACGGTCCGGTACTTCTCCGGATTGCGCAGTGCCAAGGTCAGCGCGCCGTGCCCTCCCATCGAGTGACCGAAGATGCCCTGCCGGTCGGGTTTCGCCGGGAACGACGCGTCGACCAGCGCCCGCAGCTCCTCGGTGACGTAGCTGTACATGCGGTACGCCGCCCGCCAGGGCTCGGCGGTGGCATCCAGGTAGAAGCCGGCGCCGATGCCGAAGTCCCAGCTCGCATCGTCGCCGGGAAGGCGCGACGCCCGCGGGCTGGTATCGGGCATCACCAGCATCAGGCCGAGTTCGGCTGCCACGCGCTGGGCGCCGGCCTTGATGGTGAAGGTCTCCTCCGTGCAGGTGAGACCGGCGAGATACGTGACGACCGGCACCTTGCCCTTCGCCGCCTGCGGCGGCTTGTAGACGGCGAAGCGCATGGAACCGCCGACCGTCTTCGACTCGTGCTTGTAGAAGCCCTGCACGCCGCCGAAGCAGGCCTGTTCGGAGAGGGTCTCCATCAGAACTCGACCACCGTGCGGATCGACTTGCCCGCATGCATGAGGTCGAAGCCCTCGTTGATGCGGTCGAGCGGTAGCTTGTGGGTGATCAGGTCGTCGATGTTGATCTTCCCGTCCATGTACCAGTCGACGATCTGCGGCACCTCGGTGCGGCCGCGCACCCCGCCGAAGGCCGTGCCCTTCCACACCCGCCCGGTGACCAGCTGGAACGGCCGGGTCGAGATTTCCTTGCCGGCGCCGGCGACGCCGATGATCACCGAGACACCCCAGCCGCGGTGGCAGCATTCGAGGGCCTGGCGCATCAGGTCGGTGTTGCCGACGCATTCGAAGCTGTAGTCGGCGCCGCCCTTGGTCAACTCGACCAGGTGGGGCACCACGTCGCCCTTCAGCTCCTTCGGATTGACGAAATGGGTCATGCCGAACTTGCGGGCGAGCGCCTCGCGGGCCGGGTTGATGTCGACGCCGATGATCATGTCGGCGCCGGCCATGCGGGCCCCCTGGACCACGTTGAGGCCGATGCCGCCCAAGCCGAAGATGACGACGTTGGACCCGGGCTCGACCTTGGCCGTCTTGATCACCGCGCCGATGCCGGTGGTGACGCCGCAGCCGATGTAGCAGACCTTGTCGAAGGGCGCGTCCTCGCGGATCTTCGCCAGCGCGATCTCCGGCAGCACGGTGTAGTTCGCGAAGGTCGAGCAGCCCATGTAGTGGTGGATCGGCTTGCCGCCCATCGAGAAGCGGCTGGTGCCGTCCGGCATCAGGCCCTTGCCCTGGGTGGCGCGGATCGAGGTGCAGAGGTTGGTCTTCTGGCTGAGGCAGCTTTTGCACTGCCGGCATTCCGGCGTGTAGAGCGGAATGACGTGGTCGCCCTTCTTCAGGCTGGTCACCGCCTTGCCGACGTCGACGACGATGCCGGCACCCTCATGGCCCAGAATCGCCGGGAACAGGCCCTCGGGATCGGCGCCCGAGAGTGTGAACTCGTCGGTGTGGCAGATGCCGGTCGCCTTGATCTCGACCAGCACCTCGAAGTCCTTCGGCCCCTCCAGCTGAACGGTCTCGATCGAGAGCGGCGCTCCCGCCTTGAGGGCCACGGCTGCACGCACGTCCATGTCTGATTTCCTCACCCGGATTCGTTGACGGCCGATCTTAAGGCCGGCGGCAGGATAGCGGCTCAGGATATGGCACGCCATGGAACCGGTTACCGCATGGGGGGTTCTTCTCCGCACAACAACAATGAAAGTGGAGACCACCGATGTCCGTCGGTACCATTCTCCTGATCATCCTGGTCCTTCTCCTGGTCGGCGCTCTGCCGAGCTGGCCCTACAGCTCCGGCTGGGGCTACTACCCGGCCGGCGGATTGGGCACCGTTCTTCTCATCATCATCATCCTTCTCCTGATGGGTCGCCTCTAGCGATCCAGCGTTTCTGAGCTGCCCGGCCGCCTCGGGTCCCCACCCCGAGGCGGCCGCGGCTGTTGCTTCCGCCCTTCCCTGGTCTTATGAGAGCCGGCCGACGCCCATCGCGACTCGGCCGGAGATCAGGCGTGTGGAAAAAGTGACGGAACGCGCCAAGCCCGACCGGATGAGCGAGGAGCCATGGCCGGGATTGCCGGTCGGCCTCCTCACCCGCTCCGGTGCCCCGCTCTACCGCCAGCTCATGGACGTCCTCGGCGACGCGATCGGCGCCGGCGTGCTGCCGATCGGCTCGACGCTGCCGACCGAGGCACAGCTCGCATCCCGCTTCGGCGTCAGCCGCATCACCGTCCGCGAAGCCCTCCAGCGTCTCGAGAACGAGGGCGTGATCCGAAAGCAGAAGGCGAAGAACGCCGTCGTGCTCGCCAAGCCCCAGGCCGACACCGCCGGCTGGGAGATCAACTCGATCGACGACATCATCGCGGCCGCGACCGGCGCCGAGCTCGACATCCGGAGCTATCGCCCGGAGACCGCGCCCGAGATCGCCCCCCTCTTCGCCCTGGCCCCAACCGAGCCGCTGCATTGCCTTCGCAGCATCCTGAGAAAGAGCGGCGCCGCCTACGCGGTCTCCACCATCTACTTCCCGCCGCCGATCGGCAGCCGCCTCGCCCGCCATCACTTCGACGACGTCATCGTCTTCCGCGTCATGCAGCGCGAGCTCGGCATCGTGCTCGGCGACGTCCGCATGACCGTCACCGCCGAACTCGCCGACGAGCGCCTCGCCACCCAGCTCGATCGGCCCGAAGGCTCGCCGATGATGCGCACCCGCCTCGTCTACCGCACCACCGGCAACCAGCCGGTCGAGGTGGCGATCACCGAATATCCGGCCGACGCCTTCCATCTCAGCTATCGCCTGACGCTGCGCCGCCAGCGCTGATCCGCGTCGTCCAGAATCCGCTTGCCTGGGGTCGCGAGATGTCATGATATTATGACAAGCAAGCCGCCGAGATGAGCGGCCGTCTATATAAGGTCATCGCCTTCCAGGCGATGATGGGGGGAAACATGAAGGTCGACCTCAAGGGCAAGATCGCTCTTGTGACGGGTGCCGCGCAGGGCATCGGCCTCGCCATCGCCGACACGCTCGGGCGAAACGAGGCGACCGTCGTCTACACCGATCGCAACGTCGAGGGCGCGGAAGCCGCTGCCAAGCGCGCCAACGCGCCGATGGGATTCGGCATCGACGTCTCCTCGCCCGAGCAGATCGAGGCCGGCGTCGCCCGCGTGGTGAAGGAGTTCGGCCGCCTCGACATCCTGGTCAACAATGCCGGCATGGGCGTCGGCCCCGCCGACCGCAAGACCGTGGACGAGTTCCGGCCCGAGGCCTGGGACATGCTGCTGAAGGTGGATCTCACCGGCGTCTTCCTGATGAGCCGCGCCGGCGCGCGCGAGATGGTGAAGCAGAAGTCCGGCCGCATCATCAACATCGCCTCCGTCCTCGGCCTGGTGCCGATGCGGCTGCAGAGCTCCTACGTCGCCGCCAAGGCCGGCGTGGTCAACCTGACCCGCTCGATGGCGATCGAGCTGGCGCCGCAGGGCGTGCTGGTCAACGGCATCGCGCCGGGCTCGACCGCGACCGAGGACTGGAAGCGCTGGATCCACGACAAGGGCAGCGAGGCTAAGGACCTGCACGCCAAGCTGATGTCGCATATCCCGCTCGCACGCCCGGCGACCACCCAGGAGATTGCCAACGGCGCGCTGTTCCTGGCGGCGCCGGAGAGCTCCTACATCACCGGTCATATCCTGACGATCGATGGCGGCTGGACCGCCGGTTTCGCCCGCGACTTCTGAGAGGACGACGAAGATGGCGACGATGGCGAAGAAGACCAAGGTCGTGAAGAAGACCGCCAAGGCGAC
>CAXNIC010000222.1:0-8458 GCA_964201945.1 Alphaproteobacteria bacterium
GCCGGTGCCACCGCCGGTCTTGACCGTGTCGGTGTCGCCCTGGACGACCTTGATCTGCTCGATGTCGATGCCGAGCTTGTCGGCCGCGACCTGGGCATAGGCGGTCTCGTGGCCCTGGCCGTTCGACTGCGTGCCGACGCGGACCGTGACCGCACCCGACGGCTCGACCTCGATCCAGGCGTTCTCCGGCCCGCCGCCGCTGCAGGCCTCGACATAGCAGGCCATGCCGATGCCGCGGATCTTGCCCTTCTTCTGCGACGCCGCCTTGCGGCCAGCCGCGCCCTTCCAATCGGCGGCCGCCATGCACTTGTCCATGGCGGCGGTGAACTCGCCGGAATCATAGGTCTCGCCGAGAGCAGTCTTGAACGGCATCACGCCCGGCGGGATGAAGTTCTTCCGCCGGATCGCGTCCGGCGAAACCCCGAGCTCGCGCGCGGCGACGTCGACGATCCGCTCGATCACGAAAGCCGCTTCCGGCCGGCCGGCGCCGCGATAGGCGTCGATCGGCACGGTGTGGGTGAAGACGCCGACCACATGGGCATGGATCGCCGGCGTCGAGTAGAGGCCCGCCAGCATGCCGGTGCCCGCCATAGTCGGGATGAAGGGGCCGTAGTTGGAGAGATAGGCCCCGAGATTGGCGACGGTATGGACCTTGAGGCCGAGGAAGGTGCCGTCCTTGGCCAGCGCCAGCCGCGCCTTGGTCACATGATCGCGGCCCTGCGTGTCGGAGAGGAACGCTTCCGAGCGCTCGGAGGTCCACTTGACCGGCCGGCCGATCTTCTTCGCCGCCCACGTCACCAGGACGTGCTCGCGATAGAGGAACAGCTTCATGCCGAAGCCGCCGCCGACGTCCGGCGTCACCACCCGGAACTTCTCCGGCTTCACCTTGAACACGCTCTCGGCGATCAGGCCCTGGATCGTGTGCGAGCCCTGCGAGGAGGTATAGAGGACGTAGCGGTCTTCCTTGACGTCGAAGTCGCCGAGCGCGCCGCGGGGTTCCATCGAGTTGACGATGATGCGGTTGTTGACGAGGTCGAGTTCGACCACCTTGTCGGCCTTGGCGAAGGCGGCATCGGCCGCCTTGGCATCGCCCAGCTCCCAGTCGAAGACCTGGTTCCCTTTGGCTTCCGGCCAGACCTGGGGCGCGTTGAGGACGCCCGCGCCGAGGGTGTCGGCGGCGGCCGGCAGCGGGCTCCAGTCGATGTCAATCAGCTCGGCGGCGTCGCGCGCCTGGGCGAGCGTCTCGGCGACCACCAGCGCGACGGCGTCGCCGACATGACGGGCCGTATCCTCGACCAGGATCGGATAGGGGGGCATCGCCGACTGCGATCCGTCGCGGTTCTTCAGCGGGACCTTGCAGGGGATGCTGCCGAGGCCGTCGGCCTTGACGTCGGCGCCGGTCAGGACCACGAGCACGCCCGGAGCCTTCTTCGCCGCCGCCACGTCCTTGATCTTGAAGGTCGCATGCGCATGCGGCGAGCGCACGACGAAGGCCGCCGCCTGCCCCGGCAGGTTGATGTCGTCGGTGTAGCGCCCGCGGCCGGTGATGAAGCGCACGTCCTCCTTGCGGCGGACGGACTGGCCGAATCCGAACTGACCCATCGGACGCTCCTTTGGAACTCGATCTTGAAAAGCCGGGGGATGATAGGCGGGGTGGACGCTTGAACGCTAGGCTTGGTTCTTGAGACGACTCGCCATATCCGCAAGGGCGTCCGGTGCCGCCGGCGGGATGTTGGTGATGTCGTAGGTGACCTTGCCGTCGGCGACCTTCGCGTAGTTCTGCGAGGTGAGATCGTGGCCGTCATGCATGGGCACCACGTGCAGATGGGCATGCGGCACGGCGAACCCGCCGACCAGCAGGCCGACCCGGGGCGGCTTCAGCTCCGCACGGAGGGTCTTCGCCACCCGTTGCCCCACCATGAGCACCTTGGTCGCCGCCTCGTCCGGCAGGTCGGAGAAATGGTCGATGTGCAGCTTCGGGATGACCAGCACGTGTCCCGGCCGGATCGGGCGGATGTCCATGAAGGCGAAGCTGTCCTCGTCGTCATGGACGACATGGGACGGGATCTCGCGCTTCGCGATCTTGCAGAAGAGGCAGGTCGAGGACATGGCAGCCCTGTCATTGGAAGTCCCGAGGCATGGATTGTAGCGCCGAACGCCGGGGTTGCATCCGCCCTCTTCCGGTGGATTGATCCCTCGTCCCCTGCCGGAGAGACGAAATGAGCTTCGAGACCTGGATCGCCTTCGCCGTGACCGCGGCCGTCGTCGTCGCCATTCCCGGCCCGACCGTGCTGATGGTGATCTCCTACGCGCTCGGGCACGGGCGCCGCGCCGCCTACGCCATCGTCGCCGGCGTGGCGCTCGGCGACTTCACCGCGATGACCGCGTCGATGCTGGGTCTCGGCGCGCTGCTGGCGACCTCGGCCGAGATCTTCACCCTGGTCAAATGGGTCGGCGCCGCCTACCTCGTCTATCTCGGCATCAAGCTCTGGCGGGCACCGGTCGAGACCTCGGCCGAGATCGCACCGCCGCCGGAATGGAGCCGGCCTCGCATCTTCATCCATTCCTACGTGGCGGCGACGCTCAACCCGAAGGGCATCGTCTTCTACGTCGCCTTCTTCCCGCAGTTCCTCGCCGCGTCCGAGCCGTTCCTGCCGCAGATGCTGGTCTTCGTGCCGACCTTCGTCGTGCTGGGCGGGCTGAACGCGCTCTCCTATGCGCTGCTGGCGTCGGCGGCCCGCAACTTCATCCGCAAGCCCTCGGTCCAGCGGACGGTGAACCGTGTCTCCGGTTCGCTGCTGATCGCCGCCGGTGCCTTGACCGTTCTCTGGCGACGCGCCCCGGCGTGAGTTAGCGGAGGGTTTTTTCCATCCGGTAGTTGGTCATGTCCTGGCCGCGGACGCTGACGGTCTGCGGCGTGATCACGCGGAACCCCTTCCGCTCGAAGAACGGGCGGGCGGTGATGCTGGCCTCGGTGAACAGCCGGTCGAGCCTGAGCCGCGCCGCTTCGGCTTCGACTTGGCGAAGCAGCGCGCCGGCGACGCCGCGGCCCTGGTGGTCGGGGTGGACGAACATCATGTCGACATGCCCATCCGGCTCGAGGTCGGTGAATCCTGCCAGCGCGCCATCGATCTCGGCGACCCAGGTCGGCCGGCTGGCACGGCGCGACGCCCAGCGCTCGCGGTCGGCTTCGTCGGGCGCCCAGGCCTTCACCTGGTCTTCCGTATAGTCCTTGATGGCGATGCGATGGACCGAGGCATGGAACAGCCGGATCAACCCGTCGAGATCCTTCGCCGTATAGAGGCGGATGATCATCGGACCTTGATGTCGAGCTTCGCCAGGTTGTCGCGGGCGGCGTCCGCGGCCGGGCTCTCCGGCGACCGCTGCAGGACCGAGATCCAGTCTGCGCGGGCGCCGGCATCGTTGCCGGTGAGCCGGCGAAGGATGCCGCGCTCGACCAGCGCCTCCAGCAGGCCGGGCTTGAGGGCGAGCGCCGCCTCGGCGTCCTGCAGCGCCAAGTCCGCCGCATCGACGTAGCGATAGGCCGTCGCCCGGAAGACATAGGCCTCGGCCCGCCTCGGCTCGAGCTCGATGGCCCGGTTCAGGTCGTCGATCGCCTCGAAGTAGTTGGTGGCGGCAGCCAGAGCGATCGCCCGGTCGATGAACAGATCGGCATCGTTCGCCCGAAGCTTGATCGCCTGGCTGAAGGCGGCGACGGCGCGCGGAAGATCGCCGGCCAGCACCCAGACATTGCCGGCCTGGCCCAGCGCCTCTACCCGGAGATCGGGATCGCGGGCCTCGATCGCCACCTGCACGAAGGTGTCGGCCGCATCGGCATAGCGTCCGAGCCCGAGAAGCGCCGATGCCAGGCAATGCCGCGCCGGCGCCCCGCCGCGGAGCGCGATCAGGCCGAGGGCCTGCTCCTCGCCCTCCGCCGGGTTCGAGCGCGCGAGCGCCAGGCAGGCGCGATAGGACTCTTCGCCACCGATGACCTCGGCTTTCGCCGGCACCGCGAGCGACACCAGTCCGAAGAGAAGGAGCTGTGCGATCACCCGTGCTAGATAGGGCGCGGGAGCCCATCCGTCCATGCCTCGTCTCTTCTGTTTCGGCCTCGGCTATTCCGCCCTCGCGCTGGCCCGCGCGCTGAAGGCCCGCGGCTGGACGGTCGCCGGCACCTGCCGGAGCGAGGACGCCCGCTTGGCCTTGGCGGCCGAGGGCATCGAGGCCTATCTCTTCGATCGCGAACGCCCGCTCGCCGACCCATCGGCCAAGCTCGCCGGCACCACGCATGTCCTCTCCTCGGTCCCGCCCGACGACCAGGGCGATCCCGTCCTCGACTGCCATGCCGATGCCGTCGCCGCCTTGGACACCAATTGGATCGGCTATCTCTCGACCACGGGTGTCTATGGCGATCGCGGCGGCGACTGGGTCGACGAGTCGAGCGATCTGCGACCGGTCGGTCCGCGCGGGCGGCGCCGGGTCGAGGCGGAAGAGGGATGGCTCGATCTCTGGCGACGACACGGACGGCCCGTGCATCTCTTCCGGCTCGCCGGCATCTATGGCCCCGGACGCGGTCCCTTCGAGCAGGTGCGAACCGGCACCGCCAGGCGCGTGATCAAGCCGGGCCAGGTGTTCTCCCGCATCCACGTCGACGACATCGTCCAGGTGCTGGAAGCCTCGATGGCGAAGCCCCATCCCGGCGCCGCCTACAATGTCTGCGATAACGAGGCGGCGCCGCCCCAGGACGTGATCGTCGAGGCGAGCCGCCTTCTCGGCATCCCACCGCCGCCCGAGATCCCGTTCGAGACGGCCGATCTTTCGCCGATGGCGCGCAGCTTCTACGACGAACTGAAGCGCGTCTCCAACCGGCGCATCAGGGAAGAGCTCGGCGTCCGGCTTCGCTACCCCACCTATCGCGAGGGCCTGGCGGCGCAGGCCAGGAGCTGATCCAGCGCGCGGCCGATCAGGGCGAGGTCGGCCTCGCCGGAAAGCCGATGGTCGCCGCCGGGAGCCAGCGTGACCGCCGTGTCCGGTCCGTCGATGGTGCGGGCGAGCCTGAGCGAGAGGCCGAAGGGTACGTCCGCATCGGCCGTGCCGTGCAGAAGCCGCACGGGAACGCCGAAGTGAAGCCGCCGCGGCAGGACGAAATGCGCCGACGCCTCCTCCAGTGCCTTCCGGGAGATCGGATAGGGCTCGGGGCCGTAGGCCGAGGGGCGCAGCCAGACGCCATCCGTCTCCAGCGCCTTCCAGGCTTCCGGTGGGAGCGACGGCTCGATCACCTCGCGGGTGAAGTCGGGAGCGCCGGCGATGCCGACCAGCCCGGCGACGCGCCCGGGCCTCGCCTCGGTGGCCAGCGAGGCGATCCAGACACCCATGCTGGAGCCGACCAGCAGCTGCGGCCCCTCGGTCAGCTCGTCGATCGCCGCAAGCGCATCGGCCTTCCAGCGGCCGACCATGCCGTCGGCGACGCGGCCGGTCGATTCGCCATGTCCGAAGCCGTCGAAGCGGAGAAAGGCCCGGCCTTCGGCCCGGCAGCGCTCGGCGAGCCAGGAGGCCTTGATGCCGGTCATGGCCGAATTGAAGCCGCCGAGGAAGATCACGCCCGGTCCGCGCCCGGCCTGGCGGCGGAACGCGATTTCGTGGCCGTCGGGGCGTGATAGTCTTTGAACCGACATGATCGCGAGCGGCTCCTCATCTGTGTCTTTCCTCAGGCGATGACCACGCCGACGATCCTGCAAGTCCTCCCGGCTCTGGAAACCGGCGGCGTCGAGCGAGGTGCCGTCCAGATCGCAGGCGCCATCGTCCGGGCGGGCTGGCGCTCGCTGGTGGCCTCGGCGGGCGGAACCATGGTGCGCGAGCTCGACCGCATGGGAGCCCAGCATATCCAGCTGCCGCTCGACACCAAGAACCCCCTCGCCATCCGCGCCAACATCGAGCGGCTGGCCCGCATCATCCGGACCGAGCGCGTCGACCTCGTCCATGCCCGCAGCCGTGCGCCTGCCTGGTCGGCGTGGAGCGCCGCCCAGCGCGAGCACGTCCCGTTCGTCACCACCTTCCACGGCACCTACAGCGCCGGCAACGCCTTCAAGCGCCTCTACAACAGCGTGATGGCCAAGGGCGAGCCCGTCATCGCCGCCTCGGAGTTCATCGCCCGCCACATCGTCGAGACCTACAAGGTGCCGCCCGAGCGGCTCCGCCTCATCCCGCGCGGCATCGACTTCGAGAAATTCTCGCCGGATCGGGTGCAGCCGTTCCGGATGCTCCAGCTGGTCAAGGACTGGCGGCTGCCCGACGACGTGCGCGTGATCCTTCTTCCCGGCCGGCTCACCCGCTGGAAGGGCCAGACCGTGCTGATCGAGGCCCTGACCCATGTGCAGCGGAGGGACATCGTCTGCGTCCTGGCAGGCTCCGATCAGGGCCGCACGCCCTATCATCAGGAACTCGAGCGCCTGGTCGCCGGCCAGGGCCTCTTGGGCCGCGTCCGCATCGTCGGCGACTGCCAGGACATGCCGGCCGCCTACATGCTGGCCGATGTCGTGGTCTCGGCCTCGATCGACCCCGAGGCGTTCGGCCGGGTCTCCGTCGAGGCCCAGGCCATGGGCCGGCCGGTCATCGCGACCGATCATGGCGGCTCGCGCGAAACCATCATCCCGGACGTCACCGGCTGGCTGGTCCCGCCGGGCGATCCGCAGGCGCTGGCAACGGCTCTGACCGACGCGCTCGACCTGACCGTCGACGCGCGGCTCAGGCTGGCCGAGGTCGCGACCGAGCACGCGCGCGCCAACTTCGACCAGCAGACGATGTGCGAGTCGACGCTCGCGGTCTACGAGGAGGCCCTGGGGCGGCGGGGCTCGCAGCAGAGCGCGGCGTGAAGGTCCTGGCGATTCGTCACGGCGCGCTCGGCGACGTGATCCAGACACTCGGCCCCCTCCAGGCGATCCGCCGGCATCATCCCGACGCCCATCTGGTCGGGCTCACCGGCTCGGCTTTCGCCGACCTGCTACGCGCGTCGGGCTGGTTCCAGGAGGTCTGGGTCGACGACCGCCCGCCGCTCTGGCGCCTCGGGTCCTGGCTCGGGACCGTCCGCCGCCTGCGGGCCGCCGGCTTCGACCGGGTCTACGACCTGCAGACCTCGTCGCGCACCGCCTGGTACTTCCGTCTGATGGGGTCACCGGCGCCGGAATGGTCGGGCATCGCCCCCGGCGCCTCCCACCCCCACGGCAATCCCGGCCGGGTCGAGATGCACACCGCCGATCGCCAGGCCGAGCAGCTTCGCCTCGCCGGCATCGCCTCGGTGCCGCCGCCCGACGTCTCGTGGCTCGATGCCGATGTCTCGCGCCTCGGCCTGCCGGACCGCTTCGCGCTCCTGGTTCCCGGAGGCTCGGCCCATCGGCCGGCCAAGCGCTGGCCGATCGCCCGCTATGCCGCGCTGGCAGAGGCGCTGAGCGGGCTCGGCCTCACCTCCGTCATCGCCGGCACGCGCGAGGAATCCGGCCTCGCCCGCGAGATCGCATCGACGATTGCAGGGGCCGTCGATCTGACCGGCCGCACCTCGATCCTTGAACTCGCCGGCGTCGCGCGGCGGGCGCAGCTCGCGATCGGCAACGATACCGGACCGATGCATGTCACCGCGGCGGTCGGCTGTCCGTCCCTGGTCCTGTTCTCGGCCGAGAGCGACCCCGCCCGTTGCGCCCCACGCGGCCGCCTCGTCGAGACCCTGCGCCGGCCGGACCTCGCGGATCTGAGCGTCGCCGATGTCGTTTCAGTGGTCCGCCGCCTGCAGACGTCCGGGAGGCCAGGATGATCAGGGCAAAGCGCATCTACCTGCCGGCCGAGACCGCCGACGGCTATCGGGTCCTGGTCGACCGGCTGTGGCCGCGCGGGATCAGGAAGGAGGACGCGCGGCTGGACGAGTGGCTGAAGGAGATCGCGCCCAGCCCGGGCCTCCGCCGCTGGTACGACCATCAGGTCGAGCGCTGGCCCGAGTTTCAGTCACGATATGGTCACGAGCTCGCCTCGGAGGAGAGCCTGGCGCATATCCGACGGCTGGCAGCCCTTGGACGCCGCGGGCCGGTGACCTTGCTGTTCGCCTCCCGCGACGAGGAGCGCAACAGCGCGATGGTGCTGCTGGAGGCTCTTCGGGCTCATCCCGGGTTGCGCGGTCCCAAGCTTGTCTGATATGGATTGCGCCCAGAATTAAGGCCATGTGCGACCATATTTGCCTCTTCGCCGCCCCGGCGGCCACGACCCGAACTATCCAGGCCTGCTCGGCCTGAGAGAGCGCGTGCGCTTTTTGCGGACCGTGCCCAGCCGGCGTGGTCCCCCCACAAGACATACGTGACATAGCCATGCCTGCAATCACGCTACCCGACGGCAGCGTCCGTCAGTATGACGGACCCGTCTCCGGCGCCGACATCGCCAAGTCGATCGGCGCCGGCCTCGCCAAGGCCGCGCTCGC
>CAXNIC010000223.1:0-8451 GCA_964201945.1 Alphaproteobacteria bacterium
AACCAGGACAAGCAGCAGGGAAGGCTTGTAGGCGGACATTCCTGAGCGAGGCGGATGGGGGGAAGCGGCCGGCACAAGACCAGCTTCCGGGTTCCGCCGCAAGCAGCGGATAGAGGCAGGGCGCACATGGCAGCTATGCATTCGCCATCGCACCCGGGAGATGCCCAATGCTTCGCCTTCATGACTATCTGCCGTCACAGAATGCCTACAAAGTGCGCATGCTGCTGGGCCATCTCGGCCTCGCCTACGAGACCGTGCCGGTCGAGATCTTCCAGGGCGGGTCGCGGACGCTCGCGTTCCTTCGGATGAATCCGGCTGGTGCCGTGCCGGTGCTGGAGGTCGGGCCTGGCCGCTTCATCGCGGAATCCAACGCCATCCTCTGCTACCTGGCCGAGGGGACGATCTACCTTCCCGCCGACCGCTTCGAGCGCGCGAAGGTGATGCAGTGGCTGTTCTTCGAGCAGGACTACGTCCAGCCCAGCATCGCCACCATCCGCCACTGGACGATGACCGGGAAGCTCGATCGCAATGCCGCTCAAGCGCCCGGGCGGAAGGCCGCCGGCGAGCGCGTGCTCGACCTGCTCGACCAGCATCTCGCCGGCCGCGCCTTTCTTGCGGACACCGGCTATTCGATCGCCGACATTGCGGTCTTCGCCTATGTGCACCGGGCGGAGGAGGGTGGTTTCGACCTCTCGGGCCGCTCCTCGCTCCGCGCCTGGTTCGATCGTGTCGCTGCGGAGTCGAGCCCGCTGCCGCCGGTCTATCCCTATTCGATCGATCCCTACTCGCATCGGAGCCTTCCGGTGGAGCCGGAGGCGGCCGCGTCGTAGTCTTCCCCTTCAATCGGGAGAGTGCGCATGGCGGATGCAGGCGTTGCGGTGATCGTCGGGGCGGGCGAGGGCCTCGGTGCGGCCCTGGCCCGCGCGGCTGCGGCCGCCGGCATGAAAGTCGCGGTCGCGTCCCGCGATCAGGCGAAGATCGCCGAGGTCGCGCGCTCGACCGGCGCCACGGCCATGACCTGCGATGCGACCGACGGCGCGTCGGTTGACGCCCTGTTCGATCGCGTCCGCCGCGAACTCGGCGTGCCGTCCTTCGTCGTCTACAACGCCAGCCGGCGGGCACGCGGTCCGGTCGCCGAGCTCGACCGCGAGGCGGTGCGTCAGGCCCTCGACATCTCGGCCTTCGGCGGCTTCCTGGTGGCGCAGGCCGCCGTCCGGCTGATGCTGCCGGCCGGGCGCGGCAGCCTGCTGTTCACCGGCGCCAGCGCCAGCGTGAAGGGCTATGCCGAGTCGGCGCCCTTCGCCATGGGCAAGTTCGCGTTGCGCGGCTTGGCGCAGAGCCTGGCACGTGAGCTCGGGCCGAAGGGCCTGCATGTGGCGCATGTGATCATCGACGGCGGCATCGGCCGGGCCGGCGCCAACGAGGCGGGGAAGCTCGATCCGGACGCTATCGCGGCGACGTACCTGCACCTTCACGCCCAGCCGAGGAGTGCCTGGGCGCAGGAGGTCGATCTCCGGCCGTCGGTCGAAAAGTTCTAGGGTTTCCGTTCGGAAATTGCCGCTTGCGAGCGCGCGCGGCCGCCTGTCATGCTCGCGGGACCCCTCCCTTCCCGCGAGTTAAGCCATGCTCCCCGACCAGCGCGCCCTCTTCGACATCCCCGAGGATGTCGTCTACTTCAACTGCGCCTATCTCTCGCCCAACCTGAAGGCGCAGCGCGAGATGGGGCATTGGGCGATCGACCGCAAGGTCCATCCCTGGACCATCGAGTGGAAGCATTTCTATGACGACGTCGAGCGCGCCCGCGTCCTCTTCGCCCGCCTGATCAACGCCAGCGCCGAGGACATCGCGGTGGTCGCGGCCACCTCCTATGGCGTGGCGACGGCGTCGCAGAACCTCGGCCTCAAGGCCGGGCAGTCGGTGGTCGGCCTCGAAGGCGAGCACTACTCGACCCTGCTCGAATACAAGCGCCGCTGCGCCGAAGCGGGCGCCACCCTGAAGCTGGTGTCGAAGCCGAAGGACGGCGACTGGACCAAGGCGATCCTCGCCGCCATCGACGAGAAGACGGCTTGGGTCGGCGTCCCCAACTGCTACTGGACCGACGGCGGCCTGATCGACCTGCAGCAGGTGAGCGACCGCGCGCACCAGGTCGGCGCGGTGTTCATCACCGACGTCACCCAGTCGCTCGGCGCCAAGCCGATCGACGTCAAGAAGCTGAAGCCCGACTACCTGATGTGTTCGGCCTACAAGTGGCTGCTCGGGCCTTACGGACTCGGCTTCCTCTATGTCGCCCCGCATCGCCAGGATGGCCGCCCGCTCGAGCAGCACAATTACGGCCGGGCCGGCAGCCAGAACTCGCCCGGCCAGCGAACGTTCGGCGACGAATACGCACCCGGCGCCCGGCGATACGACATGGGCGAGCGCAGCCAGTTCATCCATCTGCCCATCGCCAATGTCGGGATGGAGCAGCTGCTGGCCTGGGGGCAGGAGGAGATCGAGGCGACGATCGCGCCCCTGACCAAGCGCATCGCCGAGCACGCGGCGGCCCGCCAGCTCGCCGTCCCGCCCGAGGAGCATCGGGTCAAGCACTTCATCGGATTGCAGTTTTCGGGCGGCGAGGTGCCGGTCGGCCTCGGCGACCGGCTGAACAAGGAGAAGTGCTTCGTCTCCGTCCGCGGCACGTCCTTACGGATGAGCCCCCACGTCTTCAACAACCTTAATGAGATCGACCGGTTCTTCGACGTTTTCGACCGCGTCGTGGCCGGTAAGCATTGAGGTAAAGCCCCGGTTAGGCGTACCCTAAACGGGATGGGGTAGGTCTGGCAGGATTGAACGTGGTGGCGCTCTTCGGGAGCGCAAACGCGCGAGCGGCGCCGCCGACGGTGCTCGTGCCCACCCCCGCTTTGTCCGCCGAAGCGAGAGCGCAGCCCGCTGCTCAGCTGGTCGCGGCCGCGCTCACCCAGTCGCAGAGCTTCGGCAATCGGTCGTCGGCGTTGATCCAGGTGCCGCCGTCGCCGATCTCGGCGCAGACGCTGGGCGCGCTCCAGCAGTCTTCACAGCAATTCGCCATCCGCGAGCAGAGCGTCGCCGAGGAGGCCGCCGAGGCGCCCGCGCGGGAGCTGCAGCGGGTGCTGGCCTCGGTCACGCGCGAGCGGACCAGCACGGTCACCACGCCGGACCAGACGACGACGACCACGATCGAGACGCCCGAGCGGACGATCACGCGCACGGTGACCGAGACGGTCACGGTTCCCGGTCCCGAGAGCGCCGGCGTCCAGGAGCTGCGCACGATCCTCGAAAGCGCCGCCGAGCGCGCGGGCGAGATCGAGGATCGCGGCGATGGCCGCTCCTCCGATCGCTATGTCGGCTATCTCAGCCGCAGCGTCGAGCGCCGGGGCGACCGGTTGCTGGACGAGCTTGAGCGCGCGGTCGACCGCGGCGGCAGCAAGCTCGAGCGGCGGGTGGAACGCGCCCTCGACAACCGCGGCCGCGACCTGACCCGTTCGATCGATCGCCTGTTCGATCGCGGCGGCGAGCGTGGCGTCAGCGCCTTCGAGGAGCTGCTGGAAGAGAACGGCGCCCGCGTGATCCAGACCCTGGGCAAGGTCCTTGAGGCGACCGGCGACAACGTCTCGCGGAAGCTCGAGGATCTCCTGGTCAGGGCCGGGCCGGAGGCGATCGCCGCGCTTCAGGAAACGATCGATCGCGTCCGGCCGACCGTCACCCAGGAAGTGACGCGCGAAGTGACCGAGGTGATCCCCGCCAGCAGCGAGACGATCACCACGACGATCCCCGGCACCACCTCGACGGTGACGTCGAGTTCGACCGCGACAGTGGAGACGCCGCAGAGCTCGGCCGAGGTGCGGGCGGAGGTTCGCCGCCAGGTCGCGGCCTATTCGAGCAGCTCGCAATTGCTGGCGCCGCTTCAGGAGCTGTCGACGCCGCCGCAGCCGGTGCCGAACCCCGCCGCCAATCTGGACGAGATCCGCGGCCGGCGGGACGAGCAGGAACGCAGGCCGTCCGTCCGCGAGGACGAAGAAAGCCGGACGGAGCGGCAATCCCGGACGGAGCGGACGAACGAGCGCAGCCGCCCCGAAGAAATCCGCCTGCGCCCACCCCTCGTTGTCGAGCGTTCGGGTGGAGACTCGCCCAGCGCCGCCTTCGTCGCGCCGCCGGCCCCGCCAGCCACCTCGCAGCCGGGTGCGATCGTCGATCTCGCGAGCTAGCGTTTCGTTCGACGCCGGGACAGCGCTCGGTAGACGCGTTCCAGCTGTCGCGCGCGCGCGGCGCCATCCATCAGCGAGGAGGCTTTGAGCCGCGGCCGAAGATCGGCGCGCAGCCGGTCGAGGCGGGGCGGGTCCTGCGCCAGCTCCGATGCGATCTCGAGGTAGCGCGTCTCGTCGGCGGCGATCAGCTCATCCAGGCCGATGGCGCGCAGCATCGAGGCGCTCCAGCGTCCGGCCATCCGATCGCCCAGCAGAGTTACCACCGGCACGCCCATCCACAGCGCCTCGAAGCTGGTGGTCGAGCCGTTGAACGGGAAGGGATCGAGGGCGACGTCGATATCACGATAGTTGGCGAGATGGAGCTCGAGCGGCTCGATCGCCGCACGCAGCTCGATACGATCGGCCGTGACGCCGTGATGCGCGAAGACGCGAAGGATGCGCTCGGCCAGCACACGCGAGGCGAACAGGTTCTTGCTTTTGAGCACCAGCCGCGAGCCGGGCGCGCGGTTGAGCAACCAGGCCCAGAGCGCGAGCGTCGGCTCCGACAGCTTCGCCGGGGCGTTGAAGCTGCCGAAGGTCGGCGGGCGTCCGGCGGAACGCGCGACTGGAAGCGCAGGCAGCGGCGACTGGACGACGAAGCGCGGCAGGCGGATCACCCGCTCGACGAAGCGTTCCGGGGGCGCGCGCGGCACCAGGTCGGGATCGGCGATGAGATAGTCCATCTCCGCGATACCGCTGGTGGCGGGGTCGTGCAGGCTCACCTGCACCGGCGCGGCGCGATGGGCAGCGACGCCGGGCCGGTTGCGGTCGTAGCGGCCGGCGACCACCGCCAGAACGTCGACGCCGTCGGCGCGGATCAGCCGGGCAACCTCGGCATCGTCGAGCGGGCTCACGTCGCGGACCAGATCCGCCATCGATTCGAGCCGGCGCGTGATGTCGTCCGGCCGATGGCGCTGCAGGTAGAGCACGACGCGGACGCAGGCCCGGTCATGCGCGGCGATCACCGGCTCCAGCGACCGGCCGACCGGGTGGTCGCGAAAATCGGAGGAGAGGTAACCGATGGTCAGCCGGTCTCCGGGCTTCGTTTGCGCAGGCGACGGCACCGCGGCCGGAGCGACGGCGCGGCCGAACGCCAGATGCCGGGCAAGCCGTCGATCCTCATCGATCTCGGGGGCATAGAGCAGGGCGGCCAGCAGGTTGCGATGGACATCGGGATTCCGCGGCTCGACCGCCAATGCGCGTCGATGGCAATCGATTGCCGCCGCGACGAGGCTCTGGTCCTTCAGCACGAGGCCGAGATTGTTGAACGCGGCGGCATGCGCCGGTGCCAAGGCCAGCACCTGGCGGAACAGGCCGGCAGCCGCATCGGTGTCGCCGCGGAGCGCCAGGCAGCCGGCGAGGTTATAGCGATAGTCCGGGCGATCGGGAGCGAGCGCCATGGCGCGGCGCGCGATCCGCTCGGCTGAGATCCTGAGCGCTTCCAGATCGGCGGCGGCCAGCGCATTCACCAGCTCCGGCATTGCTGGCGCAGTGCTGAGGGCGCGGCGCAGCAGCCGCATCGCCGGCGGGGCGATGCCTCCGGCCAGCAGCGTCCGCGCCATGTTGAAGGCGGCGGCAGGGTCGTCGGTGACGAATCCAGTGGCCAGCGCGCGGCGGACGATCGCGGCTGGCCGCCGGGACGGCTCGCCGAGACGTTCGAGGATCGCCGAGAGCGCGGCGAGACCTTGGGCTGCCTCCGGCGCGACGGCGATGACGCGGCACAGCTCGGTCGCCGCCTCGCGATGCCGGCCGAGGCCGTCGAGCGCGCCGGCGAACGCGAGTCCGATGCGCCAGTTGGCGGGATCGGCCCGGCTCGCGGCTGAGAGATGCGGCAAGGCGTCTGCGGCGCGGCCGCCCTGAAGCAGCGTGGCCCCGAGGAGATAGGTTGCCTGGGGATGGCCAGGCATTGCCTTCAGGATGGCGGCGAAGACCTGGAGCGCCGCGTCGCCGCGTCCGGCCTCCAGGTGATCGAGGCCGAGAGCGAAGGCGGCTTCGAGCGTGAGCCCCGGTTGCCCGGTCATCCGACGTGGCCGGCGCGACCCCCGAACCAGCGCGGATCGTCGAGGCCGGCGATGTCGTGGGTGCCGATGATACCTTCGTAGGAGGGCGTGCGCTCCGGCCCGAGCCGTTGATGCCAGCGCCGGATCAATGCCTCGAAATCGGCCTGGGCGCCGTGGCGCTTGTAGGGCGACAGCCTAGCCTCGTCCTCGGGCCGTGCCTTGTAGATCGCGGCCTTGGGCAGATGCGCGCAATGGCCGCCGGCATCCCAGACCCGGAGCGAGAGATCGACGTCGCCGAAATTGGCGCGGAACGCCGTGTCGATGTAGCCGCCGGTGAGCGCGAGGCTGCGCCGGCTCATCACCGGAAAGAAGGCGTAGTAGCGGTCATAGGCGGTGTTGAACCAGGGATGGTTGACCCAGTGCAGGCTGCCGCAGAACGGCAGGCCGCGCGCCTCGCCGGCGGCGACCGCCTCGGCCAGGCCGTCGAGCCAGCCGAAGGCGGGGGCGAAGTCGTCGATCACCGGCATCACGATGTCGCCGGTGGCGACGGCGAGCGCGCGGGCATAGGCGGCTGAGTCGCCTTCCGGCGTCTCCTCTGCGACATGGCGGATGCGGTCTCCGGCGACCGGGAAGGGCGAGACGACGATCAGCTCGTAGTCGTGCCGGCCGCTGCACATCAGGACCTGGCGGATGGCGTTTTCCGCATAGTCCGGTCTGAGGGTGGGCATCAGCAGGGAAAGGCGCGGCATCGGGCGCGACATTAGTCGCCCGAGGCCGCGCCTGGGAAGAGATCAGGTTCCGTCGAGGTGGCGGAACCGGCCTTTGACGCCGAAGGCCTCGGAGGTCACGCGCTCCTCGAGCCGCGCGGCGCGGGTCTCGAGACCGCGAAGGCGCGTGCGCACGTCGTCGACGCGGGACTGCGGGACCGCATCCGGCAGGCGCGGGAACAGGCCCTGGATCCAGCCGAACACGGCTTCCCGCTCCATCAGCGCCCACAAGGCGAGATAGACCGCCAGGAAGAACGGCGGGTTGATCACCAGGAGCGCGATCGAGGGACCGCGGACCGCCCAGGTGCTCCACCCGAGCCAGCGGGCGAGGCCGGCGACGACGCCCGCGGCGATGCCGCGCTCCGGATACCGCCGGAAGGGCCCGCGCTCGCGGCGGCCGTGACGGTCACGCGGCATGTCCTCGGCGTCCGGCTCGATGCCGTGGCGGCGAAGATGCTCGCGCCAGGCTTCGCGCTGCTGGCGCCGCCATTCGCGCTTGAACTTGCTCATGCCTTGTCTCTCCACGCCGGGTCGCCGGCATCGAGCACGCGTTCGAGCGTGGCGATGCGGTCTTCGAGACGGCGCGCGATGGTTTCGATGTCGCCGAGGGTCTTGTCGTCGACCCCGTTCGACCGCTTCTGCTGGCGCCACAGGGTCACGTAGTGGAGCACCAGCCAGAGCGGCAGGACGAGGCCGAGGAGGACGACCGCCGGCACGATGAAGAGCATGGACGTGAACACGGGGACATGTCCTATCCGATTACGAGCCGGATTTCACCTTGCGGCGGAGCGCTTCGAGCTCCGCCTCGACATTGCCCTCGCTCTCCAGCTCGGCGAAGCGCTGGGAAAGGCCCGGCGTCCGGCCCTTGTCCAGGACCTCGGCCTCGCCTTCCAGCTCGTCGATCCGCCGGTGCATGCGGTCGTAGCGGGCCAGCGCCTCGTCGACGCGGGCGTCGTGCAGGACCTTGCGGGCCTTGATCGAGTGACCGGCGGCTTCCGCACGCATCTCCAGCGACTTCCGCTTGGCCTTGGCTTCGTCCAGCTTCGACTGCAGCCGGCCGATGTCGTCCTCGTAGCGGCCGAGGACCTCATCCACCTGCACCAGCTCGGCTTCGAGGCCGCGCAGCACGTCGGCGGCCCGGCGCTTCTCGAACAAGGCGGCCCGGGCGAGGTCTTCCTTGCCCTTGGCGACGGCGAGCTCGGCCTTCCGCTCCCAGTCCTCGAGGCCGAAGCGGGCATCGGCCACCCGGCGGCCCAGCTCCTTCCGATCGGCAATCGCCTTGACCGCGGCCGAGCGCACCTCGACCAGCGTGTCCTCCATCTCCTGGATCATCAGGCGCGCCATCTTCTCCGGGTCTTCGGCCCGGTCGAGCAGCGCGGTCAGGTTGGCGTTCACGATGTCGGTCAGACGGGAAAAGATACT
>CAXNIC010000224.1:0-8437 GCA_964201945.1 Alphaproteobacteria bacterium
GATCCCTCAGAGTAGTGGGCACTGATCACCCAGTGAATGATCCTCGGCACGCGCACGATGTTTTTCGTGTGATGCAGGTTGAGGCCCTTCTTGTTGTAGGGATCCTGCCCCTTTTCGATGATGTGATGCCATTCCTTGCCTAAGCCAGCCGAGCCATAGGCTGACCTAAACTCCCACTCCGATGAGAACACCCGATCGTCTTGATCGGCGACTAGATCGTCGAGGCTCTTCGGTTCCTCCAAGAACGCCGCGACGTCGGGTACGATCTCGTAGAGTCCCCAGACGAGGTTTCCCCACATGCCGATGCGCTTTAGGAAGGGATACTTTTCCAACGCCCACGCGATCGTCTCGAAGAAGAACACGACACGTCCTGACGGCTTTCGGTTCGCCGCCAGATGCAGGAGCGCCGAACGATCGCCGTGCTCAGCCTCAAGCTCCGCAATTCGACCACGTAACTTCTCGACACCGTCCCATTCCTCTTGATCGAGAGGCTCGTCAGGGTCGAAGGCGATACTTTCGTCACCACCAGCGCCGCCATCCGTCCACTGGCCGCCATCCGGATGTCCCCGCGGCACGCGCGGCTGGTTGGGATCGAACTTGCGTTCCCACGCCTTGCGTTCGAGCCAGGCGTCGACATCGATCGGCGGATTGCCACGCCGATGCGCTGGTCCCCAGTTGAGGTGGCGAAGGCCAGCATCGCGAAGGCGCGATGCGTATTCCGGCGGCGGGAACGAGACCTCGTTGGCGAGATCGGCGGCACGGCGGCGATCGCCGGAGGCCAGCGCGTTCGCCGTCATCTGCAGAAGCGGCGCGCGGTCGCCGAGACGGAAGCTGTGGCCGTAAACCTCCTGCATCGCCTCTTCGAGAACCGAGAGGTCCATCAGCCAGGGGATGGGGCCGGCGCGTCCGCCGGGGCGGATGCCGCCGATCGGCCAGGAGGAGAGACGGACCAGATCGCCGTCGATCCAGCAGCGCTCGACGCTCCGGACAAAATCCGGGCGCTCGAGCGACACCCCGTGGGTGCGCCCGTGCATATCGACTCCATGTGCGGAAATGAAAAAGGACCCGCCGCCGCGAGGCGCAGGTCCTTCCAGTAGCCTCGATCCTGTCAAAATCGCGGATTTTCGTCAACTAAATTTACGTATAAAAATCCTCACTCACTCGCGCCGCACCGTGACCTCAAGGGCTTAGATCGAGGTATCATCCGCGCCTGATGCGGCCCCTGCTCATCGCCCTGATCGCGCTCGTTCTCGCCGGCTCAGCCGCCCCCGCCTCGGCGCAGATCGGGCCGGCGACGCGCGGCGCCTGCTTCATGCTGCGGAACATGGCGCCGTTCGGTCTGTCCGCCCGCGTCATCATGAAGTCGCGGCAGCGCTACACCTTCGTGCTGCAGAAGGGCCAGAGCCGGCGCGCCTGCCTGGAAGGCGAGATGTATCCGGGCGACAAGGTCGAGCTGGCGATCACAGTTTTCGGGATGCCGCTGTTCGTCTGCTACACGCAGGTCGACCAGCCGATCCAGCTCTACGCCGTGCGCCAGACCGAGGGCTACAAGTACTCCGCCGACTGCCGCTAGCGGAGCCGCAGCACCGCGGGCGACAGAAGCGCGATGGCGGCGCTCAATCCGCCCACGGCCCCGATCCACATCGTCGCCGACATGCCGATCGCATCCGCCAGCGGGCCTGCAACCAGCGCGCCGGCCGGCAGCGCCAGGCCGGTCGCCACATGGAAGGTCGCGTTGGCTCGCCCCAGCACGTCGAGCGCCAGCACACGCTGGCGGAGGCTGACGGCGTGGATCAGGTAGATGCTGAGAAACGCATCGCCGACGAGCTGGTGCAGCACGAGGCCCGGGATCGCGAACGACCGCGCGACCTCGGAGAGCGGAATCAGCAGCGCCGCGGCATTGCCGAGGGTGAGCGTCAGCAGCAGCATCGGGCCGAGGCCGAGCCGGCCTGCCAATCGCTCCGCGACCAGAGCGCCCAGGAACGAGCCGATGCCGCCGATGCTGATGATCAGGCCGACGACCAGCGGCGACAGCGCCAGCGTCTGCAGCGCCAGGATCATGTAGAGCGTGTGGAAGAAGCCGCCGAAAAGCACCATCAGGGTTTCGGCTGCGAGCAGGCGGGCGACAACGGGATGGTCGAGACAGGCACGGAGCCCGAGGCGGATGTCGGCGATGACGCCGGTGCCAGCCTCGGGTGAAGCCGCCGGCGTCTCGACGGCACGGATGCGGCCGAGCAGAAGCGCCGACCAGAGATACGACAAGGCATCGACGATCACCGCGACCGGCGCCGTCAGCGCCTGGATCAGGATGCCGGCGAGACCGGGGCCGACGCTCTCGGCGATGGAATCCGTCGCCTCCAGCTTGGCATTGCCTTCGACCAGCGCTTCCTTGCCGATCAGCGCCGGCAGATAGGCATTGTCGGCGATGCGGAACAGCGCGCTTGCCGCCCCGATCGCCGCCGCCACGAGATAGAGCTGCGGCATGGTGAGCGCGCCTGACCAGGCCGCCAGCGGGATGGTGAGGATCAGCAGCGCGCGGACGAGGTCGGCTGCGATGAGAAGCGGGCGCTTGGCCTGCCGGTCGATGGACCCGCCGGCGAGCAGGCCGACGACGACACCGGGGAGCACGCCCAGCGCCGACAGGATGGCGATCTCGGTCGGGGTCGCGTCGATGGTCAGGATCGCGATCATCGGCAGCGCCGTGCGCGTGATGCGGCTGCCCATCGCGCTCAACGACTGCGCCGCCCACAGCTTCAGGAAATCGCGGTGGCGCCAGAGTCCGTCCGACGGCCACCATCGCGTTGTCATCTGTCGCCGCTTCTGATCAGAGCGGACGCGCCGGTGCCAGGTCCGCTTCGCGGGCGTCGATCGCGGCCCTTGCCGGCAGCCCGCCGCGGGCGCCCGCCTGGGTGCAGGCGAGCGATCCTGCGACCGAGGCGCGACGGAGCGAGGACGGGAGATCCCGGCCCTCGTCCAGGCTCACCGCGAGCACGCCGAGGAAGGCGTCGCCGGCGCCGACGGTGTCGACCACCGTCACGTCCAGCGCGCCGATGCGCCAGGCGGCGTCGGGCGCGACGGCGAGGGCGCCGTCGCTGCCGAGGGTGACGATGACCGTGTTGCCGAAGCGCCGAGACAGCGCCCAGGCCGCAGGCTCCGGATCGCGCTCGGGCATCTGCATCTGCTTCGCCAGTGCCTCGGCCTCGTGCTCGTTGAGGACGAGGATCGAGACGTCGGCGAACAGGCTCGGCGGCGCCGGCATGGCCGGCGCGAAGTTGAACAGCACGCGGGAGCCCGCTTTCCGCGCGCGGGCGGCCAGCAAAGCGTTTTCCGGTGGCGGCACTTCCATCTCGAGGACGACGGTGGTGGACGGCCCCAGCGCCGCATCCGGAACATCGGCGGCGCGGGCGGCGTAGTTGGCGCCGAGCGCGCCCAGGATCTGGTTCTCGCCCTTGCGATCGATGGCGATGAAGGCGGCGCCGGTCGGCTCCGTCGAGGTCCCGAGACCTGAGACGTCGATGCCTTCGGCGGCGAGCCCGTCCTTCAGCACCTGGCCGAAGGCGTCCTCGCCGATGCGGCCGAAGAAGGCGACCTTGGCACCGGCGCGCACCGCCGCGACCGCCTGGTTCGCCCCCTTGCCGCCGGGAAGGAACCGGTAAGTGGGCGCCACCACGGTCTCGCCGGGGCCTGGCAGGCGGTCGACGTTGAGGATGAAGTCGGCGTTGATCGAGCCGAAGACGAGGACGGTCATTGCCCACCTCGTGCCCCCTCTCCCGGCGAAGCCGGGGGAGGGATGGGGTGGCGGCCGAGCGCAGCGAGGGTCACCGGTTCCACGGCCACAACGCCCCTCGCTTCGCTCGGCCCCCACCCTGCCCTCCCCCGCGTACGACGCGGGAGAGGGTTCTCCGAGGGTGTCATCGTCACGCCGCCTGGGTCAGCGGTCCCGCGGGCAGGCGTCCCTCTTCGACCGCGTGGCAGGCGGTGGTCGAGCCGGTATCGTTCAGCTTCGGCTCGGGCCGCTCGCTCCGGCAGCGGTCGTTGGCGAAGGGGCAGCGCGGATGGAAGGCGCAGCCGGTCGGCGGGTTGATCGGGTTCGGCACTTCACCCGCGACCGGCGTCCGCTGGCGCCCGGTCATGTCGAGATCCGGGATGGTGTCGAGCAGCATCCGCGTATAGGGGTGCCGCGGCAGCGCGAACAGGGTCTTCGCCGGGCCGAGCTCGGCCAGGCGGCCGAGATACATGACGCCGACCCGGTCGGCGATGTGGCGGACCACGGCGAGGTTGTGGCTGATGAAGAGGTAGGTGAGCCCGAGCTGGCGCTGCAGGTCCTTCATCAGGTTCAGGATCTGCGCCTGGACCGAGACGTCGAGGGCGGAGGTCGGCTCATCGCAGACCAGGAACTCGGGCTGGCTGGACAGCGCGCGGGCGATCGAGATGCGCTGGCGCTGGCCGCCGGAGAACTCATGCGGGTACTTCTCGCCGTCGACCGGCGACAGGCCCACCTGGCGCAGGAGCTGGCCGACGCGCTCGACGATCAGCCGCTCGTCGTCGAGCAGGCGGAAGGCGCGGATCGGCTCGGAGACGATCGCCGACACCCGCCCGCGCGGGTTCAGGCTGGCGAAGGGATCCTGGAAGATCATCTGCAGGCGGCGGCGGATCGGCGCCATCTCGGCCCGTCCGCCGAGGCCGGCCATGTCGACGCCGTCGAAGACGATCGAGCCGGCACTCGGCCGGTAGAGCCCGACGACAAGGCGGGCCACCGTCGACTTGCCGCAGCCGGATTCACCGACCAGGGCCAGCGTCTCGCCGCGGTTGATCTCGAAGTCGAGGCCGTCGACGGCCTTGAGGATCAGGCGCGGCTGGCCGTCGAGAACGCGGTTGAGCCAGGGCGCAGAGACGTCGAAGTAGCGCGACAGGCCCGCGACCTTGACCAGAGGGGCATGCATCTCAGCCATGGGCGTAGAGCCAGCAGGAAGCGAGGGTGTCGCCGGCGTTCATCAGGTCCGGCCGCTCGACCCGGCAGCGGTCGAAGGCCTGCGGGCAACGGGGATTGAAGGCGCATCCCGACGGGATCTCGGTCAGGCGCGGCATCGAGCCCTCGATCTGCTCGAGGCGCTCCTTGTCGTCGTTGATCTTGGGGATCGAGCCCATGAGGCCGTGGCTGTAGGGATGCTTCGCTTCCTTGATCACCGAGCGCACCGGGCCGATCTCGGCGACGCGGCCGGCATACATCACCGCGACGCGGTCGGCGGTCTCGGCGATCACACCCATGTCGTGGGTGATCAGCATGATCGCGGTGCCGTGGTCGCGGCAGAGGCGCTTCAGGAGCGCGATGATCTGCGCCTGGATCGAGACGTCGAGCGCGGTCGTCGGCTCATCGGCGATGATCAGGCGCGGGTTGACGCAGATCGCGAGCGCGATCACCACGCGCTGGCGCATGCCGCCGGAGAACTGGTGCGGGTAGTGGTCGACCCGCCGCTCCGCCCCCGGGATGCCGACCTCGGCCAGGAGCTCGATCGCCCGCGTCCGCGCCTGGGTCGGCGTCATCTCGGTGTGGGTCTGGATGGTCTCGATCAGCTGCTGGCCGACCGAGTAGAGCGGGTTGAGGCTGGTCAGCGGGTCCTGGAACACCGCGCCGATCTGCTTGCCGCGGATCTTCCGCATCTCCTCGTAGGGGAGATTGTCGATACGCCGGCCGGAGAGCCGGATCTCGCCCGCGGCGATCCGCCCGGGCGGCTCCAGCAGGCCGATGATGGCATTGCCGGTCAGCGACTTGCCGGCGCCAGACTCGCCGACCACGCCCAGCACCTCGCCTTCCTGCAGCGAAAAGGAGACGTCGTCGACGGCGACCAGCGTGCCGCGCCGCGTCGGGAATTCGATCCGAAGACGCTCGACCTCGAGAAGCGCCATCAGCGGAGCTTCGGGTTGAGAGCGTCGCGCAGCCAGTCGCCGAGCAGATTGACCGACAGCACGAGGATCACCAGGAACACGCCAGGGAAGATCGCCATCCACCACTCGCCGGAGAACAGGAAGTTGTTGCCGATGCGGATCAGCGTGCCCAGCGACGGCTCGGTCGGCGGCACGCCGACGCCAAGGAAGCTCAAGGTGGATTCGGTCAGGACCGCGATGCCGAGGCCGAGCGTGCCGATCACCAGCACCGGCCCCATGACGTTCGGCAGCACGTGGCGGAACATGATGAGGACCGGATGCAGGCCGATGACGCGGGCGGCCTGCACGTATTCCTTGTTCTTCTCGACCAGGGTGAGGCCGCGCACCGTGCGCGCGTACTGGATCCAGGTCGAGAGCCCGATCGCCAGGATGATGACATAGACGGCGGCCTTGTCGTGCAGATCGCGCGGCAGCAGGCCGCGGGCGACGCCGTCGATCAGCAGCACGATCAGGATGGCCGGAAAGCTGAGCTTGACGTCGGCGACCCGCATGATGATCGAGTCGGTCATGCCGCCGACGTAGCCGGCGACGAGCCCGAGCGCCACGCCCATGGTGAGCGCCAGAAACACCGAGGCGAAGCCGACCAACAGCGACACCCGGGCACCGAGCACGATGGTCGAGAAGACATCCCGCCCCTGGTCGTCGGTGCCGAGCAGGTACGTGAACTTGCCGCCCTGGACCCAGGCCGGCGGCAGGAACGCGTCCATGAGGTTGAGGCTGGCGACCTCGTAGGTGTTATGAGGCACGATCCAAGGCGCCAGCGCCGCCGCCACCATGAACAGGAGCGTGAGCCCGAAGGCGATCATCACCGTCGGCGAGCGCTTGAAGCTGTAGAAGACGTCGGACGCCAGGAAGCGGCGGACGAGATCGCGGAGATGATGCCAGACGGGCATGGTTCAATGAGCCGATACGGACCGGTCGATCCTGAGCCGCGGATCGACCGCGAAGTAGAGGAGATCGACGATCAGGTTGATGATGACGAAGCAGAGCGCGACCAGAACCAGATAGGTGCTCATGATCGGCACGTCGACGAACTGGATCGAGGTGATGAACAGGAAGCCCATGCCCGGCCACTGGAACACCGTCTCGGTGATGATGGCGAAGGCGATCAGGCCGCCGATCTGCAGTCCGGCGATGGTGATCACGGGAACCAGCGTGTTCTTCAGCGCATGGCCGAAGTTGACGGCGCGGTTGGTGAGGCCGCGGGCGCGCGCGAACTTGATGTAGTCGGCGCGCAGCACCTCCAGCATCTCGGCGCGGACCAGGCGCATGATCAGCGTGGTCTGGAACAGGCCGAGCGTGATCGAGGGCAGGATCAGGGCCTTGAGCCCGCTGGTGGTGAGGAAACCGGTCGACCAGAAACCTAGCTGCACCGTCTGGCCGCGGCCGAATGAGGGAAGCCATCCCAGCATCACGGCGAAGATCAGGATCAGGAGGATGCCGATCAGGAACGTCGGCAGCGACACGCCGATCAGAGACACCGTCAGCATGAACCGGCTGATCGCGCCGTGGCGATGGAGGCCGGTGTAGACGCCGGCCGGCACGCCGACGAAGAGCGCGAAGAGCGCGGCGACGAAGACCAGCTCCAGCGTCGCCGGCATGCGCTCGGCGATGATCTGGGCGACCGGCGTGCCCACGCGGAAGGAGAACCCGAAGTTCCCGGTCAGCAGGTTCTTCAGGAACAGCAGGAACTGCACATAGAAAGGACGATCGAGCCCGAGCAGCGCCCGGAGCGCGTTCCGCTGCTCCAGCGTCGCATCCTGGGCGACCATCTGGTTGATGGGATCGCCCATGTACTGGAACAGCGCGAAGGCGACGAACGCCACCGCGGCCATCACCAGGATGGACTGCAGAGCCCGACGAATGATGTAGGCGAACATGGCCCGCTTTCAGGAATGAGGCGACGAGGCCCGGACGGATCGCTCCGTCCGGGCCTCGCCGAAGCGAAACCGAGCCGTTACTTCAACTTGACCTGACGCAGGTCGACGTCGTTCGACGGACGGGGCTTCACGGAGTCGTGGATGACCTCGTCACGCACGCCCCACGCCAGCGTCTGCTGGTGCAGCGGGATGTGGCCGTACTCGTCCTTGTGGATCTTCTGCGCCTCGACGAGCATCTCGTTGCGCTTCTTCGCATCCATCTCGGTGCCGGCCTTGAGGGTCAGCTCCTCGACCTTCGGATTGCGATAGACGCCCGAGTTGTTCTGGCCGGCGCCGGGGCCGTCCATGGTGACGATGTTCACGAGCATGTTGTGAGCATCGAAGGTGCCCGGGGTCCAGCCCAGCATGTAGAAGCTGGTGTTCCGGTTCTCCTTGAGGCCGATCTTGTCGAAGTGCAGCGACCGGGTCTGGGCGTTCAGCTTGATCTGGATGCCGACGCGGCTGAGCATCGGAACCACGGCCTGGCAGATCGCCTCGTCATTGGTGTAGCGATCGTTCGGGCAGTCGAGCGTGACCGGGAAGCCGTTCGGGTAGCCGGCATCGGCGAGCAG
>CAXNIC010000225.1:0-8402 GCA_964201945.1 Alphaproteobacteria bacterium
CGGGTCGAGCTCGCCGGAGAGCAGCTTCTCCATGTTTTCGAGGCTGATGCTGATCGTGGTGTCGGCATCCGCGTCGTCGTTGGAGATCACCGGCGGCGTCGCCGTGCCGTCCCAATGGACGACCGCGCCGTCGCCGGCGGCGAACTTGACCTTGTATCCGAGGCTGGCTGCACGATTGGCGCGCTGGCGAAGATCGTCCGTCACCGACTCGAGACTCATGCCGACACTCCTCTCTTTTCCGCCACTTTGCGGGGGGCGGAGCCGGCACGCAAGCCGAAGGACGCGATGGTGTTGCCGAAGAGGGCGCCCATCACCAGGGTGCCGCCGACCAGCGCCAGCGCCGTCGGCCGCTCGCCCAGCACCAGCCAGACCCAGATCGGGCCGAGGATGACCTCGAGCATGGCCAGCAGCGCCACCTCGGCGGCAGCGAGATAGCGGGCCGCCATGGTCATGAGGATCAGGGGCAGGCCGACCTGGACCGTGCCCATGATGACCGCGACGGTGATCGAGCGCGAGCTGGTGGCGAGCGGCCAGGCGAAGGGCAGCGCCAGCACGATGGCGATCACGCCGGCGATCAGCACCGAAGGCACCATGTCGACGCGGCCGCCGACGGCACGCAACGTGACCAGGTGGGCCGCATAGCTGAGCGCCAGGCCCAGCGCGAACAGGTTGCCGGTCATGCCGTGATCGGTGTCGAGAGAATCCCAGCACATGATGGTGACGCCGACGGCGCTGACGGCGAGCGCGATCCAGGTGCGCCGGCCGACTGCCTCGCCCAGCACCAGCCGGCCGAACACGGCGGCGAAGAACGGCGTCGTCGACATGATCACCACCGTGTTGGCGACTGTGGTCGACTGCACGGCGGCGACGAAGCAGAAGAAGGTGGCGGCGAGGAAGCAGCCGCAGAGGAGCCCGGCCCAGCCGGTGCGGCGGACCTCGCGGAGGATGTTCCAGCCATGCTGGTGGCCGAGGAAGGCGACCAGCACCAGGCTCATGGTGACCGATCGCCAGAACACGATCTCCCAGGCCGAGGCGTCGGCATGACGCACCAGCAATCCCCCCAGGCTGAGGCCGCAGGCAGCGAGGAGGATGAAGACGACGCCCTTGGCGCGGGGAGAGAGGATCATCGAGTCCCAAACTGGAGGAGACTCGGTGCCTTGTCGATGATCTCGGTCAGGATCTCTTCGGCGACATGCAGCTTCCGCTTCGCCTCCGCATCGAGTCGGCTGTCGTAGCGGGGTTCGGAGAGCTTCTTCTTGGTCTCGTAGAGCGTCCGGAGCTCCTGGATGAAGACCTCGCGGGTGCCGAGAGGCAGCTCGTTGTTTTGCGCGATCACCCAGAGGAACTGGATGCTGGTCTTGATCAGCACCTTGTAGGTAAGCGCGGTCAGGTCGTCGAAATGACCCTGGAGCCGTGGGTCGGCACCGTTTTCGAGATGATCGAGGCGGCCCTCGATCAGGATCGAAAATGTCGCGAACTCGCCCGATTTGTTGCGAAAGCTCTGATACGCCTTGAAGCTGTTCCGCGCGGCCTTCTTCTGTGCGTCCTCGGCGATCGATGCCACTTCGCGGGCATGGACCTCGAGCGCATCCAGAAGCTTCTCGACCTCAGCCTTCGTGTAGGTCTTTGCGGCCATGAGCGGGACGTGTATGAGGGGCCCCGACCATGCTCCACATCAAAGACCTCGTCTACCGGGTGCAGGGACGCCTGCTCTTCGACCACGCCTCGGCGGCCATTCCGGCCGGACACCGGGTGGGCGTCGTCGGCCGCAACGGCACCGGCAAATCGACGCTCCTCAAGATCATCCTCGGCGAGCTGCAGGCCGATGACGGGACGATCCGCATGCCCAACCGGGCGAGCCTCGGATCGGTCTCCCAGGAAGCGCCCGACGGCGACGAGACGCCGCTCGGCCACGTGCTCTCGGCCGATACCGAGCGGGCCGGGCTCCTGGCGGAGCGCGAGGCCGATCCCGACCCGGTCAGGTCCGGCGAGATCGAGCTCCGCCTGGTCGAGATCGACGCCCATGCGGCGCCCGCCCGGGCCGCCCGCATCCTGGCCGGCCTCGGCTTCGACCACGAGGCGCAGAACCGGGCGCTCCGGGAGTTCTCCGGCGGCTGGCGCATGCGGGTCGCACTCGCCGCCCAGCTCTTCCGCCAGCCCGATCTGCTGCTGCTGGACGAGCCGACCAACCACCTGGACCTGGAGGCGACGATCTGGCTCCAGGGCTACCTCGCCACGTATCCCGGCACGCTCCTCCTGGTCAGCCATGACCGCGAGCTCCTGAACGAGTCGGTCGGCCACATCCTGCATCTGGACCAGCTCAAGCTCCGGCTCTTCACCGGCGGCTTCGACCGCTTCGCCGCGGCGCTGGCCGAGGAGCGGACCCGGCTTTCCGCCGAGGCCGAGAAGATCGACGCCAAGCGCAAGCACATGCAGTCCTTCGTCGACCGCTTCGGCGCCAAGGCCTCGAAAGCGACGCAGGCGCAATCGCGCATCAAGGCCATCGCCAAGCTGGCGAAGATCGAGGTCGCGGTCGATGCGCGGGCGCCCAACTTCACCTTCCCGGAACCGCCGCAGATGGCACCGCCGCTGCTTCGCCTCGACCGGGTGACGGTGGGCTATGGCGGCAAGCCGGTGCTTCGGAACCTCGACCTCGCGCTCGATCCCGACGACCGCATCGCGCTGCTCGGCGCCAACGGCAACGGCAAGTCGACGCTGGCCAAGCTGTTCTCGAACCAGATCCAGGCGATCGACGGCGAGGTCTACCGGGCACCGCGGCTGACCGTGGGCTTCTTCGCCCAGCACCAGCTTGAGACGCTGGACGCCAACCGCACGCCGCTCGAGCACATCGCCGAGCGCCGGCCCAAGGAGTCCGAGACCCAGTGGCGGGCCCGGCTCGGCCGCTTCGGCTTCGGCGAGGACCAGGTCAAGACCATCGCCTCCAAGCTGTCGGGCGGCGAGAAGGCACGGCTGGTCTTCTGCCTGATCAGCCTGGACGCACCGCAGCTGCTGATCCTCGACGAACCGACCAACCACCTGGACATGGACGCGCGGACCTCGCTGATCGAGGCGATCGGCGATTTCCCCGGTGCCGTCGTGCTGGTCAGCCATGACCCGCACCTGGTGCGCTTGGTCGCCGACCGGCTCTGGCTGGTCGAGGACGGCACCGTCCGCACCTTCGAGGGCGACGTCGACGACTACCGCAACCACGTGCTGGCCCAGCGCCAGCAGGAGCGCCGCCAGCAGCGGGCGAACAAAGGTGGCGAGGCCAAGCCGAAGCCGGTGAAGGCGCCGGTCGAGCGCCTCGACCGCGACGCCAAGCTGGCGCTCCGGAAGGAAGCGCGCGATGCCGAGGCCGAGATCGCCCGCCTCGACAAGGAGCGGAAGAAGATCGAGGCCGAGCTGGCCGACGGCAGCGCCTTCAAGGCCGGTGCCGGCCGGGCGGCGGAGCTGGCGCGGCTCAGGGCCGATCTCGGCCGTAAGATCGAGGCGGCGGAGGCCCGTTGGCTGAAGGTTTCGGAGACGCTGGAGGCGGCGGGTTGACGCTAGACCGCTAGGCGACTTTCGCTGATGGCCAGGGCGATCCAAGGTGGCGCGATCACGGGCCGGCTCCTCACAAGGCTGGGAAAAAGTGGAAGAGATTTTCCCGTATGTGCGAGCGCTGTCTAACTTGGGTGATCAGTCTGGGCTTCCGGCTTTGGACGGGTCGGGGGCATGAGCTTCATTGAGAGCTGCTGCAGATCGTAGCTGAGGCTATCCCAGCCTTTCTTCCGCGCTCTCACATCCTCCAAAGAGAAGCCGATTTCCTCAAATTGCCTCGCTCCCTTGTTTTGGTGTGAGCTCTTCCAGAAGGGTGGCACGAGGCGAACATTTGCCGGTGCGTCTTTATCTGCGGTGTAGAAAGCCACCGGAATGAGATGGGCGATCTGGTTTCTATCGTTTGCGGCGACGTCAGCACGCCTTTTCAGGTTTCGCCAAGCTGCCAGAATCGACTCATCCTCTGAGTATCGAGTTTTCATAGCGGCGTTAATCATCCGCATCTTCATTTCAAACGAGCTAAGCGCGAAAAAGGCCGACCTGTAGGGACGTAGGTCAATGAGCCACTCCCCGGTCAGTCCAACAACGAAGAACGTGAAGAGTGTGTCCTCGACGTCAGCCCACGTTGATGTGATTTCGCCAATCGCTCTGTGTAGGTCGGCGATTGCCGCGTCGGCTCCGACGCCTGGGTAGAAAGTTGTCATGCGAGATCCCTCGCGCTTGATAACCTAGTCGTCCACGTCAGGCGGTCTTCGGCATCGGCCAGGGCAAGCCCACCAGGCGGGGATCGCGCATCGGCTCTTCGAACTGCTTGAAGGGCACGAAGCCGACCTTCTGGTAAAGCCCGAGCGCGCGCGGGTGGTCGAGGTTGCAGGTATGCACCCAGACCCGGCCGACCTCGGGCGCGCTCCAGGCCGCGTCGACCGCCGTCTCCAAGAGCCAGCGTCCGAGGCCGCGGCCGATGAAGTCCGGCATCAGGCCGAAGAAGCCGAGCTCGCATTCGCCGGGCTTGCGGCGGTCGAGCTCGAAATACCCGGCCGGTACGCCACCGACATAGGGGATGGTGATCTCGATCTTCGGATCCAGGATGATCGCGGCCAGCGCCGCATCATCGAGGAAGCGGCGGCTGTACCAGTTCCAGGGGCCGCCGACGGTGTTGAAAAGATAGCGGTAGAAGGGGACGGTCGGCGGGTCGAGGCGCATCAGCGCCAGCTTCAGCATGGGCGTCGGTGCCGGCGGCCGGCTCGGCCGCTTGAACATCTCGAGCGCGGTGACGGTCTGGGTCATGGCCGGCACCTCCGGCCCGCCCTCCAGCCATTTCGACATCACCATCCGGGGCTCGCAGGTGTATCCCAGGCGCTCGTAGACGTCGCGCACCCGCGTGTTGGTGTCGCGGATCATCAGCATGACCTTGGGCATGCCCCGGCTCTTCAGCCAGGACTCGGCATGGGCGATCATCGCTCGGCCGTGCCCGTGCTTCTGCTCGGCTGGATCCACGGCGACGTAGTAGAGCCAGCCGCGATGGCCTTCCTCGCCGGCCATCACCGTGGCGACGATCCGGTCCTCCCTCTTGCCGACGAACAGCTCGGAGGAGGGGCTCCGCCGGCAGCGGGCGATGTCGGCGATCGGGTCGTTGTAGGAGACGGTGAGGTTGCAGGCCTTCCAGAGCGCCGCGACCGCCGCTTCCTCGCCGTCGGCGATCGGGTGGATGACGAGATCGGAAGCGCTCATGCCGGGCCCGTCGCCGCCGGGACGTCCTCGCGAAGGCCCCATTCCGACCAGGAGCCGTCATAGACCGGGATGTCGTCCTTGCCGACGAGGTAGCCGCCCAGCGCGACCACGCAGGCGGTCACGCCGGAGCCGCAGCTCGCCACGATCGGTTTGCCGAGGTCGAGCCCGGAGGCATCGAACTTCGCCTTGATCTTGTCGACCGGAAGGAAGGTCTTGTCCTTGGGGTCGAGCAGGTCGGGGAAGGGCAGGTTGCGCGACTGCGGGATATGGCCGGGGCGTCCCGGCCACAGTTCCTTCTCGGCGCCCTGGAAACGGCCGGAGGCGCGGGCGTCGACCACCTGCTCCTTCTTGGACTCGAGGTTGGCACGGATGTCGTCGAGCGAGCGGACGAGGGCCGGCCGGAAGCTCGCCTTGAAGCTCGCCGGCTTGACCTGGGACGGCTCGCCGGTGACCGGCTGCCCCTCGGCGATCCATTTCGGCAGGCCGCCGTCGAGCACGGCGACGTCGTCATGGCCGAAGATCCGGAACATCCACCAGCCGCGGGCGGCGGTCTGCAGGCCGGTCATGTCGTAGCAGATGACCTTGTTGCCGTTCGAGATGCCGAGCGCGCCGACCTTCTCGGCGAAGACCTCCGGCGAGGGCAGCATGTGCGGGCGCGGATCACCGGCCATCTTGATGTCGTCGATGTTGAAATGGACGGCGCCAGGAACGTGCTTGGCGTCGTGCTCGGCCTTGGCGTCGCGCTTGAGGGAATGATGAAAGTAGGTGACGTCGATAATCTTGACCTTGGGGTCGTTGAGATGGCGCGCGAGCCAGTTGGTCGAGACGATGCCGTCGGGCTTGGCGTAGGTCATTCAGCGGCTCCGTCTTTCCAGCCAGGAGGGGACAGGCAGGCCTTTCTGGTCGAGAAAGGCCGGGTTGAACAGCTTCGACTGATAGCGCGAGCCGCCGTCGGCGAGAATGGTGACGATGGTATGGCCCGGCCCCATCTTCTTCGCGACGCGGACGGCGGCGGCGATGTTGATGCCGGACGAGCCGCCCAGGACCAAGCCTTCGTGCTGCACCAGGTCGAAGATCTGCAGCAGCGCCTCGGCGTCGGGGATCTGCTCCTGGTCGTCGACGACGATGCCCTCGAGGTTCTTGGTGATGCGCCCCTGGCCGATACCCTCGGTGATCGAGCTGCCCTCGGCCTTGAGTTCGCCCCTGGCGTAGTAGTTGTAGAGCGCGGCGCCCATGGGGTCGGCCAGCACGATCTTGATCTTGGGATTGCGTTCCTTCAGCGCCAGCGACACGCCGCCGAGCGTCCCGCCGGATCCGACCGAGCAGGTGAAGGCGTCGACCTTGCCGAAGGTCTGCTCGAAGATCTCCGGCCCGGTGGTGGTCCGGTGGCCTTCGCGGTTGGCGACATTGTCGAACTGGTTCGCCCAGATGACGCCGTTCGGCGTGGTCGCCGCCAGCTCCTTCGCCAGCGTCTCGGAATAGCGGACGTAGTTCGCCGGATCGGCGTAGGGGACCGCCTTTACCAACCTGAGGTCGGCCCCGCAGAGCTTGAGGAAGTCCTGCTTCTCCTGGCTCTGGGTGTCGGGCATGACGATGACGGTTTTGTAACCGAGCGCGTTGCCGACCAGCGCCAGGCCGATGCCGGTGTTGCCGGCTGTGCCCTCGACGATGGTGCCGCCGGGTCTGAGCCGGCCCGTCTTCACCGCATCCATGACGATGGCGAGCGCTGCGCGGTCCTTGACCGAGCCGCCGGGATTCAGGAACTCGGCCTTGCCGAGGATCTCGCAGCCGGTCGCCTCCGAAGCCCGCTTGAGGCGGATCAACGGCGTGTGGCCGATCGTCCCGAGGAAGCCGTCGCGGACGTCCATGTAAAACTCCGAGGTGGCATTTCTAAGATAGACAGGAGAGCGGCATTCTAGGCTAGTGTCGGCTCCGACCGAAACCTCGACACGCGATGCGCGCATGCCGACCAACGAGCTGCAGTATGGCATCCACCCGGGGCTCAGGTTCGCAAGCCTTCTCGACGGCCGTGGCGCCTGCCAGGACATCGGCTGGGACGCCATCCGGACTTGGCGCCCCGAGAACGGCATCCTCTGGCTCCATCTCGAGCGCGACCATGACGATGCCCGCCGCTGGCTTCGCGAGGAGAGCGGCATCGATCCCGTCGTGGTCGACGCCCTTCTTGCCGAGGAAGCGCGGCCCCGGGTCGAGGACTACGACGACGCGCTCCTGATCGTTCTCCGCGGCGTCAACCGCCACGACCGCGAGAATCCCGAGGACCTGGTCCCGGTCCGGCTCTGGATCGACCGCAACCGGGTGATCTCGCTCCGCGACAAGGACCACTACCTGATGGCGCTCCGCGAGATCCGCGAGGCGCTGATCAAGGGGAAGGGGCCTATCGGCCCGGGCGAGCTGTTCGCCCGAATCGCCGATCGCATCATGCACCACGTCGAGCCCGTGGTGGGCGATCTCGAGGACGAGGTCGACACGCTCGCCCATGACTTCGACAAGCTGGACACCGCGGTCATGCGCGACCGTCTCGCCCATTACCGCGGCCACGCGATCCAGCTCCGCCGCTACCTCGCCCCCCAGCGCGAAGCCCTCTACCGCCTCCAGCTCGAGGACGTGACCTGGCTGACCAAGCGCGACAAGGTCCGGATCCGCGAGGTGACCGACCGCACGCTGCGCTTCCTCGAGGATCTGGATGCGATCCGCGACCGGACGATGATCATGCACGAGGACCTGACCGCGATGGTCAGCGAGCGCATCGCCCAGACCTCCAACCGCCTGACCGCGATCACCGCCATGGCCCTGCCGCCGACGCTCTTAGCCGGCGTCTACGGCATGAACCTGGAGGGGATTCCCTGGCACAACGAGCCCTGGGGCTTCGCCGCAGTCTGCGGGATCATCGTGCTGATGTTCCCGGTCGAGATCTGGGTGCTCCGGCGTCTCAAGTGGCTGTAGAGCAAGGGTTATCGGCGTCCTGCTCGTCCAATTCCTTGACAAGCCGAAACGACCGCGCCGATGATCGGCGATCGGCGCTCCCTCGAGGGGGCGCGCTTCGCGTTAGCAGGGAGGTTCTCCAGATGACGAAGATCTCTGCCGCCTTGGCGGCAGTGTTGCTTGCTTCGACC
>CAXNIC010000226.1:0-8401 GCA_964201945.1 Alphaproteobacteria bacterium
CGTCGTATCTCGCCGATCTTGTCCACGCCGACCATCCCCCGACACCCTTCCCGGCAAAAGGAAGGGACGCTGACACACAGCGTCAGAGGGGGTCAGAATTGGACGCGAAAACCGCCCCTCAGGGGGTCACTATTGCGCGCGAATTTACACGCCGATCCTCGATGGCGATGATCGCCTGGGCCAGATGCGCGGGGAGGTCAGCGGCCTTCAGTTTCTCGCCCTTGAATGCGCCGCGGGTCGCGAAAGCTTCGCCTCGGTCGGACTCGAGGGTCAGCGCGCTCTGGGTCGAGTCGACCTGCAAACCGCCACTCAGGGGGAGTGTTGCGATGCTGTAAGCGACGAAGCCGACGGCGAAGACGCAGACAGCCAGGCAGAGCATCGCCGCGGCGAAGCCGAACTTGCGCCTGAGCCGTCCCGTCGCTTTGCTCGGTTCAGCTTCGGGGCTGCGTAGTTCCGATTCTGGAGTACGAGTCCACGAGGGGCGCCGTCTCGCAAGCTCACTCGCCCGACTGACGAGCGGCGGGACAGCCGAGGAAATGCGGGAACGCCATGTACGGAGGTGTCGAAGACCGCCTCGGGCCGCGGCGTGCAGCAGCAGGCGGAGATTTTTGGCAAGAGTCTTGGCGGCCCTTACCGCCTCCTGCCCCGGGGAGCTGATGTCATCACTTGCGGGCTGGTGCGGGGCTGGCCCCGTACCTGGCTTGGATGGTCGATCCACGCAGTCGCTCGCCCCCTCTAGGGTGGGCTAACAACCCCGATGTTATTTGGTTCCCCAGCAGGCAAGACGACAACGACCGGAGTGGGCTCAATAAGGCCCGGTGAACTCCGGGTTCGGCACGTCGAGCCAGCGGGGGCCTTTGGGCTGCGGCGGCAGGGTCGCCGTTGAGCCCAGCATCTTGAGAGCGGCGCCGGCGATGTCGATGCCTCGCGGATAGTAGAGATCGGCGAGCGCCGGCGTGGTCGGGGTCGGCACGAAGGGGAGGCCCATGCGCTTCGGCGGCGCCTTCAGCGCGGTGAAGCTGCGCTCGGTGGCGCAGGCAAGCACCTCGGCGCCGACGCCGAAGCTCTCATGGCTGGTGTCGGCGACGATCAGGTGGCCGGTGCGCCGGAGCGAGGCGTCGAGGGTGTCGCTGTCGATCGGCGTCAGGCTGCGGAGATCGATCACCTCGGCATTCACGCCGGCCTGCTGGAGCAGCTCGGCCGCGTGCAGGCATTCGAGCGTCATGTGCGAGGTCGCGGCCAGCGTGATGTCCCTGCCCGGCCGGGCGATGCGCGCCTTGTCCAGCGGCACGCGGTACATCTCGCTCGGAACCTCGCCCTTGATCGCATAGAGCCACCGATGCTCGACGATGATCACCGGCGCGTCGTCCTCGACCGCCGCGATCAGCATCCCCTTGGCGTCGTAGGGCGTGGTCGGCATGACCACCTTGAGCCCGGGGATATGCGCGAACCATGACTGCAGCGACTGCGAATGCTGCGGTCCCTGGCCCCATCCGCGCCCGACGATCATGCGGACGGTGAGGGGAGCCCGCATGCGGCCGCCATACATGTAATGCCACTTCGCCGCCTGGTTCACGAGCGGCTCCATGGAGAGGACGGCGAAGTCCATCCGCATATGGATCATGATCGGCCGCATGCCGACCACCGACGTGCCCAGCGCGATGCCGGTCATACCGTTCTCGGAGGCCGGCATGTCGATCACGCGGTCGGTGCCGAACCGCTCCGCCAGCCCGCTGGTGCTGCCGAAGATGCCCGTCGGGCCTGGCGCGCAGAGCCCCAGCAGATAGACGCGGGGATCCGTTTCCAGGCACTGCGCCTGGGCCTCGCGGAGTGCCTCGACGAACGTGATCAGCCGGCTCATCGCACCGGCTCCGGATAGACGTGCTCGGTCAGCGCCGCCGGGAGCGGGAAGGGGCTCGCCTTCGCGTGGGCGAAAGCCCGCTCGATCTCGGCGGCGATGTCCCCTGTGATCGCCTCGACGTCGGGCGCGGTAAGCACGCCGTCGGCGATCATCCGGCGGCGATACTGGGCGACAGGATCGCGCGCCAGCCAGGAGTCGAACTCCTCCTGGCTGCGGTACCTGAGCTTGATGTCCTCCATCGGGCCGCAATGTTCCAGCCAGCGATAGGTGAACAGCTCGAGGATCGTCGGGCCTCCACCCTGCCGCGCCTTCTCGACCGCGTATCCGGCCAGGCGCCAGACCTCGTCGACGTCGTTGCCGTCGCCGCTCAATCCCTCCATGCCGTGCATCGGGCCCATTTGCGCGATGGTGCGGCTCGCCGGCTGCCGCACCTCCAGCGTCGAGTGCACCGAATAGAGATTGTTCTCGCAGACGAACACGACCGGCAGCTTACGCACGCCGGCGAAGTTCATCGCCTCGTGGAAGGCGCCTTCTTCCGTGGCGCCATCGCCGAAATAGATCACCACGACGCGCTGCTCGCCGCGCATCACCGAGCCCCAGGCGGCACCGACGCCGACGGGGATGGTGCTGGCCAGGATCGGCGCCGAGCCCATGAAGCCGCAGCCCGTGTCGATCAGGTGCTGGCTGCCGCCCTTGCCGCCGGCGCAGCCGGTCGCCTTGCCGTAGATCTCGGCGATCATGCCGTCGAGGTCGCCGCCCTTGGCCAGGTAGTGGCCGTGGCTGCGGTGCATGCTGAACACGTGGTCGTCCCGGGTCAGATGCGCCGAGACGCCGGCCGGCGCCCCCTCCTGGCCCGTGCAGAGATGCGTGGGGCAGCGCATCTCCTGTTCGGAATAGCGCCGGGCGATCTCCTCCTCGACCATGCGGATGCGAAGGAGGCTCGTGAACATGGCACGCCTGGTGGCCTTGTCTGCGACCGCGCCGCTCTTCGGCCGGGTCGAACTCTCAGTCATGCGTCAGGCTCGCCAAATGTACTCTCGCGAGTAGGTCTTCAGGAAATCGTGGTAGCGCCGCCCCCACGCCACCATCTCGTCGATCCCCTGCTCCAGGGTGATCGTCTGGCGCCAGCCGACGTCCTTTTCGATCGCGCTGCTGTCCAGCCAGTACTGCGAGTCCTGGCCGAGGCGATCGGGGGCCTCCTCGCAGATCTGCTCCAGGGTCAGGCCCATCGCGGCGGCGATCTTGGTCACCAGCTCGCGGATCGAGATCGGCTCGCCGACGGGACCGACATTGTAGGTCTTGCCGAACGGCGCGTTCTCGATCACCCGGCCGATCGCTTCGGCGATGTCGCGCGCATGGACATAGGACTTGCGTGCCTTGCCGCCGCCCTCGAGCGGCAGCTTGTGGCCGGTGAGGCCGCAGATGACTGCCTTCGGCATGATCCGGTACAGCAGCTGACCCGGCGCATAGGCGTTCGAGGGCCTGATGATGTTCATCGGAAACTTCAGCGTGTTGAAGATGGCCATCAGGTGCAGGTCGCCCGCGGCCTTCGACACGGCATAGGGGCTGGTCGGCTTGAGAGGCGCATCCTCGCGCGCCGGACGGTCGACAGAGCCGTAGAGCTCCGAGGTGCCGATGTGAACGAAGCGCTCGAGATAGGTGCGCGCCATCATGTCTTCGCACAGCCGTGCGACGGCCGTGACGTTGGTGTCATAGTAGCGCGCCGTGCGCTTGAACGACAGCGCTGGCTCGGCGATTGCGGCATAGTTGATGATGATGTCGGGTCGCTCGGCGTCGAGCATCTCCATCAGCCGGTCGTGCTCGAAGACGATATGGATCTGGTGGTAGGCATAGCGCGGATCGTCGCGCCCGACGTTCAAGGTGAACGGCTCGGGCTTCTCGGGATTGCGCCCGACGCAGATCACCTTCTTGGGGTTCGCGTTCTTGAGCAGCCAGAGGGCATTGTGGATGCCGAAAACCCCGTTGCCGCCCAGGATGACGTAAGTGCGTGGCTTCACGGGATCCTGTCTCCGCCTATTCCGTAATCGTCCAGTAGTATTCGCCGGTATATCCGGCCTGCCGGAACACCGCGCGCCAGCCCTCGGGATCGTAGGTCGTGACCGCGGTCAGAACCCACCGCTCCATCTTCTCCCGCTCTTCCGGCGTGCGATACGAGTCGACCTGCACATAGCATCGCTCAGGCGACACCCGCATCATTTCCTTCAAGGCGCGGACGCATCCGTCAGGCTCCAGATTATGAATGACATTGATGGACAAAGCGCCCTGAAACGAGGCGTCCGGGAAGGGCAGCTTCTCGGCAGACCCGAGATGCAGCCGGCCGACGGTCTCCGGCTCGCAGTGAAGCAGCGCGTATTCCGACACGTCGAGCCCGAAGGCCTCCAGCCCCGGGCAGACCTGCATCAGGTCCTTGACCAGGAAGCCCTTGGCGCAGCCGATGTCGAGGATGCGGTCGCCCGGCTTCAGCCCCCAATGGGCGACGATGTCCCGGGCGATCGGCACCCACCGGCCATCGTAGCGGTACCCGCCATATCCCTGCTCGCGCGTGCCGTCGAAGTACTCGAAGCCGAATCGCCGCGCCGCCGCCAGGTTGCCGCCCCGGCTCGCGCGCGGGGTGTCGGTATTGCGCTTCGAGCGCGGATAGCTGCTCAGGAGGTTGAATTCCTGCATCAGGAGGCGTCTCCACAATGCGCCGACGAGCGGGAAGCGATTCGGATGTAGGAATATATCATGCGCCTCGCCACCCCTCGCTTCCCGGTAGCGCCGAGGCCATCGGCGAACTAGCATTCCCGCTTGAGGTCGGCTTTAGGGAGGGGATCGATGAACGCGGGGATCTTCAGGCTCGCCCTGGCGGGCGCCCTGGTACTGGCAGCGGGATCCGTGGCGCAGGTGCAACCGGCGACGCTGGTCGTGCCGCAGACGGGGGAGCCGAAGACGCTCAGCCCGAACATGGCGTCGGATTCGCACGCCTTCGGCCCGGGCAGCAACGTCTACAGCCACCTGGTGGCGCTGGACTGGGGCATCGTCAAGGGCACGTCGGCCTATGGCGACCTCGCCGAGAGCTGGGAGACCAGCCCCGACGGCAAGACGGTCACTTTCAAGCTGCACAAGAACGTCAAGTTCCACGACGGCAAGCCGGTGACGGCGCATGACGTCAAGTTCACCTACGACACCATCATCCGGAAGAAATACCCGTCCTTCGTCGTGCTGAAGAACGTGCGCGAGGTGGCGGTGCCGGACGACCACACCGTGGTCCTGCACCTGACCGACCCGGAGACCGGCTTCGTGCCGATGCTGGCGCAGGTCTCGACATGGACCGCGAAGATCTACCCGAAGCATCTCTGGGAAGGGCAGGACGGCTTCGAGAGCGGCCCGCACCTCAATGCGCCGATCGGCTCCGGTCCGTTCAAGTTCGTGCGCTGGGAGAAGGGCGGCGTCGTCGAGCTCGAGGCCAACCCGGATTATTTCCGCGGCAAGCCGAAGCTGGACCGCCTGGTCTATCGCCCGATGGCGGACATCAACGTCGCCCGCGCCGAGTTCGACGCCGGGCGGCTCCACTATCTTCCCTACGACTACGCGCCGCCGCTGGCCGAAGTGCCGGCGCTCCGCCGCAACCAGAACCTCAAGGTCGTCTTCACGCCGTCGCATTTCAGCCGCGACATCCAGCTGAACCTCGCGCGGCCGCCGCTCGACAAGCGCGAGGTGCGCCAGGCGATCGGGCACGCGATCGACCGCGAGGCGATGAACAAGCTCGCCTTCAACGGCCTCTGGAAGCCGGCGGTCCATGCCAGCGTCGAGAGCCAGGGCGACTGGATCAACCGCAGCGCCAAGTTCCCCGAATACGACAAGGCCAAGGCCGAGAAGCTGCTCGATGACGCGGGCCTGCCGCGGAAGGCCGATGGCTGGCGCTTCGCCGTTACCGTGACGCCGCCCAACTTCGTCGACTGCAAGGCGATGATGGAGGTGCTGGTTCAGCAGCTCCGCCAGGTCGGTATCAACGCCAAGCTGGAGCAGTTCGACCAGGCGACCTGGTTCCGCCGCCAGTTCGAGAAGAATTTCGACATCTCCTGCTACTTCACCCGCTATGGGCCGGATCCCGACGCCTATCGCGAGCACTTCGCCACCGGCGGCGGCCGCAACTTCCAGAGCTATACCGACAAGGAGCTGGACGAGATCGCGACCAAGGCGTCGGTCTCGCGCGACAAGGCCGAGCGCAAGAAGATCTACGACCGCATCCAGGAGATCGTCGTCCGCGACCTGCCTTACATCAACCTGTTCGACGAGCAGAAGACCACGCTCGTCCGCGCCGGCTGGGACGGCTTCATGGTCGAGGAGTCGGGCTTCGACAAGTCGCTCACCTGGTTCGGCTTCTACGCGGTGCGTCCGCCCGGGCGGTGAGGGCGCCCGCGGCGCAGCTTCCTAGGCCGGCGAGGGACGCCTGATGCGGCTCAGGCGTTACGCGCTTTCGCGCGTGCTCCAGTTCGTGCCGGTGACGCTGGTCGTCATCGTGCTCAACTTCCTGCTGATCCACCTGGCGCCGGGCGACGTCTCGCTGCTGCTCGCCGGCGAGAACGCCGACCCGGCCTATCTCGCGATGGTGCGGGAGAAGTTCGGCCTCGACCGGCCGTTCCTCGAGCAGCTCTGGCGCTACCTCGTCCAGATCGGCTCGGGCGATCTCGGCCTGTCGTTTCGCTCGCGCCAGCCGGTGTTGGGCGAGATCCTGGAGAAAGTGCCGGCGACCCTGCTCCTGGTCGGCACCAGCCTCAGCCTCTCGGTCGTTCTCGGCACCTGGATCGGCACCTGGATCGCCCGGCGGCCGGGCTCGACCCTCGACAGCCTCGCCAGCTTCGTTGCCGTCGCGCTCTTCAGCGTGCCGGTCTTCTGGTTCGGCCTCATGCTGATCCTGCTCTTCACCGTCGAGATTCCGATCCTGCCGGCAATGGGCATGACCAGCCTGGACGGGCCGCGCTCCGGGGTCGGCTACGTCCTCGATATCGCGAAGCACATGGTGCTGCCGGTGGTGGCGCTGATGACCGTCTCGGTCGGCCAGTATGTGCGGCTCGCCCGCACCTCGGTCGCCGACGTGCTGGGCGAGCATTTCATCACCACCGTGCGCGCCATCGGCTTTCCGGAGCGGACGGTGCTGCAGCACTACGCGCTCCGCAATGCACTCCTGCCGGTGGTGACCGTGCTCGGCCTGCAGCTCGGCCTGGTCCTCACCGGTGCGGTCCTGACCGAGACAGTGTTCTCCTGGCCCGGCCTCGGCCGGATGATCTACGAGGCTATCCTCGCCCGCGACACCCCGGTGATCATGGGTGCCTTCATCATCATGTCGCTGACGGTGGCGCTGGCCTCGCTGGTGACGGACCTCGTCTACGCCATGCTCGATCCCCGCGTGTCGCTGTGAGGCGAGGGACGTGAACGAGGGGCTTCGCCAGCTGGCACGCCGGCCATCGATGCTGCTGAGCGCCCTCGTGGTCCTGCTCGCCCTGGCCGTGGCGATCGCGGCCCCCTGGCTGCCGCTTCCCGATCCGGCGGCGATGGCCGCCCCGCCCTACGAGCCGCCCGGGGCGACATATCTCCTCGGCACCGACAATTTCGGCCGCGACATCCTCTCCCGTCTGGTCTGGGGCACGCGGCTGGCGCTCCTGGTCGCCATCGTCTCGTCCCTGGTCTCCAGCCTGCTCGGCATCGTGCTGGGCTCGCTCTCGGGCTATTTCGGCGGCTGGGTCGACGGTCTCGCCAGCCGTGCCTTCGACGTCTTCCTGCTGATCCCCACATTCTTCCTGGTGCTCCTGATCGTCGCGCTGTTCGGATCGGGGATCCAGTTCACGATGGCGGCGATCGCGCTCACCACCTGGCCGCGCTCGGCGCGCATCATGCGCTCGCAGGTGCTGTCGCTGAAGTCGCGCACCTATGTGCAGGCGGCGCTCTCCGCCGGCGCCTCGCATCCCTGGGTGCTGGCCCGCCACATCGTGCCCAACGGCCTCGCCCCCATCGTCACCGACGGCACCATCCTGATGGGGCTCGCGGTGCTGACCGAGGCAGGCTTGAGCTTCCTCGGCCTCGGCGACCAGAACTCGGTGAGCTGGGGCCGCATGATCTTCGAGGGCCAGCGCCAGTTGCGTCTCGCGCCCTGGATGTCGATCTTCCCCGGCGTGGCGCTGCTGCTGCTGGTGGCCGCGCTCAACCTGCTTGGTGACGGTCTCAACCAGGCACTGAACCCGCAGCTCCGCCGCCAGGGCCTGCGCGCGCCGCGTCTCGCTCCCGTCGAGCGGCCGGATCCGGGCCTCGATGCCGCGGCTCCGATCCTCGACGTGCGCGGGCTCAGGATGGAGTACCGCCTGGAAGCGGCGTCCATCCGGGCGGTCGACGGCGTCTCGTTCGTGCTGCCGGCGGGCGGCAGCCTCGGCATCGTCGGCGAGAGCGGCTGCGGCAAGAGCAGCATGGGGGCGGCGCTGCTGCAGGTCATGGCGCCGAACGCCACCATCACCGGCGGCGACGTCGCCTTCGCCGGCCGGC
>CAXNIC010000227.1:0-8397 GCA_964201945.1 Alphaproteobacteria bacterium
GAAGGCCAGCGGCAACAGGGCGACCTCCGCGATCACCACAAGGTAGTTGGGATGCCGGATCCAGCGATACGGGCCGCGGCGGACCAGCGGGGCGTCGGCAAGGGTGAGGATGCGTGTCGTCCAGAACCGCCCGAGGCTGGCCATGGTCCAGAGACGCAGGCCCTGGACTCCGAGATATGCGGAGAGCAGCCACGGGTCCGGCACGGTCTCCAGCGGGACCAGGACCAGCATCGCGACCAGCCAGCCGGTATGGAGGAGGACCAGCAGCGGATAGTGCACGGCCCCGACCTCGATCGCGCCTGCCTCTCTCAGGCTGCGCTCGTTCCGCCGGGACCAGACGAGCTCGCCGAGGCGCTGAAGCGCGACCAGGACGAGCACGAGAGTGAGCCAACTCATCGGGGGCCGAGCGCGAGGAAGCCGGCGGTGAAGCCAGGGCCTAGCGCCGTCATGAGGATGTGGCCTTTCCAGTGCCGTCGCAGGCGGTCGAGCACGAACAGAACGGTCGGCGCCGACATGTTGCCGAAGTCGCGCAGCACCTCGCGCGCCTCCGGCAGCGCCCGCCCGAGAACCTCTTCGAGCGCATCGAGCACCTTGGCGCCGCCGGGATGGCAGGCGATGGCGTCGAACGCCGGCAGATCGAGTCCATGGCGGCGGAGGAAGGCGTCGAGCACCGGCGCGAGGTCGTTCCGCACCAGGGCCGGGATGTCGCGGGAGAAGCGGACGCCGAGACCGTCGTCGCCGATGTCCCAACCCATCACGTCCAGGCTGTCGGGAAAGCTGTGCTCGCCCCAGGGACCGAGCGTCGGCCCGTCGCCCTCGGTCGAGACCAGCGCGGCGGCGGCACCGTCGCCGAACAGCGCGGTCGCGACGATGTTGGCGGGCGAGGCGTCGGCAGGTCGGAAGGTGAGTCCGCAGAGCTCGACGACCAGGCAGAGGATGCGGGATCCCGGGGCGGCCGTGGCCAGGGCGGCGGCACGCGAGAGGCCGAGCACGCCGCCGGCACAGCCGAGCCCGAAGACCGGCAGGCGCTGGAGGTCGCGGCGAAGCCCCAGGCGCTCCTGCAGGAGGGCATCCAGCGATGGCGTGGCGATGCCGGTGGTGGAGACGGTGACCAGCCCGTCGATGTCGTCGAGGCCGAGGCCGCTCTCGGCAAGGCAGGCGCGGATCGCCCGCTCGGCCAGTTCGAGCGCGGCATCGACATAGAGGCGCGAGCGCTCGGCCCAGCCATGTGGTTCGAGATACCAGTCGATCGGCACGCAGGAGTACCGCGTCTCGATCCCGGCATTGCCGTAGATCTGGGCCAGGCGCTGGAACGCCTGGGTGCGCGCCGAAAACAGCCGCGAGGCCTGGAGCGCGACCGCCTGCTGATCGAGGATGTGGCCGGGCACGGCGGTGGCGAGCGCGCGCAGGCGGGGTTTCATCGCGGGCGGCTTTCTGACGTCGATCGTCCGTTGGTCGCTGCCGATGCCCCCGCATCATCCAACCGGATGAGGGCAGCGCCTCATTTGAACCTGATCCTACCCTAATACGACCTAATCATTGGGATATTCGTCACACCTCTGTGACAGCAGTCACAGGTTTATGCGTAGCGGAGCGGCAATATGATGACGTTCTCTAAGGATATGATCCATGACTTCATCACCGCGTTTCGCCGCCACGCCGAGTCCAGCGAACTGCCAGATCGCAGCCGCGAGCTGGATCGCCGGCGTCGTCCTCTGGCTGATGGCTCTCGCGCTCCTCATCACGATCCGCTGAGGGCGAGGGCGCGTCACGCGTCTCTTGCCGCCGCAGGTGCCGATCCGATCGGCAGGGTCGTGTGGGAGTCCGCCGCACGGGCCCGCAAGCTGGGCGGCACGGTCGCCCTGGTCCGCGACGGCGATGACGACGCGCTCGACCGGCGCCCGGGCCAGGCAGTGGTAACGGCCTGGCTCGCCGGGCTCGCCCTCTGGGCGATCGTGCTCTTTCTTCTCAGCGTGGAGTAGGGCATAGACTGTCGGCGGTATGACCGACAGAGCCTTCGAGCCGGCCGGATCCAAGCCTCCCCGGTTTCATCAACACCTCGGACGACGCCTGCGCGGCTGGCTGGTCGCCGGCATTCTCGTCGTCGTCCCGGTCGCGCTTACCGCCTACATCGTCTGGGAGCTGGTCGGCTATTTCGACTCGCTGGTCGAGCGCTGGATTCCGACCCATCTGAATCCCGGCAACTATCTTCCGTTCAGGATTCCCGGCTACGGCGTGGTGGTGGTGGCCATCGGGCTCACCCTCATCGGTGCGGTCACGGCCAGCCTGCTCGGCCGCTGGGCCGTCCGCCTCAGCGACCGGATGATCGCGCGTACGCCGTTCATCAGCGGCCTCTACGGCACCATCAAGCAGGTGGTCGAGACCGTCGTCGCGCAGAAGTCCAACACCTTCCGCCAGGTGGTGCTGGTCGAGTATCCGCGAGCCGAATCCTGGACCATCGCCTTCGTCTGCGGTGAAGCCCATACCGAGGTCGTGCGCCTGGCCGGCGAGGAGATGGTCTCGCTCTACGTGCCGACCACGCCCAACCCCACCTCCGGCTTCCTCCTGTTCGTGCCGCGACGGCAGGTGAAGCCGCTGAAGATGTCGGTCGAGGAGGCGCTGAAGCTGATCGTCAGCCTCGGCATCGTGCTTCCGCCCGACCGCGGCCTGGAGCCGCCGACGCCGAACGACTAGCCGGACCTGAGATAGCGGACCGCGGCGTCTCTCTCGAACAGATAGAGAAGCGTCCGGAGTGCGCGGCCGCGCTCGCCTTCGAGCTCGGGATCACGGGCGAGGATCAGCTTCACGTCGTCGGCCGCGACCGGCAGCAGGTCGCTGTGGACCGCGAGGTCGGCGGTGCGGAATTCCGGGAGCCCGCTCTGGCGCTTGCCCAGCACCTCGCCGGCGCCGCGAAGCTTCAGATCTTCCTCGGCGATGCGGAAGCCGTCATCGGTCTCGCGCAAGGTCGCAAGCCGCGCCTTCGCCGCCTCGCCCAGCGGCGTCTGGTAGAGGAGGAGGCAGGTCGAGGGCTTGTCGCCGCGACCGATGCGGCCGCGGAGCTGATGGAGCTGGGCGAGACCGAAGCGCTCGGCATGCTCGATCACCATGACGGTGGCGGCCGGCACGTCGACGCCGACCTCGATCACCGTGGTGGCGACCAGAAGCTTGGCCGTGCCTTCGGCGAAGGCGCCCATCGCCTTGTCCTTCTCCGTTGCCTTCAGCCGTCCATGGACGAGGGCGACGCGGTCGGCGCCGAAGCGGGTGGCGAGCTCGATGTGACGGGTCTCGGCTGCCGCCGTGTCGTCCGGTGCGCCTTCGGGCGGGTCCTCGATCAGCGGGCAGACCCAGAACACCTGGCCGCCGGCCAAGATGGCGCGGCCGACCGCCTCGATGACGTCGGACAGGCGGTCGAGCGGGATGGTGCGGGTGTCGACCGGCTTCCGTCCCGCCGGCTTCTCGGTCAGGCGTGAGACGTCGAGGTCGCCATAGGCGGCCAGCATCAGCGTGCGCGGGATCGGCGTCGCCGTCATCGCCAGCACGTCGACGGCGCGGCCCTTGGAGGTGAGCTCGACCCGCTGGTCGACGCCGAAGCGATGCTGCTCGTCGACCACCGCCAGCGCCAGGTCGTTGAAGGCGACACCCTCCTGGACCAGGGCGTGCGTGCCAACCGCCAGCGGAATGCTGCCATCGGCGAATCCAGCCAGGATCTCGTCCCGCTTCTTCCCCTTGTCGCGGCCGGTCAAAAGCGCGACCCGAACGCCGGCCGCCGCCGCCAGCGGCTCGATGGTGGCGAGGTGCTGGCGCGCCAGGATCTCGGTCGGCGCCATCAGCGCCGCCTGGGCTCCGGCCTCGACCGCGGCGATCATCGCCATGAGGGCGACCACCGTCTTGCCCGAGCCGACATCGCCCTGCAGCAGCCGCAGCATCCGCTTCTCGGCGGCCATGTCGCCGGCGATCTCGGCATCGGCCTCGATCTGCGAGCGGGTGAGCTTGTAGGGAAGGGCGGCCAGGATCTTCTTCCGAAGCCGCCCGTCGCCGGCGGTGCGGCGGCCGACCTGCTTCTTCTGGTGCTGGCGCATGAGCGCGAGCGCCAGCTGGTTCGCCAGCAGCTCGTCATAGGCGAGGCGGACGCGGGCCGAGGATGTAGGCTCCAGGTCGCCCAGGCCGGAGGGGCTGTGGATGAAGCTGATCGCGTCGCGCCATCCTGGCCAGCGCCTGGCGTCCTTCAGCGGCCCGTCCATCCATTCCGGCAGGTTCGGCGCCCGGTCGACGGCGAGGTCGACCGCCTTCCGAAGCGTGCCGGCCGGAAGGCCCGCGGTCAGCGGATAGACCGGCTCCAGCTTCAAGAGCTCGTCCGCCTGCTCCTCGCCGACGATGCGGTCGGGGTGCGCCATCTGGACGCGGCCCTGGAAGCGCTCGACCCGGCCGCTGACCAGGCGGGTCTCGCCGATGGGCAGCGCCTTCGACAGCCATGGTCCATTGGCGTGGAAGAACACCAGCTCGACCGTGCCGCTCGAATCGCGGGCCAGCACGCGATAGGGGCGCCGGGGATTGGGGGGCGCCACATGCTCGACGATCTGGACCTTCAGCGTGCAGATCCGCCCCTCCGGCGCCTCGGCGACGCTGGGCTGGAAGCGGCGGTCGACCAGCCCCGCCGGGCGGTGCCACAGCAGGTCCACCACCTTAGGCCCGGCCAGCTTGGCGATCAGCTTCCCGAGTCGGGGGCCGATTCCGGGCAGCGCGGTGACGTCGGCGAACAGGGGAAAGAGGACGGCGGGGCGCATGACGCCCGGACTTTAACCGATTCCGGGCGCTGACATCCGGCCTCGAACGGCTTATATCGGGGCACTCCCCATATCCAAGGACGAGGCCCCCTCCCGGCGCCTCGGGGCCGCATGTCCGCCGACCGCGTGAAACGCCTGATCTACCGAAGCTGCTACACCGGCACCAAGGAGCTCGACCTGGTGCTGGGCGGCTTCGCCAGGGCGCATCTCCAGGACCTCGACGCCCGCCAGCTCGACTCCTACGAGGCCCTGGTCGATGCCGAGAACCCGGAGATCTATGCCTGGGTGATCCAGCGGGATCCGCCGCCGGCCGAGCACGACACCGATGTCCTGCAGATGATCCAGGGCTACGCCCGGGCGAGCCAGGTCTGATGAATCTCGACCGCGAGTTGGATGTCGCCGGCCGGGTCGAGATCGGCGGGGTACCGGAAGGCGTCGATGCCCGCCTGATCGCGGGCCTGGTGCGTGCGCGCCCCGGCCGCCCGGTGCTGCATGTCGCCCGCGACGACGCCCGCCTCGCGCGGCTCTGCGAGGCCTTGGCCTTCTTCGCCCCCGAGGTCGAGGCGGTGCCGGTCCCGGCCTGGGACTGCCTTCCCTATGACCGGGTGTCGCCGAACCCGGAGATCGTCGCCCGCCGCATCGACTCCCTGACCCGGATTGCGACCACGCCGGCGCCGGCCACCGGCCGTGTCGTCGTCACCACCGTGGCGGCGATCCTGCAGCGGATGCCGCCGCGAGAGGTGTTCAAGGCGTCGGTGCGCCGGCTCGCCCGCGGCGACCGCGCCAACGTCAACGAGCTGGTCGAGTTCCTGCGCCACACCGGCTATCGCCGCTCCGACACCGTGCGCGAGGCCGGCGAGTTCGCGCTTCGCGGCGGCATCCTCGACGTCTTCCCGCCCGGTGGCGCCGAGCCGCTGCGCGTCGACTTCTTCGGCGACGAGATCGACGGCATCCGCAGCTTCGATCCGATGACCCAGCTCACCACCGGCAAGCACGACGCCGTGCTGTTCCAGCCGGTGAGCGAAGCGATGCTCGATCCCGCCTCGATCCAGCGCTTCCGCTCGGGTTACCGCGGTGCGTTCGGCTCCGACACTGCCGATCCGCTCTACGAGGCGATCAGCGCCGGCCGCCATCATGCCGGCATGGAGCACTGGCTGCCGCTGTTCCACGAGAAGCTGGAACTCCTGTTCGACTACGTGCCTGACGCGCGGATCACGCTCGATCCCGAGGTCGAGGCCTCCACCGCGGCGCGCTTCGAGATGATCGCCGAGTATTTCGACGCGCGGAAATCCATGGGCAAGGTCGGCGGCGACGACGGGCTGCCCTACAAGCCGCTGCCGCCGGACCGCCTCTATCCCAGCGCGGCCGAATGGCAGGAACGCCTGCTGGGCCGGCCCGTCGCCGCCTTCACCCCCTTCGTCGGCCCCGGCCGCGATGCCGGCGGCCGTGCCGGCCACGACTTCGCCGCTGCCCGCACCGCGCCTGAGATCAATCTCTACGACGCCGTCCGCCAGCATCTCGAGGCGCTGGCGACCGAGGGCAAGAAGGCCGCGATCGCCGCCTTCACCGAGGGCTCGGCCGACCGCCTCTCGCATCTGCTGGGCGAGCACGGGGTCACCGGCCTCACGCCGGTCGCCGATGCGCGCGCGCTGGAGACGCTGTCCAAGGGCCAGATCGGCGTCGCCGTGCTGGGCCTGGAACGCGGCTTCGTCCATGACGGCATCGCGCTGGTCGCCGAGGCCGACATCCTGGGCGAACGCCTGTCGCGTCCGCCTCGCCGCCGCCGGAAGGGCGAGGACTTCCTCAAGGAAGCCTCCACGCTGGCCGAGGGCGACCTCGTCGTCCATATCGAGCACGGCATCGGCCGCTATGACGGGCTGGTCACGCTCGAAGTCTCCGGCGCCCCGCACGACTGCCTTCGCGTGCTCTATGCCGGCGGCGACAAGCTGTTCGTGCCGGTTGAGAACATCGAGGTGCTGTCGCGCTACGGCACCGACGAAAGCGACGCCCAGCTCGATCGTCTCGGCGGTGCCGGCTGGCAATCGCGGAAGGCGCGGGTCAAGCAGAAGATTCGCGACATCGCCGCCCGCCTGATCAAGATCGCGGCCGAACGCGAGGTGCGGAAGGGCGAGGTGATCAACGTGCCGGAAGGACTCTACGAGGAGTTCTGCGCGCGCTTCCCCTATGTCGAGACCGACGACCAGCTGCGCGCCATCGGCGACACCGTCGACGACCTGGCGTCCGGCAAGCCGATGGACCGGCTGATCTGCGGCGATGTCGGCTTCGGCAAGACCGAGGTGGCGCTGCGGGCGGCCTTTCTCGGCCTCATGTCCGGGATGCAGGTCGCGGTCGTGGTGCCGACGACGCTGCTCTGCCGCCAGCACGTGCAGACCTTCACCCAGCGCTTTTCCGGGCTGCCCATCCGCATCGGCCAGCTCTCGCGGATGGTGACGGCGAAGGAATCGACCGAGACCAAGAAGCGCCTGGCCGACGGCACCATCGAGCTGGTGATCGGCACCCATGCGCTTTTGGCCAAGTCGGTGCAGTTCGCCAATCTCGGCCTCGTCATCGTCGACGAGGAGCAGCATTTCGGCGTCGGCCAGAAGGAGCGCCTGAAGGAGCTCCGCGCCGACGTCCATGTTTTGACGCTGACCGCGACGCCGATCCCGCGCACGCTCCAGATGGCGCTGTCCGGCGTGCGCGAGATGAGCGTGATCACCACGCCGCCGGTCGACCGCCTCGCCGTCCGCACCTTCGTGCTCCCCTATGACGGCGTGGTGATCCGCGAAGCCATCCTTCGCGAACACTACCGCGGCGGCCAGACCTTCTATGTCTGCCCGCGGCTGGAAGACCTGCCGGCGGTGGCCGAGCGGTTGGCTAAGCTGGTGCCGGAGATCAAGATCGGCCAGGCCCATGGCCGGCTGTCGCCTACCGCGCTTGAATCGGTGATGACGCGCTTCGTCGACCGCGAGTTCGACCTTCTGCTCTCGACCAACATCGTCGAGTCCGGCCTCGACATCCCGTCCGCCAACACGCTGATCATCCACCGCGCCGACATGTTCGGTCTGGCCCAGCTCTACCAGCTCCGCGGCCGCGTCGGCCGCGCCAAGATCCGCGCCTATGCCTACATGACCCTGCCGCCGAACAAGGTGCTGACGCCGACGGCGCAGCGCCGGCTCGAGGTGATGCAGACGCTCGACACGCTGGGCGCCGGCTTCGCGCTCGCCTCCCACGACATGGATATCCGCGGTGCCGGCAACCTGCTCGGCGAGGAGCAGTCCGGTCATATCCGCGAGGTCGGCATCGAGCTCTACCAGCAGCTTCTCGAAGAGGCGGTGGCGGGCGCTCGCGGTGGTGGCGGCGAGGCTCAGGAGCAGTGGACGCCGCAGATCGCCATCGGCACCGCGGTGCTGATCCCCGAAAGCTACGTCGCCGACCTCTCGGTCCGCCTCGGCCTCTACCGGCGGCTCTCGCTTCTGATCGACCAGCAGGAGATCGATGCTTTCGCCGCCGAGCTGGTCGACCGCTTCGGCAAGTTGCCGGACGAGGTCTCGAACCTGCTCGAGATCATCGCGATCAAGCGGCTCTGCCGCACCGCCGGCGTCGAGAAGGT
>CAXNIC010000228.1:0-8389 GCA_964201945.1 Alphaproteobacteria bacterium
ATGCGGGTGCCGTAGATCATGCGGGAGAGGATGTCGCGGCCGAGCGCATCGCAGCCGAGCAGGAAGCCGGTCTCGCCCCCCTCCTCCCAGGCCGGCGGCTGCAGGCGGCGGAGCAGGTCGCTCTCATACGGGTCCTGCGGGGCGAGCCACGGTGCCAGCAGCGCCACCAGGCAGAAGCCGAGGCAGACCAGCGCCGAGACCATCGCCAGCCGGTTGGCAGCGAAGGTCTTCAGGTTGCCGACGAGGATCGACTCCTCGGCCACGCGCAAGGCGGGAAGCGCCACGCTCACAGCCGGACCTTCGGATTGAGGACGGTGTAGAGCAGGTCGGCGAGGAAGTTCAGGAAGACGTAGGTCACCGCGTAGAGCAGCACGGCGGCCTGCACCAGCGGGTAGTTGCGGGTGAAGATCGCCTCCACCACCAGGCGGCCGAGGCCGGGCCAGCCGAACACCGTCTCGACGATCATGTTGCCGCCGAGCAGCGAGCCAGTCTCGATCGCGGCCACGGTCACGGTCGGGATCAGCGCGTTCTTCAGCGCGTGCCGACCGATGACGCGGGCGCGGCTCAGGCCCTTGGCCTCGGCGAAGACGACATAGTCCTGGGCCAGCGCCTCGACCATTGCCGTGCGGGTCACCCGCATCAGGAGGGCCGCCATGCCGAGGCCGAGCGTGACCGCGGGCATGAGGATGTGCCGGAGCGCATCTAAGAAGCTGTCGAGGCGGCCGGCGATCAGCGCATCGACCAGGACGAAACGGGTGACGGCCGGCACCTCCTGGCCGAAGCCGATACGGCCGGACACCGGAAGCCAGTGGAGCTGCACCGCGAACAGCAGGATCAGGAGGATGCCGAACCAGAAGCCTGGCATGGAGACGCCCAGCATCGAGCCGACGGTAGCGAGGCGATCCAGCAAAGAATCTCGGCGGACCGCGGCGATGACGCCGAGCGGGATGGCGACCAGGATGGCGATGAGCAGCGAGACCAGCGTGAGCTCGATGGTCGCCGGCAGCCGCTCCAGGATGATCTCGCCCACCGGACGACGATGGAAGAAGCTGAGGCCGAAATTGCCGGTGACCGCATTGCCGAGGAAGCGGACGAAGCGCTCGGCGACCGGCAGGTCGAGCCCCATGTCGCGGCGCAGCGACTCCTTCTGCGCCTCGTTCGAGAGCGAGTCGCCCAGCATGATCTGCACCGGATCGCCCGGCGTCAGCGCCATCATCGCGAACACGATGACGCTGATGCCGAGCAGGACCGGCACGAGCTGCAGAAGCCGCTCGATGAGACGAAGCGGAGTCAACGAACCCTCAGTCGACGCGGGCGTCGTGCAGCTTGACCACGCCGCGGGGCGAGGGCCGCCAGTTCTTCAGCCGCGCGCTGGCGCCGTAGACGTCCTGCGGCAGCCAGAGGAAGATCAGGGGCGTGTCCTTGGCAACGATCGCCTGCGCGTCCTGGTACATCTTGGAGCGCTTGGCGACATCGACCTCGGTGTCGGCGGATGTGAGCAGCGCGTCGACGTCCTTGTTGGCGTAGCCGGAATAGTTGCCGCGGTCCTTGCCCTTCAGCACCGGCACGAAGATGCCGACCGGATCGAGCGCACCGTCGCCCCAGGACTGGAAGACCATGTCGCGGCCGTTGGTCTCGGGCTTGGCCCAGGTCTGGCTGAGCGTCGTCTGCTCCCAGAGCTGCACCTTGGTGCGGATGCCGGCGCGGGTGAGCTGGGAGGCGACCGCCTCGGCGACATCCTTGAAGGCGTTGGCGACATCGAGGGTCGCCTCGACGCCGTTCGGGTGCCCCGCCTCGGCCAGAAGCTTCTTCGCGCGGTCGACGTCGAGCGCGAGCGACGGCAGGTTCGCGTTGAAGCCGTAGGACTCCGGGCTGAGCAGCCCGTTCAGCGGCGTCGCCAGGCCTGAGAGCACGCGGTCGATGATCAGCTTCCGGTCAACGGCGAGATTGGCCGCGAGCCGCACGCGGGCGTCGTTGAACGGCGGCCTGGTGTTGTTCATCGGGATGAAGAAGCTGCGGGTGCCGTTGGTCGCCAGCACCTTGGTGCGCGGATTGGCCTCGATCTGCTTGATCGAGTGCACCGGCAGCTCGTCGATCAGGTCGACCTCACCGGCAAGCAAGGCGGCGACGCGCGACGCGCTTTCCGGAATGATCTTGAAGACGACGCGGTCGACGCCGGCCTTGCCGACCGGCGCCAGGTCCGGCGAGCCGCCGTAGTAACCATCGAAGCGCTCCAGGATGATCGAGTCGCCGCGGCGCCAGTCGACCAGCTTGAAGGGGCCGGTGCCGTCGGCCTGGGTCGCCATCGCCGGCGTGCCGACCTTCTCGACGAAGGCCTTGCTCACCACCTGCTGGAACGGCAGGTAGGCGGCCAGGATCGGCCAGGGCTCGGCGAGGTGGAAGCGCACCGTGGTCGGGTTGACGACGCTGGTGTCCTTCAGCGGCCCGAGCAGGCTCTTGCGCGGGCTGGTCTGGCCGCCCATGGCGCCGTCCTTGACCAGGCGGTCGAAGGTGAACTTCACGTCGTCTGCCGTCATCTCGGATCCCGAGTGGAACTTGACGCCCTTCCGCAGCACGAACTCGTAGGTGGTGGCGTCGATCTGCTTCCAGGACTCGGCCAGCTCCGGCACGATCTTCATGTCGTCGGTGCGGGCCAGAAGCGCGTCGTAGAGATTGAGGATCAGGCCCTCGGTGACGCGGCTTCGGTGATTGGCCGGATCGAGGGTGGTGATGTCGGCGGAATAGCCGACGCGAAGCTCGGCGGCACCGGCGGCGGAGCCGACCAAGCCGATGGCGGCCGCCAGCAGAACGCGGGACACGGCATGTGTCATGTGAATCTCCTCCCTTGGCAGATCTAGGCGAGCCGGCGGTTCCTGGGCGCGCTTCGGGCCGGCCGGTCGAGGCGCGTGGTGATCGCCGCCTCGCCTTCGGTGGCCGGCTGGCGCCGGCGGAACTCGACGGTCTGGCGGTAGCGGTCTGAACGGCAATAGACGCGAGCGAACTGCAGCACCCGGCCGTCGCGGCTGGCATAGGTGCGTTCCAAAAGCAGCAGGGGCGTCCCTTCCGGCAGGTCGAGCAACCGCGCGATCTCAGGGTTCGCCGCGGCGGCGGAGGCCACCTGCAGCGCATGCGCGACCGGCACGCCGCAATGGCGCTCGATCATGCGGATGACCGCGCCCTGGATCGCGCCGGTGAGGCTCCGCTGCGGCAGCCGCTCGGCGACGTCGGTCGGCAGGAAGATCTCGGAATAGGTATAGGGCGCGCCGTCGCCTTCGCGGACCGCGACCAGGCGGAAGATCGGCTCGTCACCGGCAAGCCCGAAGGCCTTCGCCGCCTCCGGGGCCTGCCCGGCGGTGACGAAGCCTTTGGCGCGGATCCGCACGGTGTGGGCGAAGCTGTGATCGATCAGGTCGTCGAGCGAGTTCAGCGCCCATTGTCCGGAGGTTTCGGGCGTGGCGACGACGAAGCTGCCCTTGCCGCGAAAGCGCCGGACCACGTCGTCGGCGACCAGCACCTGCACCGCCGCACGCGCGGTGTAGCGGCAGACGCCGAATTCCAGCATCAGCGCCTCGTCGGTCGGCATCCGCTCGCCGACCGGATAGTCGCCGCGGCTGATCCTTTCCCGCAGCGTGTCGAGGATCTGCCGATAGGCCGGCTGCCGCCCGCCCGGCCGCTCCGCCCCACCGTCCGCTCGCTCGTGCTTGCGCATGACGGCAACGCTATCCAATTGTCCGGACAATTGTCAATCGAGGCACACCCAAGGCGGACTATTGGCCGCCGCCGCGGTCGTTGCGCCCCGGGCGCCCCGCCGCTATAAGCTCACCTCCCCGGCCGGCACTCCTCGGAGCTGCCGGTGACTACCCCACGGTCGGAGCGTAGCGCAGCCTGGTAGCGCATCAGTCTGGGGGACTGGGGGTCGTGGGTTCAAATCCCGCCGCTCCGACCAATCTTTTCAGTCAGTGAGCCGAGAGCGCCATGCGCTGGCGTGCGGAGTTGCTCACGCCCGGACGCGGCAACCCCCGGTTCACGGATACTGCGGTATCAAATTACCCCAGATCCACGCCTGAATGTCTGCTGGCGCGTCCGCCCAAACCGGTTTCGGCCCGTTACCAACGGATATCTCCGCCGGCGGAGTGTGCTAGATAGCATGCTCAGAATCGGATTTAAGGTTCGCTAAACAATCAGAAATGAGCGTAGTTCCGGCTCGCCGTCGCATCGCCGCGACGGCCCAAAAACCGACAGGACGGGCGACGTGACGCTACGAGGTGACAACGACCAGCAGCTCATGCTCAACGTCCAACTGTTGTCCAATCTCAGGGACGAGGCTCTCGAGCAGCTCACCAACGACGCCTTCGTCCAGGGGCTGCCGAAGGGCACCATCCTGTTCGAGCAGGGGACGACCGCGAAGTTCCTCTACGTCGTCCTTTCCGGTCGCGTGGCCATCACCAGCCGGGTCGACCAGGACGAAACCATCATCCTCATCCGCGAGACCGGCGAAGCCATCCTCGACATAGCCACCCTTCTCGGCGTGCCGTATTGCACCGGAGGGCGCCTGGTCGAAGGCGGGCGGATCATGATGATCCCGGTCTCGAAGTTCCGGGAACTCGCCTTCAAGGACCCGACGACGTCGTCGGCGGTCCTGCGGGCGCTGGTCAATGCCAACTTGGCGATGACCAGCCATATCCGGGACCTCAAGCTGCTGACGACGATCCAGCGTCTCGCCCGGCACATCGCGTCGCTGACGCCGGAGGCGTCCGGAACCACCCGCGTCTCCCTCCGGGACGACCGGCCGGTCCTCGCCGCCCTCCTGGGGATGACGCCCGAAAGCCTGTCGCGCGCCTTCGCCCAGCTGCGCGAGGTCGGTATCCGGGTCGACAAGAAGGGGACCGTCACCATCGACAACGTCAAGAAGCTCCGCGCCTTCTGCAAGAGCGACGGCAGCAAGCGCGAGTGACCTAGCCGCGGCCGGCCGGCGCGGCCTTCGCGAGTCCACCGAAAAACGCCCCATGAGCAGCCGCGTCGTTCCGGATCGAAGATATCCGCGCCACGTAGAGACGATAGAACGCCCCGATAGACAGAGACCGGTAGCGGTCGAGTTGCCGCGCCTCCAGCGGGGGTGCGCCCCGGCTCGCATCGAGACCGGTGACGACGACCAGTCCCGTCGGCCAGCACGGGATCACGTGAATGCCGAGTTCCGGCCGTTGCTCCATGAGGTAGGGAAGAATCCGCCAGCTGTCGCCGCTCCAGAACGACGTGGTCCGCGGCCAGGAACCGGTTCGTTCGTCGAGAGGCAGGCAGTCATGCAGAAGCAGCACGGACGTCGGCGCTGACCGAGATTCCAGGTTCACGAAGTCCCGCAAGGTCTGCTCGAAACTGTGCAGGCCGTCGATGAACCCGAGATCGAACGATGCCCCACCCAGGGCTTCGGCGAGGTCGACCTCCTTGAAGAACTCATCGCTCTTCATGCGGTAGACGACCGCCGGGACGCTGAACCGCCGCTTGATCCGCGGATGGGGGTCGACCCCGACGGCCCGGGTCGGGTGCCGGGCCAGGGCAAGGCTGCTTCCCGACGCGACGCCGATCTCGACGTAGGAGCGTGGCCTCAGGATCTCGTGCACCGTCGCCAGGACGTCGAGATATCCCGGTCCCGGCAGGCGAATCCGGGCGAGCCGCAGGTGAGCGTCGAGCGGGTCCACATCGCATGCCAGCGCGCGCTGCAGCCATATCCCCTCGGTCGGCAACGAGAGGCTGGCCTCGACCTGCCCCAATCGCATCATCACCGGGATCGCTCCCGGCTCCAGGCTCAGGCGCTGCCTGAACACCGCCCGGGCCTTGGCAAGCTGCCCGCCGTCGCAAAGCGTCGCGCCGAGTTCGAGACCCGCCTGCAGGTTCTCGGGATCCCGTTTCAGCGCGTGACGGAACGCCTGCGCCGCCTGGCCATGGCGTCGTCGCGCGCGAAGCACGCGGGCCGCCTGCAGAACGCTATTCAAGGGGCGGCCCGGGAGCGATCGGATCACATCCTCGTAGACGCGACCGGCCATCGCCTTCTCGCCCTTCTGCTCCAGCGCGAGCGCCGCCCGAAGGTCTCGATCGAGCGCATCGGAGTCGCCGTCGTCCACATGGACCTTGCTCTTCAGCATCGGGTCTCAGGCGTAGAGAACCAGCATCGCGAGATAGGCGCCGACCACGGCCGCAACCGCGGTCGCCAGTGCAAAGACGAGAAGCCCGAGCGCCGTCTGGCCGGCACTGGTTTCAGTGGACGGCATGCCACACCCGTGCGGCGGCGTTCCCGCCCGCTTCCTGGGACCTACCGTTCAGCCGGGCGCGGCTCCTCGACCGGACAGCCGGCGGGACCGGCTTCGCCAGCCGGGTCAGCAGGGCCTCGAATTGCGGCCGGATGCAGCGCGCGAAGTCGTATCTCGTCTCGACATGCTGGCGGGCGCGCTGGCGGATGCGCGCGGACTCGGACGGATGATCGAGCGCCCAATGGACCGCCCGCGCCAGATCGTCGGCGCCGAAGAAGTCCACCAGCAGCCCGTTGTGGCCGTCGCGAATGACCTCCTCCACCGGCGGCGTCGAGGAGCCGATGACGAGGCATCCCGCCGCCATCGCCTCCAGCATCGACCAGGAGAGAACGAACGGATAGGTCAGGTAGACATGCGCGGCGGAGACCTGGAGCAGAGACAGATAGTCCTGATACGGGATCTGTCCGAGGAACCAGACGCGGCTCCAGTCCGCCCCGACCTCCTTCATCAGCCGCGACAAGTGGCTCTCGTCCCCTTGCGCGGTCCGCCCATAGGAGACGGAGTTTCCGCCCACCACCACGATGACGGCATCGCGCTGGCGTTCGAGAATCCCGGGGATCGACCTGACGAAGGTGTGGATGCCCCGATACGGCTCCAGGTTCCGGGCGACGTAAGTCACGACCTTCGCGCCGGGCGAGAGGCCGACGCCGTTGGGGAGCCGGAAGCAGGCGTTCGGATTCGGCACGATGACATTCGTATCGATGCCTTCGTGGAGGACCGTCATCCGCTTCTGCGCCCAGGCCGGATAGAGCGACCGCTGCCAGTTCGTCGGCGTGAGGCCCCAGTCCGCCGCGTCCATGCCGGTATGGTTGACGGCATTCTTGATGCGGATCCGGAAGCTGTCGTCGAGGCCCAGCGGGTACTCGGGATCGAAGTTGGTATCGGCGCCGAACGCCTTGTAGAAGAACTCGAAATAGGAGAGGAGCGGCGTCGACGGCAGGACGTCCTTGATGAACAGCGTCTCGCCCCAGCCGCTGTGGCCGACGACGACATCCGGGTGGAACCCGGAGGCGAGCAGCTCCCGGATCTTCAGGGCGACGGCCTGTCCGTTCAGGACGCCGCGCTCCAGGTCCCTCACATAGTGATGGGTCTGCTTCGCCGACTCGCGGGCGGGCTCGTAGGTGTAACGGCGCACCGAGGGAATGCCGTTGGCATTGGGACGCGAGATGAACCGGACGTCGTTGTCGGCATTCGCCGCGAGATACCGGACGATGTTCTTGAACTGGCCAGGAAAGCTCTGGTGGATGAACAGGATCTTCATCGATCAGTCCCGGAGCGCCCGGTCATAGCCGTCGAGCAACGGCTTCAGCAGGTAGCTGAGCGGCGTCCGCTCGACGGTCGGATACATCGCGAGCGCCGGCATGCCGGACACGAGCTGGGCGGCGAACGGCGCGACCTCGGTCTCGTCCAGCCACGCCATCACCTCGAAATACGCATCCCCCGACCTGACATCGACCATGCGGTCGGCCGAGATGCTCACGATCTGTCCGCCGACGACCGGCGTGATCCTCTGGTTCAATCCGGTCAGACGGATCTCGGCCCGCATGCCGGTCCGCACCTCGTCGACGTCCTCCGGACGAATCCGGCTTTCGACCACGAGCGGGCTGTCGAAGGGAATGATGTCGAGGACGCGGTCGCCGCCGCGTATCACCGCCCCCCGATTGAAGACCGACAAGGCGACCACCCATCCGGCGCGGGGTGCCCGCAACTCGACGCGGCCGAGCGCCTCGAGGGTGGCGCCGAGCTTCGGCGTCACTTCGCCGAGGCTGCCCTGCGTCGTCCTCAGCGTCTGCGCGATCTCGGCCTCGCGCTCCCGCGCCAGGCGCTCGATTTCGGCCTCTGATCCGCCGATCTGCTCGCGCGCCGCGGCGATCGCCGACACGAGGTCGCCGACCCTGCCGCCAAGACCGGCAACTTCGCGATCCAGCGCCAGGACCCGGGTCCGGGCGACGAAGCCCTTCTCGAGAAGCTGAGCCAGGCCGCCGCGTTCGTCCACGGCAATGGCCATCTGCTGCTTCGCCGAGACGAGCTGCGACTCGAACCCGCGCAGCTGCTCCTTCGACTGGCTGATCCGCTTGCGAAAC
>CAXNIC010000229.1:0-8364 GCA_964201945.1 Alphaproteobacteria bacterium
GCCACGTGCTGGATACGCCCCGTCTCGTCGCCGGGCGGCGGGTGCTGGATCTCGCTGCCGGCTGCGGCATCGCCGCCATCGCCGCCGCCAAGAGCGGCGCGCGCACGGTCTCGGCCAGCGAGATCGACCGCTTCGCGCTGGCCGCCATCGACCTCAACGCGCGCCTCAACGGCGTCGTCGTCACCGCGCTCGACCGCGACGTGCTCGACGAGGCACCAGGAGACTGGGACACGGTGCTGGCCGGCGACCTCTGCTACGAGCGGCCGATGGCCGACCGGGTCGCGGGGTGGATCAAGTCCCAGGCCCGCGCCGGCGTCACCGTGCTGATGGGCGATCCCGGCCGCGCCTACAAGCCGGCGGACGGGCTGGCGGAGGTCGCCCGCTATGTCGTCCCGACCTCGCGCGACCTGGAGGACCGCGACACCCGGGAGACGATCGTCTGGCGAGTGCTCGGCTAGACGTGTATGACGGGCACCCATCCGCGCCGAATGCTTGCATTTCCGTCGGTTGGCGCAGAGAATTAACCGAAGAGCTTCAGTTGGGTAGGGGGCGTTACCGTGCCAGTCCACTTGCGGGCCGATTCATGACGTGGTTTCAGTGGCTTGCGAACGAGCCCGTATGGGTGGCGACGGTTCTGCTGGGCGGCGGCGGGCTCCTGCTTTCCGTCGTCTCGTCGCTGATCGTCCACGCCTATTTCACCCCCGCGGAGCTGCAGGGAAACAGCCTGGTCGGCGGCTTCAAGTTCGCGTTCCTCTCCTCGGTGTTCGCAGGGTATCTCGGGCTGCTGCTGTTCGGCGCCTACCAGAAGTATGAGGATGTCCGCGTCTTCGTCGACGAGGAGATCGACTCCCTGCAGTCGATGCAGGATCTCGCCACCGGCTTCCCGCTGTCGACCCGCGAGATCGTGCGCGTGCACATCCGCGACTATGCGAAAAGCGTCGCCGAGGACGAGTGGCCCATTCTTCACATCGGGACCGGGAGCGCCCGGACCGAGGCGGCGCTGGGCGACATTTTCGCCGTCTACATGGCGCTGGAGCCTCTGACCGAGAAGGAGCGCGTCGTCTATCAGCTGTCCCTGGACAACCTCCTCAAGATCAGAGACATGCGATCTCGACGGATCTTGCTCGGCGCCGGCGCGCTCAACCCGTTGCTGCTGATCTCGGCGCTGATCGGAACGGTGGTCTCGATCATATTCCCGGCATTCTTCGCCAGTGCCCATTTCGGTGCGACGATGGTCATGTCGCTGATGCTGACGATCGTGACCATGACAGTGGTCCTGATCATCGTGAAGTTCACCTATCCGTTCCTCGGCGACTATGCCGTCTCCGCCGAACCATTCCGAATAATGGCACTAGGCCGGTAGGTTTCCCATGCAACCCGGTGCCCATCGCGAACCGGACACGGACAAGGCGCCGAGCGGGAGCGATCAAGTCGCAAACGGCGTCGCTCCCCCCTCGGCGCCGGCCTCTTCCTGGAAGCCTGTCCGCGTCCTCCAGGTTCTGATCGGCGCTGCCGTCGCGGTCTTCGGCGTCTTCAGCCTGCTCTCAACCGGCTCGCCATCCGTCACTGCGGCGCCTCGCGTCTCGACCGTGCCTCCAAGAATGGAAGCCAGCAGCCCGAATTTCGAGCTGGTGGTGACGGTGGAAAGCAGAGAGATCGTCCTCTACCTGGCGGACTTCGTCGACAACGCGCCGATCCCGGACGCCAAGCTGACTCTTTCCCTCGACGAGCGGGATGTTCCGGTCGTCGAGCGCGGCGGCGGGATCTACACGGCCGCCAATGCCGGCCTCACCGGGCCGAGCCAGACGGCCGTCACCGTCTCGGTCGTCGCCGGCGGCCGCCAGGACCTGCTGGGCGGTGTCCTTGACGTCCCCGGCGGCGCCTTGGCGCCCTCGTCCGGATGGAACGGCTGGTCCCTCGGCCTTCCGCTCGGCGCCTGGCTGCTGGCGCTCGGCGCCTTCATCCTCGGCCTCGGCATCGCCAACGGGCGCAACGGACGCGCCGTTGCCGTCGCGACGGTCGTGCTCCTCGTCTGGAGCCTGCCGGCGGCGGGCCATCCCGGCCATGGCGACGACGACACGCCGGTCTCGCGCGAAGACCTCGACTCTTCCACCCTGCCGCCGAACAGCCCTCGCCGCCTCCCCGACGGCTCGCTGTTCGTGCCCAAACAGGCGCAGTTCGTGCTGGGCATCCGCACCGGGATAAGCCGCCAGGGCGAAGCCAACCGCGTCGTCCGCCTGGTCGGCCGCGTGTCCGCCGATCCCGCGGCGAGCGGCACCGTGCAGAGCACGATGCCCGGCCGGGTCGAGCTGGCGCCGGGCGGATTGCCGCGCGTCGGCCAGCGCGTGGTGCGCGGCGAGGTGCTGGCGTCGATCGTGCCGGTCATCAACCCAATCGACCGCGGCAACATCCTCCAGCAACTCGCGCTCATCGACCGCGACCTCACCACGCTGAAACAGCGCGCCGAAGACGCCATCGGCGCCGACGCCGACATCAAGCTGACCAACGCGCTCACCGCCGAGGTGGAGACGCTGCTGAGGCGGCGCGCCGCGATCAACCGGATCATCATCGACCGCGAAGGCATGCAGATTCCCCTGCGGGCACCGGCCGACGGCGTCATCTCGGTCGCCAATGCGATCGCCGGCCAGATCGTCGAGTCGCGCACCACGCTCTACGAGATCGTCGATCCGGAACGGGTCTGGGTGGAAGCGTCGGGCTACGATCCGACCCTGCTGGACGCCATCGCCGGCGCCAACGCCGTCACCGCCGACGGCCGCTCTCTGCCGCTTTCATTCCTCGGCCACGGCCCGAAGCTGAACCAGCAGGCGATCCCGATCCTGTTTCACGTGCAGGAGCCGACGATGCTGCCGATCGGCACGCCGGTCCTCGTCCTGGTGGAAACCCGCGACAAGCACAAGGGCATCATCCTGCCGCCGGCCGCCGTCGTACGGAATCCTGCGGGGCAGGCGATCGTCTGGCAGCACACGGGAGCCGAGCGGTTCGTCCCGCTTCTGGTCAAGGTCGAGCCGATCGACGGCCGCAGCGTCGCCGTGGTCGCCGGGCTGCTCGAGAACAAGCGAGTGGTGGTGACCGGGGCCGAGCTGCTGAGCCAGGTCCGCTAGGCGGCGTTGGGGATGTTCAATCTCATCATCCGCGGCAGCTTGCGCGCCCGTGGGCTGGTCCTGGTCGTCGCGGCGCTGCTCGTCTTCTACGGCGGCCTGTCGCTGCAGCGCATACCCGTCGACGTGTTCCCGGATCTCAACAAGACCAGCGTCGTGGTGATGACCGAGGCCGGCGGCCTCTCGCCCGACGAAGTCGAGCGGATGGTCACCTTCCCCATCGAGATGGCGATGGCGGGCACCCCCGGCGTGACCCGGGTGCGGTCGGTCTCGGCGGCCGGAATCTCGATCATCTATGTCGAGTTCGACTGGAACGCGAACGTCTATCTGAGCCGCCAGCAGGTGGCGGAGCGGCTGTCTCTGGCGCGCGACCGCCTGCCGCCGCTGGTGATGCCGCAGATGATGCCGATCACCTCGATCATGGGCGAGATCATGCTGATCGCCCTCACCGGCGAAAGCACGTCGCCGATGGACCTAAGGGACATCGGCGACTGGATCGTCCGGCCCCGGATCCTGTCGATCCCCGGCGTCGCGCAGGTGATCCCGATCGGCGGCGAGGTGAGGACGTTCCGGGTGACCCCTCAGCCGAGCGATCTCGCCGCCTACGGCATCACCAAGGAGAATGTCGAGCGCGCCATCGCCGACTTCAGCGCCAATACCGGCGGCGGCTTCATCGACCAGCGCGGCCGCGAGTTCGTCATCCGCAACATCGGGCGAACCCTGAGCCTCGACGTGCTTCGCGACCTCGTCGTCGACCATCGCGGCGGCCGGCCGATCCTGCTGCGCCAGGTCGCCACCGTCGACTATGCCCCCCAGGTGAAGCGGGGCGATGCGGGCTACATGGGGCAGCCCGCGGTGATCGTCACTGTCCAGAAGCAGCCGGGCGCCAACACCATCGACCTCACCCACCAGATCGAGGCGGCGATGGCGGATCTCTCGCGGTCCATGCCCGCGGGCGTCAAGGTCGACAACTATCTCTTCAGGCAATCGCACTTCATCGAGGCCTCGATCGGCAACCTCCGAAGCGTGCTGATCGACGCCATCATCGTCGTCACCGCCATCCTGTTCCTGTTCCTGCTCAACGTCCGCACCACGATGATATCGCTGACGGCGATCCCGATCTCGATCCTGATCACCATGATCGTGTTCGAGACACTGGGGATGTCGATCAACACCATGACCATCGGCGGCATCGCCATCGCCATCGGCGAGCTGGTCGACGACGCCGTGGTCGACGTCGAGAACATCTTCCGGCGGCTGCGGGAAAACCTGGCGCTGCCGACGCCGCGGCAGGCGATCGACGTGGTGATCGACGCCTCCCAGGAGGTGCGCTCCGGCATCTTTTATTCGACTATGGTCATCGTCCTAGTGTTCGTGCCGCTGTTCGCGCTGACCGGGCTCGAAGGCCGTCTGTTCCGGCCGCTCGGCGTCGCCTACATCGTCTCGATCCTCGCCAGCCTGGTGACGGCGGTCACGGTTATCCCGGTCCTGTCCTTCTACCTGCTGCCGAGCCTCAAGCGGCTCGAGCACGGCGATTCCTGGCTCGTCGCCCGCCTGAAGCGGCAGAACGAGCGCCTGCTGCTCTGGGCGTTCCCGCGCGCGCCCCGGATCTGGGCCACCTCGGCCGCCCTCGCCGTCACCGCCGGCATCGCGCTGCTTCTGCTGCCGCGGAGCTTCATGCCGCCGTTCAACGAGGGCACGCTGACGATGGCCCTCAACTTCAACCCCGGCATCTCGCTGGCGGAGTCGAACCGTCTCGGCCTGATGGCGGAGCGGCTGATGATGGAGATACCCGAGGTGGTCTCGGTCGGCCGGCGCACCGGCCGCGCCGAGCTCGACGAGCATGCCGAGGGCGTCCACGCCGCCGAGATCGACGTCGATCTGAAACCGTCGTCCCGCAGCCGTGAGGAGATCCACGCGGCGATCCGCGACAAGATCGGCGTCCTGCCGGCGACGCTGCTCATCGGCCAGCCGATCTCCCATCGCCTCGATCACATGCGCTCGGGCATCCGCGCCCAGATCGCGGTCAAGATATTCGGCGACGACCTCGACCTGATCGGAACGCTGGCCGAGCGCGTCCGGCTCGAACTCGCCAAGATTCCGGGGATCGTCGACCTCGGTGTCGAGCGGGTGACGCGCGTGCCGCAAGTTCGCATCATCGCCGACGCCGAGCGCGCGCTTCTCTTCGGCATCACCCCCGCCGACATCACGCGCTCGCTCGAGCATCTGTCCAGCGGACGTGTGGTCTCCCAGGTGATCGACGGGACCAGGCGCTACGACGTGATCCTTCGCCTCGCCGATGACGACCGCACCAGCGAGGGGCTCGGCGCGCTGCTGATCGAGACCCCCGCCGGGCGCATCCCACTCTCCTATGTCGCCCAGGTCGAGGATACCGACGGCCCCAACCAGGTCCTGCGCGAGAACGGTCGCCGGCGCATCGTCGTGATCGCGAACTCCGACGGCTCCAGCATGACCCGGATCGTCGCCGACATCCGCAAGGCGCTCGCCGGGATGCGCCTGCCGTCCGGCTACTTCACCAGCCTCGAAGGCGCGTTCCAGGCACAGGAGGAAGCGACACTCAGGATCTCGCTGCTTTCCTGCATCTCGCTGTCGCTGATCTTCATCGTCCTCTATTTCCGATATCGCTCGACGGCGCTGACCCTGGTCATCATGGCCAGCGTGCCTTTCGCCCTGGTCGGCGGCGTGCTCGCCCTGATCATTGCCGGACAGCCCCTGTCCGTCGCCAGCCTGATCGGCTTCATCACCCTGACCGGCATCTCGACGCGCAACGGCATCCTGAAAGTCAGCCACTACATCAACCTGATCCTGCGCGAGGGCCAGCCGTTCGGTCAGGAGGTCGTCATCCGCGGCAGCCTCGAGCGGATGACGCCGGTGCTGATGACTGCCTCGGCCGCGGGATTCGCCCTCCTGCCGCTCATCATCGATTCCGACACACCGGGCCGCGAGATCCTGTCGCCGGTGGCGCTTGTCATCTTCGGTGGCCTGATCAGCGCCACCATCCTCGACGCGATCCTGACGCCGACCCTCTTCCTGAAGTTCGGCCGCCGGCCGGTCGAGCGCCTCGCCCTGCCGACGAACGGCCAGTCGCGGAAGCCGGTCGAGGCCTACTGAGCCACCCGCCTTTGCCTCAGCGGATCGGGCGCGGGCCGTAGCGTGCCCAGAGCGTCTCGTTCGCCAGGTAGAGGGCGATGTCGGCCGCCTGCCCTGCCGCAGTGAAGGCGAGCGAGGCAGCGAGGGTGCCACCGAAAGCCGCCCCCAGCGCCAGGTGCCGCGAGATGCTGACGACACGGTAGGTGGCGGTCTTCTGCAGGGCGATCCGCGTCTCGGACTCGTCGCTGAGCTCGGGTCCGTACAGATTCCAGATCATTTCATGGGAATAGTAGGATGCCAGCGCCGTGGCCGTATTGACGGCGAAGTAGCCCGCCGCCGCTGCCGCCCCTCCGCCGATGAACAGAGAGAACAAGGCGATATCGGCCGTGTTCGCCGCCGCCTCGAAGGTCGCGGCCTTGTAGGCGGCGAGCCACCAGATCGAGGTGCCTTCGGCCGACTGTGGCGCCTCGGCACGCGCAGCGGCCGGTGCCGTCACCAGGAGGAAGACGAGAAGGAGGGGGCGAAGCATTGCGGCCGCCTTCGACATCATCCGGTATCTGCCTCCCTCGATCCGACGCCAGCGTGCCAGCGTCCTATCCGAAGGGCAATCGCTCAGGCGTCCTCTTCGACGATCCGGTAGCGGATCAGGCAATGATCGATGGTGGAGAAGGCGCGCGACGCCCAGGCATCCCGGGCGTCCTTGAAGGACGTATAAGGCCCGAGCCGTTCCTCGGCCTTGCCGGGCATGATCCGACGAAAGTCCGTATCGGTGTATTCGCCGCCGACGACCCAATAGTTCATGGCTCAAACCCTTTGAAACACGAGAAATATGGGCGTGGGCGCCGGCGGCGACAAGCGCCAGCGACAGGTTGACACGGCCCGGTTCTGGCCAGACTAATCCGCCAATGGTTTACGCAAGCTTACGCGACTTCATGGACCGGCTCGAAGGTGCCGGACGGCTCCGGCGCGTCACGGCGCCGGTGACGCCGATCCTGGAGATGACGGAGATCCAGACACGGCTCCTGGCCGAGCAGGGCCCGGCCGTGCTGTTCGAGGACGTTCGCCGGCCCGACGGCAGCCGCTACGACATGCCGGTGCTGGTCAATCTCTTCGGCACGGTCGAGCGCGTCGCCTGGGGCATGGGCCGGGAGCCGTCCGAGCTGCGCGAGATCGGCGAGACCCTCGCCTTCCTGAAGCAGCCGGAACCGCCCGGCGGCTGGCGCGAGGCGCTGGAGATGCTTCCGCTCCTGAAGACCGTCATGACGATGCGGCCGCGCATCGTGTCGCGGGCACCCTGCCAGGAGGTGGTTCTGACCGGCACCGACATCGATCTCGGTGCGCTTCCGGTGCAGACCTGCTGGCCTGGCGAGCCGGCGCCGCTGATCACCTGGCCGCTGGTGGTGACCAAAGGCCCAAGCGGCAAGCGCGAGGACAACTTCAACCTCGGCATCTACCGTATGCAGGTGACGGGGCCGAACACCACCCTGATGCGCTGGCTGAAGCATCGCGGCGGCGCCCAGCACCATGCGCGCTGGTCGAAGGAGAAGGCGGAGCCGCTGCCGGCGGCCGCCGTGATCGGCGCCGATCCCGGTACCATCCTCGCCGCGGTCACGCCGGTTCCGGACACGCTGTCCGAATACCAGTTCGCCGGCCTGCTGCGCGGCACCAAGGTCGACCTGGTGGATTGCGTAACCCAGCCCCTCAAGGTGCCGGCGGAGGCCGAGATCGTGCTGGAGGGCACGGTGTCGCTCTCCGAGTACGGCGACGAGGGTCCCTACGGCGACCACACCGGCTACTACAATTCGGTCGAGCCCTTTCCGGTGTTTACGGTGACGGCGATTACCCGACGGCGCCAGCCGGTCTACCTCTCCACATTCACCGGCCGGCCGCCGGACGAGCCCTCGGTGCTGGGAGAGGCGCTGAACGAGGTGTTCATTCCGCTGCTGGTCCAGCAGTTCCCCGAGATCGTCGACGTCTGGCTGCCGCCGGAAGGCTGCAGCTACCGCATCGCCGTTGTCTCGATGAAGAAGGCTTATCCCGGCCACGCCAAGCGGGTGATGTTCGGCGTCTGGTCGTTCCTCCGCCAGTTCATGTACACGAAGTTCGTCATCGTCGTGGACGACGACATCAACGC
>CAXNIC010000230.1:0-8320 GCA_964201945.1 Alphaproteobacteria bacterium
CTCGTAGAACGCCACCGTCGTCTCTCCCTCTGGCTGTTGGTGGTCCGGAGCCACAATGGCCGGCCGGACCTAGCCGGCACCCGACGGGGTACCGGCAAGGAGTTATGAGGGCGCGGACTATACACATGCCCGCGTGGGGGGCAAGCTCCCGTTGGGGCGCGTTCAGCGCAAGGGAGACAGCATGGCGGTGCCGGACGAGATCGAGGCGGTTCTTCGCGCCAAGGCGGAGGGATTGATACGGAAATCCGCGAAAGACCTGTCCGAAATCATCGACCCGGCCTTCGTCTATGTGAACTCACGCGGCGTCAAATTGGAGAAAGACGCATATATTTCAAAGATCTGTCAGGCGACCGACTGGGGCTTCGGGGGGCAGGAGCTGGAAGGGCTGGACGTGCGCGACTTCGGGTCTTTCGCCGTGGCGACGATGACCCTCCATGACCAGTTCGTCCATCCTGGCGGAACAGTGAAGGCGACCTACCAATCCCTCTGCGTCTTTCGCAAGGTCGACGGCCGGTGGATCTGGGGCGCGGGCCAGACCATGACGCCCGAGACCGGCCCTCGGAGCTGAGCTTGACCAACTTGACCAACTAGTCCGGCGCGCCCACATTGGCGGAGAAGGAGCCTCCCATGGCCACCACAGTCAACCTCTACGAGGCCAAGACCCAGCTCTCGTCCCTGGTCGAGCGCGCCGCCAACGGCGAGGAGATCGTCATCGCCAAGGCCGGCAAGCCGAAGGTCAGGCTGGTGCCGGTCGAGCCGGAGCCCAGCCCTCGCTACAAGATCGGCGGATGGGAGGGTAGAGTTCGGATCGTCGGCGACTTCGACGATCCGCTGCCTGACGACCTCCTCGATGCGTTCGAGGGCAAGGACGAGACGTGAGGCTGCTGCTCGACACGCACGCATTCCTCTGGGTTCGTGAAAGAGATCGGCGCATCGTCGCGATCGCGGACACGTTGCAGTCGTCAGAGGTGCGCGTCAGTGTTGTGTCGGCGTGGGAAATCGCGATCAAGCGATCGCTTCACAAGCTCGAGGTTCCCGAAAGTTTCGAAGTCGGGCTCGCCGATAGTCGCTTTGCCCTGCAACCGATCGAGCTTCGTCATGCTGAAGCGCTTGTCGACCTGCCGTTCCACCACCGCGATCCCTTCGATCGTATGCTCGTCGCGCAATGCAAGGTCGAGGGCTTGACCCTGGTCACCGGCGACCGCCGGCTCGAGCCCTACGACATTCCCTTCCTCTGGCTCTGAGGTGGGAGCCCTTCTCGAAATCGTTCTGCCGATCTTCGCCGTGGTGCTGACCGGCTGGGCCGTGGGGCGGTTCGAGATCATCAAGGGCGAGCGGATCAACGGTCTCGCCGACTTCACGTTCTTCATCGCCATTCCGGCCCTGATGTTCCGCTCGGTCGTGCGCAACATCCGCTGGGAGACGGCCGATCCCGGTGTCCTCATCGTCTACTTCGGCTCCGGGCTCCTCATCTACGCTGTCGCGATGGTCATCGGCCTTCGCGTGCTCAAGATCAGCTTCGAGGAAGCGGCGGTGCTGGGGCTCGCCTGCACCTTCGGCAACTCGGTGCAACTCGGCATTCCGATGGTGGTTCGCACCTTCGGCGAGCACGGCCTGGTGCCGTTGATGCTGATCATCAGCTTCCATTCGCTGGTGCTGATCGGGTTGACCACGGTGCTGATCGAGGTCGCTCGCGGGCGCGGCGGCGGCGCCAAGTCGGCGATGATCCAGTCGGCGAAGGGGACGGCGAAAAACCCGATCATCATCGCGATGGTCACCGGCCTGATCGTCGCCGGGCTCGGCCTCGAACTGCCGCACATGGCGGACGACTTCCTGGCGTTGCTGGGCGCCGCCGGTATCCCGTGTGCGTTGTTCGCCCTCGGCGCCCAGCTCGCGCGCTTCAAGTTCGCGGGATCTCTGGGGCCGACGGGGGTGATCCTCGCCCTCAAGCTCGCAGCCTTGCCGGCCGTCGTCTGGGGCCTGGCCGAGGCCCTCGATCTCGCGCCCGAGGCGGAGGCGGTGGCGATCCTCGCCTCGGGTCTCCCGACCGGAGCCAACGTCTTCATCCTCGCCAACCGCTACCTCGTCTACCAGGCGCCGGTGGTCTCCTCGGTGGTGGCGTCGACCGTGCTTTCGATCGGCACCATCACGTTCCTGATCGCCTTGCTCGGGCCGCACCCTTGACAGAGCGCCCCTCCGTGTCATGACTCCGGCCCTTTTCGAACGGGGATCAGCATGACACGCGCCTTCGTCTGTCCGGGGCAGGGCTCCCAGGCCATCGGCATGGGAGTCGAGCTCGCCAAGGCCTTTCCGGTCGCCCGCGAGGTGTTCCAGGAAGTTGACGAGGCGCTCAAGCAGAGCCTGTCGAAGCTTATGGAGCAGGGGCCGGAAAGCGATCTGATCCTCACCGAGAACGCCCAGCCGGCGCTGATGGCCGTCAGCGTCGCCGTTGTCCGCGTCATCGAGCGCGAGAGCGGCAAGCGCCTCTCCGACATGGCCTCATATGTCGCCGGGCATTCGCTCGGCGAGTATTCGGCGCTGGCCGCGGCCGGTGCGCTGTCGGTCGCCGACGCTGCGCGCCTCCTCAAGCTCCGCGGCCTTTCCATGCAGAAGGCGGTGCCGGTGGGCGAGGGAGCCATGTGTGCGCTCCTCGGTGCCGACCTGGAACAGGCCAAGGCGCTGGCCGCCGAAGCGGCGCAAGGCCAGGTCTGCGACCTCGGCAACGACAACGGCCCGGGCCAGGTTGTCCTCTCGGGCGCCAAAGCCGCGATCGACCGCGCGATCCAGCTGGCGCCGTCGAAGGGGATCAAGCGGGCGATCTCGCTTCCGGTGAGCGCGCCTTTCCATTCAGCGCTGATGGCGCCGGCCGCCGAGGCGATGCAGGAGGCGCTCGCCAAGGTCGATCTGAAGCAGCCCAGCGTTCCGGTCATCGCCAATGTCCGCGCCGCCCCGGTCTCCGATCCGACCGAGATCAAGCGCCTCCTGGTCCTCCAGGTGACCGGCATGGTGCGCTGGCGCGAATGCGTGCTGGCCATGATCGAGCACGGCGTCACCAAGGAGACCGAGGTCGGCGTCGGCAAGGTGCTGACCGGCCTCGCCAAGCGCATCCATAAAGATCTCGACGCGGTCGCCGTACACACGCCGGGCGAGGTCGAGGCGTTCCTGAAGACGATCTAGGAGGCTCCGCCCATGTTCGATCTCAGCGGCCGCAACGCGCTGGTGACCGGCGCCTCCGGCGACATCGGGCGCGCGATCGCACGCGCCCTTCACGCCCAGGGTGCCAAGGTGGCGCTCTCCGGTACGCGTGCCGAGGCTCTCAACCAGCTCGCGGGCGAGCTCGGCGAGCGGGCCGTGGTGGTGGCTGCCAACCTCTCCGATCCGGCCGACACCGAGCGCCTGGCCAAGGACGCGGAGGCCGCGCTCGGCCAGATCGACATCCTGGTCAACAACGCCGGCATCACCAAGGACGGCCTGCTGCTCCGGATGAAGGACGAGGACTGGCAGGCGGTGCTGGAGGTGAATCTGAACGCCGGCATGCGGCTGTCGCGCGCCGCGCTCCGGGGCATGATGAAGCGGCGCTGGGGCCGGATCATCGGGATCTCTTCGGTGGTGGGATCCACCGGCAATCCGGGCCAAGCCAACTACGCTGCCGCCAAGGCCGGCATGATCGGCTTCTCCAAGGCGCTGGCCCAGGAGGTCGCTTCCCGCGGCATCACCGTCAACCTGATCGCGCCCGGAATGGTCAAGACGCCGATGACCGACGTCCTGACCGACGAGCAGAAGGGCCGGATGCTGGAGCGGATCCCGCTCGGCCGCCTCGGCACCGCCGAGGAGATCGCCGCCGCCGCCGTCTACCTGGCGTCCGAGGAGGCGTCCTACGTCACCGGTGCGACGATGCACGTCAACGGCGGCATGGCGATGCTGTGACCGGCTGGCGCGAGCCCGGCACGGCATCGACGGCCGGCCGGATGTGACCGCGCCGATACCCCTTTCGACCCGAGACATCATGTCGTCGACAATCTCGTCTCTGCCATCGCCGGACCAGCTCGCGCAGGAGGGGTTCGCGCGGCAGAATAGCGGCGCCCCCGGCGCGGCGCGGCGGGCCTATCGTCAGGCGATCGTCGTCGATCCGTGCTTCGTGCCCGCGCTTGGAAGCCTCGCCAACCTGGACGCGCAAGAGGAGATGCCGGAGGCGGCCTGCCTCCGCTATTGGCGCGCACTTTCGATCACGCCCGGCCTTCCGGCCCTCCACCTGATGCTGGGCATGGCCTTGTGGAAGACCGGTCGCGACGACGCCGGCGATGCCGCCCTCGAGCTCGCGCTGTCCCTCAATCCCGATTACGTCAAAGCGTATTTCAACTTGGGCCTTCGCCAGCTGGAGCGAGCCAGGACCGGCGAGGCCGGCCGTTGCTTTCGACGAGGCCTCGCGTCCAGCCCCTCGGCGGACTCGCTGCTCGCCGGCCTGGCACGTTAACTGGGAGAGCGTGGCGAAGCCGCAAGCGCACGGATCGTCGCCTTGCGCGCTCTGGCTCTCGATCTTCCATCGATGGAGTCGGTGCCTCTTCTCGACACGGTGGTCGAGAAGACGTTCAACTCGGTTTTGGGGCGGCGGCTCTTCCGCAGGGCTCTGGCCAAGAGCCCCTCAGGTGCCACGCTCTGGCGCAGGTTCGGGCATCTCTGGAGCCGCACCGGCGAGAACGCAGCGGCTGCCGCCGCTTATCGCCGCGCCGTCGCCGTCGACCCTCTCGACCGGGAAGCTCATCTCAGCCTGCTCGCCGCGCTGAAGCTGGTCGACGGCGTGTCGGCCGCGGTCGAGCTTGCCGAGACGCGCCGCTACGTCGAGCGGTTCGTCGTGCCGTCGTCCGTCAAGCTCGCTCCTTGCGCCAGGCCGGATGATGGCGAGAGACGCCTGCGCGTCGGCTATGTGGTGGGGGCCACCTGCCGCTTCCACACGACCTCGATGACGGTGTTGCCGCTGCTCGAGGGGCATGATCGAAACCTTCATGACGTCGTCTGCTACTCGGACCTTCCGCGTGGCGCGGGGGATGCGGTGACCGAGCGCTATAGGCGCGCCGCAACCTATGTGGAGACCGGCGGCCTCTCGGATGAAGACTTCGCCCGGCGGATCCGTGCCGATCGCATCGACGTTCTCGCCGATGTCGTCGGATTCACGCCGGGATCGCGTCTCTCGGCCCTGGCGCATCGGCCGGCGCCGGTGCAGGTGAACCTGTTCCTGTTCGGCAGCTTCGGGCTCCCAGCGGTCCAATGGGCGATTGGGGACAGGCACATCACCCCCGCCGGCATGGAAAGCACCTTCAGCGAACGGATCGAGCGGATCGAGCTTGCGTATACCTACGATCCGCTCGTGCCGATGCCGCCGGTCTCTCTACGGCCCGCAACGGCCGTACGACGGATCACGTTCAGCAGCGCCAACCAGATCGCGAAGCTCTCCGAGCGCTGCCTCGTGACCTGGGCGACCATCCTCGCGCGTGTGCCGGGATCGCGGCTGCTGCTCAAGGGCGGAGCGCTTCGGGACCCCGCGGTGCTCGCTCGCATCCGCGATCTGATGGCCGGCGCCGGCGTCGATCCGAACCGCGTCGAGATCCGCGGCTGGGCCCAGACCATCAGCCAGCACCTCGCTCTCTATGACGAGACCGACATCGCGCTCGACTCCTTCCCCTATTGCGGCGTCGTCACGACCTGCGAGGCGCTGCTGATGGGTGTGCCGGTGGTGAGCCTGGAGGAACAGCGTGTCCTCGGCAGGTATGGCGCGGCGTTCCTGCGCGACATCGGCCTGCCGGAGCTGGTGACGACGACTGAGGCAGCCTATATCGACGCCGCCGTCGCTCTTGCCTCCGATCTGCCGCGGCTCGCCGAGCTGAGGACGTCGCTTCGCCGGCGCATGGAGGCGTCACGGCTCTACGACAGCCGCGCGCTCGCCCGCTCGCTCGAGGGGGCGTACCGCCGCATGTGGCGGGCGTGGTGTGGAGCTGAATGAGCCGATCGGCTCCGTTCAGCGAGTCGAGGAGATGCGGAGCTGCCGGCGGATTGCCTTCGGGTTGGCGAGGAGGGCCGCCTTGTACCAGGCGACGACCCGCTCGAGGCTGGCGCGAAGCGGCGTGTAGCCGAGTCCCGACAGCGCGACGAACTTCGCGTTCGACGTCACCCGGCGGTCGATCCCGCGCGCCCGTGTGACGTCGAACCGGATCCGATCGATTGGAATGCCGACGATCTCGGCCAGCATGAACGCCACTTCGCGGATGGTGCGGGGTTCGCCGCTGCCGATGTTGAGGGTCGCGGCATCGTCATAGCGTGCCTGCGCCCACATGAAGGCACGCGCCATGTCGCGCGCATCGGTGATCTCGCGCACCGGTGATCCGTCGCCCCAGATGACGAGGTCGCCGCGTTCGGGCGACCATTCGCAGAAGCGGCGGACCAGCCCGGCGATCCAGGTGCAGTCGTCTTCGTTGAAGTTGTCGTTCTCGCCGAAGATGCCGGAGGGAGTGAGGCCGACGACCTTGAGCCCGTACTCGGCGCGATAGGAGCGGATGGCCGGCTCGATCAGGCGCTTGGCATAGGCATAGCTGTAGGCGGAGTCATGTGGCGCGCCGTCATGGAGCTGGCTTTCCACGTTGGGCTGCGGCACCTGGGCCGGATAGGCGCCCGACGACAGGGTCATGACGACCTTTTCGACGCCGCATGCCACCGCGGCGTCGAGCACGGAGAATGTCATCGCCACGTTGTCGCGAAGGATCCGGGCGGGATACCGCCTGGTCAGTTCGACGCCGCCGGAGATCGCGGCCAGGTGCACGATCGAGGAGATGCGGTGGCGCTGCACGAACTCCTTCGTTGCCGCCGCGTCGGTCAGGTCAAGATCGGCGTGGGGCGCGGGAACGAGATCGCAGTCCGGCCACTCCGCCGCCAGATCGAGGATCGCCGAGCCCAGCACGCCGGTCGTGCCCGTGACCATGACCCGCGAGCGCGGCTTCGGGCTCGTCGGCGTCTTGACGCTGGTCGAGGCGAAGGAACTTCCGGCATAGCTTTCCCGGATGCTCTCCAGATCGGCCGGGAGGAGCGGGCCGAAGCCCGAGGCGCGGGCGTTCTCCTCGACTTCCGCCGGCCTCAGCATCCCGGGGATGATCGTGCTCACGCCGGAATAGGACAGGCAGAAGCGGAGCGCGATCTGCGCCAGGCTCTGACCATCGCGTTCGGCGATACCTCCGAGGAAGGCCCGTGCGGCGCCGGCCCATTGCGCCTTTCGTTCCTCGGGCCAGTTCGCCCGGTGATCGCCTTCCGGGAACTGGGTTGCCGCGCCGAGCGTGCCGCTGAGGAAGCCGAAGGCGAGCGGGGTGCGGGCGATCAGCCCGGTGCCGGTTTCGGTGGCGAGGTCGAGAAGGCCGGCCTCGAGGGCGCGGTGATCGACGATGTTGAAGTTGGCCTGGACGATGGGGACGGCGAACTCCTGGATCGCCTGGACGGCCTCCGCGGGCGTCTTGGTCGACAGGCCGAAGGTCCCGATCTTGCCCTCGCGCTTCAGTTCCTCGAGCGTTCCGAGTATTTCGGGGCGGCTTTTGAGTAGATCGATCGGCGGGTTGTGAAGCTGCAGGATGTCGAGGCGGTCCCGCCTCAGCCGGCGCAAGGACTTCTCGGCAGACTGGCGGATGTTCGCCGACGAGAAGTCGGGGGGAGTGCCGAAGACGGCCTGGCCCGCCTTGGTGGCAATGACGACTTGGTCTTTTTCGTCCTCGAATGCTTCCCCGAGCAGTTCCTCGGAGTGTCCGTTCCCGTACGAATCGGCGGTGTCGAAGAAGGTCACCCCGAGGTCGAGGGCACGATGGAGCGCCGACAGGGATGTCCGGTCGTCCGTGTTGCCGTAGGAGGCGCCGGGAACGAAGCCGCCGATGCCCCAGCAGCCGAAGCCGATCTCGGAAACGACGATGCCGGTACGACCGAGGGGGCGTGTGCGCATGACCTGGAGCAGAGCCTCTTTTTATTGATCGTCCGGACCGACGGTGGCCAAGGACCCTGAGCCTCAACCCCGGTGAAAGGCAAGGCCCGGTAAAACCCAAGGCGGCGACGATGCCTCCCGAGACCAGGGCCGGCGCCGTCGGGCAGGATGCCCCCCTGGGCAAAGCCCCCGGTCGATGCCAGATTAATGATCCCGCCGTCCCCGAACCCCGTCTGGACCGCCCCCGGCGAGTTGTGTTACCACCCGACCGCCCGGCCTCAAATCGGCACGGTATAAGGTTTTTTCGAAGGAAACGAAGAGATGAGCGACATCGAAGACCGCGTGAAGAAGATCGTGGTCGAGCATCTGGGC
>CAXNIC010000231.1:0-8291 GCA_964201945.1 Alphaproteobacteria bacterium
CGTATCGAGCGGCTGATCGGTCATCTGAAGATCAACCGCGCCATCGCCACCCGATACGACAAGCTCGCCAGATCGTTCCTCGATATGCTCCATTTAGCGGCGCTCCGACGCCTCTTGCGTCACGCTACTTTGTAAACACCACCTAGGACCTTGAACGGGAAGATCTCGATCGCCGCCCGTTCGTAACCTGGAGCGGCGGCCTGCGCCGGCGCCGGGGCGAGGATCGCCGCACGAGCTACTCGCGCGACCACGCGGTAAGCGCGGATACGGCCGGAAATGTTCTTGAGGCTATGCTCGCCAGCGAAGACGAAGTCCACGTCGACGCGGTCGCGGACGAGGTCGTGCACGGCGCCGGAAACCAGAATTCCGCCCGGCTCAGCCAGAGCCTGCAGTCTCGCGGCGATGTTCACGCCGTCGCCGTGGATATCCCCCTCGACGTCGTAGACGTCGCCGAGGTTGACGCCGATCCGATAGGAGAGATCGGCCTCGCCGGTTTCGGTTCTTCGTCGGGCAAGCGCTTCCTGAATTCGGAGCGCGGCGTTGACGGCGTCGGCGCCGCTCTGGAATTCCGTAAGGAAGGAATCTCCCTGGGTCCCGACCACCCGCCCGCCAAGACCGTCGACAATCTCCGTCATGAGGCGCCGGCACTCGACGAGCGATGCGAGCGTCTCGCGCTCCCGCCCACTCAGTGCCTTGCTGTACCCCACCGCATCGGCCATCAGAATGGCCGTCAACCGGCTCTGCCCGGCCTTCCGAAGCACTCCCCACCCCCACCCGTGAGACCCATTCGCCGACAGCGGGCCGAGTTGGGCACAGGTTGAAGTGCCGCCTCCGCCTCACCGTAGGTTGGGAGTATACGCTTACCGCTTCGGAGGGGAACGCCTAAGACGGTGCCACTTATCCTCCCGAGGCACCCCCGCCGGGACGGCGGCCGTTCAGGCTGCGACGATCTGGTCGCCGGAAGTTCGGCGAGACGGGGCGCACGTCGAGGAAACGACATGCACCCCGGGTCTCTCAGCAAGAGGTCTCGACGTGGTCGCCGGCTAGCAGTCCGCGCAGCAGCGGATGATGCCCTTGGCGAGGATCGTGATCTGCTTGTCCGACTTCTGGGTCTTCTTCTGTGGGAGAACGAGATGAAACTTGGCGTCGTCGTCGAAGAGAACCACGATTTGCTTCGGCTTATTCCCGAAGACGCCGTACTTCGTGGCGAGCGCGTTGCCGCCCTTCGCCGCGACTTCCGCCTTTATGGCGCCCGGGTCCGCCCAGTAAGCCCGTAGAAGGCCTTCCATCTTTTGGACGTAGGTGGGCGGATTGCCGTTTATCGTCAGCCAAGCGTCGTTGTCGTCCATCGGATCAGACATTTCGATCTCCCCTGAGTTTGATGCCGTCCAGCGCTTGTCGCAGGGCGACCCCCGCCAACGGTAAATCCTGAGGCCCCCTTGTCCATCCTCCATTCCGAGGATGGATGCCTGTTCTGTCCGTGATCAAGTATCAGGTCGGACGACGCTGTCTCGTCCGCGGGGTGGGCCAAATTGTACTCAGATGGACTTGCGAACGGCGATGACCCATCCTCCATTCGACGTGGGGGAGCGGCGGGGCCGCACATCGATCGGCCATCGAGGGGTGGTGTGTCGACTTATGCGGATGTGAGCGGGCTGGTCGACGGCCGGCGCCGCCGTCGTCATATCCTTGAGCTTGCCGATCAGAGCCACGGCGAGGCGGACCCAGGCGACATCGTCGACGACCTTGAGCGGCTAGGCTTCCTGCGGCGCCATGGCGGCCGTCTGGGCTGGACCGGACCGGAGTCTCCGGATCTGCTCTGCCGGCTCGTAGCTTTGCGGGATGGGCCGGCTCGATCGTTGGTAGAGGTTCCTGCTGACGGAGCCTGTCCCGTCACCATCTATGCCGCTTCGGAGGATGAGGGGGCGGCCGCTCACCTTGCAGGATGGGGCGGGGCTTGCGGAACGGGAATCGGTCGAAGGACGGCCGCCGTCTCCTGCCTGTACGAAACGGCGGAGCGGTGCGCACAGGTGCGTCACGGTGACGAAGAAACGCACACCGCCGCCTTCTCCGATATTGCTGACGGGGCCATCCATCCCGATCGTCTATTGGGGGTTGCTTCGGATGATCAGATTCCTAGATCGCCGACCTCCTCGACCCCGATCATGCCTCTTGCGCCGGATCTGCCCATCTCCTGGACGGCAGGGCGACACCTCATCAGTGGCAAGCCTTTCTGGCTGCCGACGGACTTCTGCTATCGGTCGGCGCGCTGCGAGGGTCGGGCGTGGACTTGTCCAGCCGACAGCGGCGGATGCTCGACCGGGCATTCACCGGAAGACGTCGCGGTGCGTGGGTTCCTGGAGTTGGTCGAGCGCGATGCGGTGGCGATCTGGTGGTACAACCGCGTCGGCCGCCCAGGGGTCTCTCTGGAATTCACCGACCTGCCGCCGGTCCAGTCAATCGCGGCATGGCAACAAGAGCGGGGCCGATCCTTTCATCTCCTCGATCTCACGACGGATCTCGGCGTTCCCGTCGTTGCGGCGGTATCCTATGCATCGGACGGCTGCGGCATCGCGGTTGGATTCGGAGCGAGCTTCGATCCGCGGATTGCGGTCCTTCGAGCCAGCCTGGAGATGACCCAATTCCTCGTCATGGTCGAGTTAAGCCTGAGCCTACGCGTTGACGACGCGACACATGCGACACGAGCAGCATGGTCTTGGTTCGAAGGTACGTCGATCGCGACGGAACCCTACCTGATGCCTCGAAAAGACGACGCGGCAACTAAACCGGCATGGGCAGACGATCCGCCGGGTGATCCAGAAGCGGCGATGAGCCGGTGCTTGGCCATCGCTGCGCGTCATGGGTTGGATCTCCTGTTCATCGACATGACGAGGTCTTGGACGGGCATTCCTGCCGGCCGAGTCATCGTGCCCGGACTGTTGCCGACGCGGCTGCGAGCCGGTGCGAGGCGCCTCTACGACGTTCCGGTCAAGCTCGGCTGGATCTCGTCGGCGCGTCACCGGGACGAGTTGAATGCGAAGGCGATGGTCTTCTGAATCGTTGGACGTGGGGAAAGGGGGGGGGAGATGTCGAAATTGCAAGCTCTGTCGACGGGCGCTCCGATCAAGAACCTGATGCAGGCATCGGGAAAGGGGCAGCCCAATCCTTTTGGCTGGATGTTCCCGGGTCTGCCGGCCTGTCAGGCATCTTCGGCAGACCTTGCATTGTTGGCGAAGGTCATGACGGCGGAGAAGGATGCCGTGTTGCCGGAGAACGACAGTATTCCCGCCGGCTACACCTATCTCGGCCAGTTCATCAATCACGACATCTCGGTGGACACCAAGTCGATCATGAGGGGCAAGGTCGAGCCCGACCACGTCCGAACGCCTCGGCTGGATCTGGACTCCGTCTACGGAACCGGGCCGGACGCATGGCCACAGCTGTATGTTCATGAAGACGGAAGAGACAACGGGGTAAAGCTGAAAACCCACGAAGATACGCCGGGCAGCGGCGATCTCGACCTGAGGGATCTGCTGCGAGAGGGCGGAGGCGACCTCGGTCCGGTGTGCACCCTCATCGGTGATGAGCGCAACGACGAGAACATCCTCGTCTCCCAGCTCCACTCGTCGTTCATTTCGTTTCACAACGCCATGGTCGACAAGCTGCGGGAAGCACAGCCGAGACTGAGCGGACGCGACCTGTTCGAGCGGGCACGACGGGAAGTGCGCTGGCACTATCAGTGGGTGGTGCTGTGGGACTTCCTTCCGCGGATCTGCGGGGGCGGATCGTATGTGCAGGCGCTCGTCGATTTCGTCGCACGAACGAGGCGGTTGCCGCGCTATCGTCCTTCTTCGCGGGCTTTCATCCCGATCGAGTTCTGGGGGGCGGCGTTCCGTATCGGCCACGCGATGTCTCGCCCCTCCTACTTCTTGAACGACGTTCTGGATGGGCCAGGTAAGCCGATAAACCCTCTGAAGCCTCGTCTACCGGTTCCGCTGCTGGTTGGAGATAGTCCTGACCCCATGGACGATCTACGAGGCAGAAGGAAAATTCCGTGCGCCTGGGGCGTCGAGTGGAAGTACTTCTTCCCCTTCGATGAAGCGATCGACGCCGACCTCCCAGGAGCCGAAGGCCCGGAAGGTCGTCCGGGTCTGCCGATCCGAGCGCCTCAGCCAAGCCTGCGTATCGACCACGAGATTGTTGCGGCGCTGGCCAATCTGCCGGGCAAGAGCCGGGATGGAAACGGTCCGAACTCCGTGATCCGACTCGATCTTCAGATCGGTCAGGACATCGGCCTGCCTTCGGGGCAGACCATCGCGGCGGCGATCACCGGGAATAGGGAGCATCTGTTCTGGGGCAAACTCCAGACCACGGCGACCGATAATCTGAAAGCGGGCGTCGATCGTCTCCCGCAGAACTTGGTCGAGGACACGCCGCTGTTCTACTATCTCCTCAAGGAGGCCGAGATCCTCGAAGGTGGGCGCTGCCTAGGTCCGGTCGGGCGCACCATCGTGGCGGAAACCCTGATCGGCATTCTCCTTCACAATGTCGGAACGATCCTCAACACCGATCCGGGGTGGCGGCCGCACGCGGGGGCGATCCCGGGTCAGCCTTATACGATGGCGCATTTCTTGACCTTTGCGCTCCCACGGCGGTCGAGCCCGCCCAGGCCGCCTTGGCCGACGGGCGCGCCCGTGATGGTCTAGATCTGGCTTCCCTTCTCTCTCCGGCGCTGGACGGAGGAGGGGATCTTCATCGCTTCGCGATACTTGGCGACGGTGCGGCGCGCGATGTCGACGCCGTCTGAGCGCAGCATCTCCACCAGCTTATCGTCGGAGAGCACGTCGTCGAGCTTCTCGGCGTCGATCAGCGCCTTGATGCGCGAGCGCACGGCTTCTGCCGAATGGGCCTCGCCGCCGCTGGAGGACTGGATCGCGGCGGTGAAGAAGTATTTGAGTTCGTAGAGGCCGCGCGGCGTCGCCATGTGCTTGTTGGTGGTGACGCGGCTGACCGTCGACTCGTGCATGGAGATCGCGTCGGCGATGTCGCGGAGGATCAGCGGCTTCAGGTGCTGCACGCCGCGGCGGAAGAAGGCGTCCTGCTGGCGGGTGATCTCGCTCGCCACCTTGAGGATGGTGGTCGCGCGCTGGTGCAGCGACTTCACCAGCCAGTTCGCCGCCTGATAGCGCTCGGAGAGATAGTCCTTCTCCTCCTTCTTCTTCGCGTCCTTGGTGATGCGGGCGTAGTAGCGCGTGTTCACCAGCACCTTGGGCAGCGTCTCGGCGTTCAGCTCGATGATCCAGTCGCCGCCCGGCTGCGGGCGCATGATGATGTCGGGGATCACCGGCTGCACCATCGCGTGGTCGAAGATCGACCCCGGCTTCGGGTTCAGCGTGCGGATCTCGGCGATCATCTCCTTCATGTCCTCGGCATCGACGCCGCAGAGCTTCATCAGCTGGGCGAGGTCGCGCTTGGCGAGGAGATCGAGCCGGTCGAGCAAGGTCCGCATCGCCGGGTCGAGGCGGTTGCGCTCGGCAAGCTGGAGGGCCAGGCACTCGGCGAGCGAGCGCGCGAAGATGCCGGCCGGATCGAAGCGCTGCAGCTGCTTCAACGCGCCCTCGACCCGCTCAAGCGGGCAGCCCAGCTGGTCGGCGACCTCGGCCAGATCGCCGGTGAGGTAGCCCGACTCATCGACGAGGTCGATCAGGTGCGAGCCGATCAGGCGGTCGACCGGGTCCTCGATGTCGACGCTGAGCTGGTCGAACAGATGCTCACGCAGACTCGGCAGCTTGGCGGCCGCGGTCTCCTCCAGGCTGCGGCTGTCCTCGTCGAAGTCGGCGGACCCGGCGGAACCCTTCCAGGGCAGGTAGTCCTCGGCGGATTCGTAGAGATTGGCGTCGTTGGCATCGACCGGCGAGTCGCCGCTCTCGGGCATGCTGGCGGTGAAGGCGACCTCGCCCGCGAGGTCGGCCGGCGGCGGCGCCTCCGGTCCGTCGGCGAAGGTATCGATGGTGCGGAGCGAGACGTCCGGCTCCGGCCCGTCGTCGCGCTCGAGCAGCGGGTTCTGCTCGATCTCGCGCTCGACGTATTCGGAGAGTTCCTGGTTCGACAGCTGCAGCAGCTTGATCGCCTGCTGCAGCTGCGGCGTCATCACCAGCGTCTGGGCCTGGCGGAGGTCGAGGCGCTGATTGATCGTCATGGCCGGGAGGAGCCTGCCTGAGCAATGGCCACGGCCTCAGTTGCGGGGCGCGGCGGTGAGGGCGCGAAGCGGGCGCGACGGCGATGCTGGACGCATCGCCTAGCGCCCGCGACAAAGCCATCGCCCCGCGCCTCGCAACCCGAAGGGCCGTTGTTGCAAGGGTTTGGACGTTGTCGAGCGCCGCTCGTGATGCGTCCAGCATCACGTCGCGCCGCTCTCCTAGTCCAAACCCTTGTAACGACGGCTGAGGCCATGGCTATGACTCAGACAGGCTCCTAGCAGCCCGGGTGATCGGCGGTCATGGCGTAACGGCTGCCGTAATAGACCAGCGCCGGCTTGTCCTCGGCCGAGCAGGCATGGACGCGGCCGACGAAGATCACGTGATCGCCGCCCTCGTACTGGTGATGCGTCACGCAGACGAAACGGGCGACGCAGCCGTCGAGCAACGGCACACCGCCCTCGCCCTCATGGAAGGCGATGCCGGCGAAGCGGTCGGGAATGCGGCTGGAGAAGCGCTGGGCGATCTCGACCTGGTCCCAGGCCAGCACGTTGACGCCGAAATGGGCGGCGGTGCGGAACGCTTCCAGGCTCTTCGCCCGTTTCGACAGGCTCCACAGCACCAGCGGCGGGTCAAGCGAAACCGAATTGAAGGAATTGGCGGTGAGGCCGACGAGGGCGCCGTCGCCATTCCGGCAGGTGATGACGGTGACGCCGGTGGCGAAGCGCCCGAGCGCCGAACGCAACGCGTCCCCTCCGGTCGCACCGTCCACTGCCGCCCCGCCGATTGAATGTTCCGCTGACATCGATCTCCGTTAAGTTACGCGAGGGGCGGGGGGAGAGCCATGGGCAACCGCGGACGAATTCAAGGACCAGCAATCGGCATCGCCATCGTTGCGGTTGCGGCTTGCCTCGGGCTTGCCGCCTGCGAGCGGGAGGTGGCGGTCGTCGACCCTGGCCGCAACTGCACGATTCCACGAATCGTCGAGGAGGCACGCCGGACGCCGCTCAGGCGGCTTCCGCCGGACGACGTTCCCACGCCCGGCATGCTGCCCACACCGGAACTGACCCCGGCCGAAGCGGCGGCAGCGGGCGACTGCATCCGGCCGATCCTCTTCGACATCGCCCGGAAGAGCGACAGCGAGCGCTTGCGCAGCTCGACGGATTGGCCGCGGATCGGCACGCAGTTCTATCGATCCGAGCACGGACGATATCTGGAAGTCTCCATCAACGCTCTTGCCGCCGGCTACAAGCTCTTCGAAGACGGCCCCAGGCTTCCGGTCGGCGCCGTGATCAAGAAGCAGGGCTACACCGTGCTGCGCACCGGTGCCGTCGTCGCCGGCCCGCAGTTCCTGATGGAACGGATGCCGTCCGGGTACGACGAGCGCATCGGCGACTGGAAGTTCACGCTGATCAACGGCACTGGGTCGGTCGTCGGCGAGACCCGCGGACGCGATGGCGAAAAGGTCGAGTTCTGCGTCGAGTGCCACAGGAGCGCCCGACGCCAGGATTTCCTCTTCTTCGTCCCGCCCGACTATCGGCCGAAGAGCTAGGCCGGCTCGTCCATCGGCACGATCTCGCGCGTCAGCGGCCCGCGATAGGTGTAGGCCGCGGTCGCCGCCGCATCTCCGTGGAGCGTGGTGCAGCCGGCATAGCTGCCGTCCTCGTGGTGATAGAGCCGCTGGTGATCCTCCAGCGAGCCCCAGACCGCGCCGGCCTGGTGATAATGGAACTGGATTGCGCGGCGATGGCCGTTCGAGCGGTTCGGCCCGGTGAAGTGGTGCAGCAGGGCATGGAAGACCAGGGCGTCGCCCGGTTCCATCTCCAGCGCACGCGCCTCGCCGCGGTTCACCGTGTCATCCGGCATCGCACAGCGGGCGAGGTCGTTCTCGTGCACATGCGGCCGGGGACCGCCGTGATGGGAACCGGCGATCACTTCCATGCAACCGTTGTTCTTCGTCGCCGAATCCAGCGCGATCCAGACGCCGGCGATCAGCGAGGGATCGGTCAGGCGGAAATACGAGGCGTCCTGATGCCAGGGCTTGTCGGAGCCGATGCGCGGCGGCTTCACCAGCGCCATCTCCTGGAACAGCAC
>CAXNIC010000232.1:0-8290 GCA_964201945.1 Alphaproteobacteria bacterium
CCGCGGTGCTCCTCGAAGGTCATGACGTCGGCCATCAGCTGGCAGGGATGGCTGGTGTCGGTGAGGCCGTTGATCACCGGCACGGTGGCGTATTGCGCCATCTCGTGCAGCTTCCAGGGCTGGAAGGTGCGCATCATGATGATGTCGACGTAGCGCGACAGCACGCGCGCGGTGTCGGCCACCGTCTCGCCGCGCCCGGTCTGCATCTCGGCCGCCGAGAGCACGACCGTCTCGCCGCCGAGCTGGCGCATGGCGACCTCGAAGCTGACGCGGGTCCGCGTCGAGGGCTTCTCGAAGATCATCGCCAGCGTCTTGCCGTCCAGCGGCCGGCTGCGCTTGCCGGCCTTGGTGTCGCGCTTCATGGCGACGCCGTCGTCGAGAATGGAACGGAGGGTCTTTGCCTCGAACCCGTCGAGGTCGAGGAAGTGCTTGGGGGACATGGGATCGACCGTCAGACGGCGACTTCGGCCGCGGCCTTGTCGATCTTCTCGACCGCCTCGCGCACATGGCTCTCGTCGATGATCAGCGGCGGCACCAGGCGCACCACGTTCTCGCCGGCGCCGACGGCGAGCAGCCCGTTCTCGCGCAGCTTGTCGACCAGCTGGGTGTTCGGGACATGGCAGCGGAGGCCGAGCATCAGTCCGGCGCCGCGGACCTCGATGAAGACCTTGGGGTGGCGCTTGACCACCGCCTCCAGCTCCTTCCAGAGCAGCCGCGAGACCTTGTCGACGCGTTCGAGGAAGCCCGGCTCCAGCATCACGTCGAGCACGGCATTGGCAACCGCCATCGCCAGCGGGTTGCCGCCGAAGGTCGAGCCGTGGGTGCCGGCGGTCATGCCGACCGCGGCCTTCTCGGTCGCCATGAAGGCACCCACCGGAAAGCCGCCGCCGAGGCCCTTGGCCACGCACATGACGTCCGGGGTGACGCCGGCCCATTCATGAGCGAAGAGCTTGCCCGAGCGGCCCATGCCGCATTGGACCTCGTCGAACACCAGCAGCACGCCGAACTCGTCGGCGATCTTGCGGAGCTCGCGGAGATAGGAGAGCTGGGCCGGCTTGATACCGCCTTCGCCCTGCACCGGCTCGACCAGGATGGCCGCCGTGGTGCCGTCGATGGCGGCGCGCAGCTCGTTCAGATTGCCGAAGGCAACCTGCTTGAAGCCCTCGACCGCGGGGTCGAAGCCCTTCAGGTACTTCTCGTTGCCGGCGGCGGCAAGCGTCGCCAGCGTGCGGCCATGAAAGGCGCCGGAGCAGCCGATGACGGTGAACTTCTCGGGATGGCCGGTCTCGTCGTGGTACTTGCGGACCAGCTTGATCGCGCCTTCCAGCGCCTCGGCGCCGGAATTGCAGAAGAACACCTTGTCGGCGAAGGTGTTCTTGGTCAGCCGCTCGGCCAGCTTCTCCTGCTCGGGGATGCGGTAGAGGTTGGAGACGTGCCAGAGCTTGGCGCCCTGCTCGGCCAGCGCCTTCACCAGCTTCGGATGCGAGTGCCCGAGCGCGTTGACGGCGATGCCGGCGGCGAAGTCGAGGAAGCGTCGCCCGTCGGTCGCGTACAGATAGGGGCCTTCGCCCCGGTCGAAGGCGATATCGTAGCGACCATAGGTCGGCATCACGGCGGCGGCGGTCACGGGGCAACTCCTAAAAGGAAGACGGCCTCGGACCAAGTGACCGAGGGCGGAAACCGCCAACTATCCGGACGCTCTGTTGCCCTGTCAACCGCGGCCCTGGATCCGGGACTGCCGGCCGCGGACGCGGCAGACCGGTCCTCCGCCGGTTACAGGACCTTTCTGACCCAGCCGTGCGGGTCGGGGGCGCGACCGTATTGGATGTCGACCAGGGTCTTCCGCAGCCCCATGGCGACGGGACCGGCCACGCCGCCATTAATGAGGAATTCGCCGCTCGCGGACTTCACCTTGCCGATCGGCGAGATGACGGCCGCGGTGCCGCAGGCGAAGGCCTCCTTCAGCTTTCCGCTGGCGGCGTCGGCGCGCCACTGGTCGATCGTGTAGGGCTCCTCGCGCACGCGGGTGCCGGAATCCTTGGCGAGCTGGATGATCGAATCCCGGGTGATGCCCGGAAGGATGGTGCCGAGCGGCGGGGTCAGCAGCGAGCCGTCGTCGAACACGAAGAAGACGTTCATGCCGCCGAGCTCCTCGATGTAGCGGCGCTCGACCGCATCGAGGAAGACGACCTGGTCGCAGCCATGCTCGATCGCCTCGGCCTGGGCGCGCAGGCTGGCGGCATAGTTGCCGCCGTTCTTGACCGCGCCGGTGCCGCCGACCGCGGCGCGTGTGTAGGTCTCCGACACCCAGATCGTCACCGGCGCCGGCCCGCCCTTGAAGTAGGAGCCGACCGGGGAGGCGATGACGGCGAAGATGTATTCCGCGGACGGCTTCACGCCGAGGAAGACCTCGTTCGCGATCATGAAGGGGCGGAGATAAAGGCTGCCCTCGCCGCCCGGCATCCAGGCGCGGTCGATGCGCACCAGCTGCTCGACCGCCTCGATGAACAGGGGCTCAGGGAGTGGTGCCATGGCCATGCGCTCGGCCGAGCTCCTGAAGCGGCGCGCATTGGCGTCGGGACGGAACAGGTTCACGCCGCCGTCGTCGCGCTTGTAGGCCTTCAGGCCCTCGAAGATCTCCTGCGCGTAATGCAAAACCGCCGCCGCCGGATCGAGCTGGAAGCTCGTGCGGGCCTCGACGCGTGGGCTGTGCCAGCCCTGATGCGCCTGGCTGTAGCGGATGACGGTCATATGATCGGTGAAGACCCGGCCGAAGCCGGGGTTCTCGAGCTTGGTCGTGCGCTCCGCGTCGGACGTCGGATTCGTCGAAGGCTGGATTTCGAATTTCAAAGTCATTCCCCTGCATCCCGCCGTCGGAACCGGCGCTCGAAAGTGTCGGTAGTTTTGCCTGAAACGCGCGGCCCACGCAGCAATTTTGCGGATCGCCGGGCGAATGCGGCGTGTTCCGAGAGGCCGGGCTTGATCGCGGCCGACGGGGCGGCTAGGTGAGACGGCTCACCGGGAAGGAAGCCGTCCCCATGAAGATCTGCATCTACGGCGCCGGCGCCGTCGGCGGCCATGCCGCGGCCTTGTGGGCGAGGGCCGGGCACGAGGTGACGGTGATCGCCCGGGGCGAGCATCTGGAGGCGATGCGGGCCGGGGGCCTGAGCCTGGTGCTGAAGGACGGGCGCTTCACCGTGCCGGTCCGCGCCGTCTCGACGCCGGAGGAGGCGGGCGTGCAGGACGTGGTCGTGCTCACGCTGAAAGGGCCGTCGCTGGTCTCGATCGCCGGGCGCCTGGGGCCGCTGTTGGGGCCGGACACGCCGATCATCGTTGCCATCAACGGCATCCCCTGGTGGTTTTTCTCCGGCTATGGCGGCGCTCTCGAAGGGCGGCGGCTGACCACGCTCGATCCCGACGGCAGGCTCGCTGCCGGCATCCCGATCGAGCGGGTGATCGGCTGCGTCCTCTATGTTGCCGCCGAAGTGACGAAGCCCGGCGAGATCACGCATTCGTTCGGCGGGCGCTGGGTCCTGGGCGAGCCGCTGGCCGGGATGACGCCGAGGCTGGAGGCGCTCTGCAAGGAGCTCACCGCCCCCGGCCTCCCGATGCAGGCCTCGGCCGCGATCCGGGGCGACGTCTGCCACAAGCTGATCGGCAACATGGCCGGCAACTGCGTCAGCGCGCTGACCTATGCGTCCTCGATCGAGATGCTGGAGCACCCGCCGACGCGCGCCGTCATCATGGCGATGCTCAGGGAAGGCATCGCCATGGCCGAGGGGCTCGGCATCACCATTCCCGGCAGCATCGAAGAGCGCGTCGGCATCATGGCGAGCCTCGGCAGCTTCCGGAGTTCCACTCTTCAGGACGTCGAGCGCGGCCGGCCGATCGAGGCGGACGGGCTGATCATCGCGGTCCAGGAGATCGCGCGGATGATCGGCGTGCCGACCCCGACCATCGACGTGGTCGCCGCCATGATCGGGCTCCGCGCCCAGACCCTGCTCAAGGCGCCGAGCGCCTGATCGCGGCCAGACTGGCGCCGACCGCAACCAGCGCGCCGCCGGAAATCCGCTCGCGCCAGATCGCGACCCGGGGGCCGACGAAGGCGCGGCGACCCTGCGAGGCGAGCCAGCCATAGACCGCCAGGATCGGCACCTCCGAGACCACGCAGGCGGTGGCGAGCAGCGCGTATTGCAGGACGAGGTTGCCGGAGGGGTCGATGAACTGCGGCATCATCGCGCCGAAGGACAGCACCGACTTGGGATTGGCGAGCTGGGTCAGCACCGCCTGGGCGAAGGGCTGGCGGAGCACGCCTTCGACGCCGGACTGCGGCTCGGCCGCGCGGTGCGCGGTCCAGATGATGCGGAGCCCGAGATAGATCAGATAGGCCGCGCCTACATATTTGACGATGTAGAACAGCGTCTCCGAGGTCGAGAGGATGGCGCCGAGGCCGACGGCCGAGAGCAGGAAGTAGACGCCGTTGCCGGCCTGCACGCCGAAGGCTGCCTTCAACGACGCGCCGAACCCGGACTTCATGCCGTGCGAAACCACCAGCAGCACCGCCGGGCCTGGCGCGATCGCCAGCACCGTCATGGTCAGGGTGAACGCCAGCAGAACCTGCCAATCCATCGGTCGCTCCGGGCTGATGTTGCAATGCAGCATAATGCCGCGAGGTCGACGCGGCAACGGGCCGGGTGCTAGACGGGAAGCGCCAATGACGGGAGGCGATGATGGGCGACCTGGCGGATGCCTTCGATCCGGCGATGACGCGGCTGGCGGTCGCGGCGGGCTTCTGGATCGCGCTGCATGTGGTGCTGGCGGGCTCGCCGCTTCGCTGGATGATCGCAGCCAAGATCGGCGAGAACGGCTTCCGCGGCCTGTTCTCCGTCCTCTCGGCGATCGGCATCACCTGGCTCGCCATCGCCTACAAGGGCGCGACCTCGCCCGAGTCCTTCTACGGGGTCCGCTTCATCGAGACCTGGATGCTGTGGGTGGCGCCGGTCGTCATGGCGCCGGCGCTGGTGCTCTTCGTCGGCTCTCTGACTGCGCCCAATCCGACCATGGTCATGGGCGAGCGGGTGCTGGCGGCGCGCGATCCCGAGCCGGCGCGGGGCGTGCTCCGCATCACCCGCCATCCGATGCTGTGGAGCTTTCTTCTGTGGGCGATCTCGCACTTCATCGCCAATGGCGACATGGCCTCCTACCTCCTGTTCGGCAGCATCATGATCGTGGCGGCGGCCGGCATGGGCTCGATCGACAGGAAGCAGGCGCGCCGCGATCCCGAGGGCTGGAAGCGCTTCGCCGCCGTCACCTCGGTCGTGCCGTTCGTCGCCATCCTCACCGGCAAGAACCGCCTCGTCGCCGCGGAGATCGGCTGGAGCCGGATCGGCCTCGCCGCCGCGCTCTGGGTCGCTCTGGTGGCGCTCCATCCCCTGGTCTTCGGCGTCGCGGCGCTGCCCTAAGCCCCCGAAACGAAAACGGCCGGCAGGGGGTGCCTGCCGGCCGTTCCGAAACGAAGCCCGCTTGAGGTTACTCGGCGGGTTGCGGGCGAGGCTCGGGGGCGTGCGGCTTGTGGGCGTGCCCATGTGCCGGCGCGGGACCGTCGACGGCTTCCTTCTTCTCGAGCGCGGTGATCGACTCGGCGACGAAGCCGGCCGGCTTCGTCTTGGCCGCCATCAGCAGGTAAAAGACCGGGACGACGAAGAGCGTCATGACGGTTGCGAACAGCACGCCGCCGACGATGACGTTGCCGATGGCCTGGCGGCTCTCGGCGCCGGCACCGGTGGCGATGGCCAGCGGCAGAGCGCCGATGGCCGTCGCGATCGACGTCATCAGGATGGGGCGGAGCCGGGCCACCGACGATCCGAGAATGGCGTCGTAGACGTCCTTGCCTTCGTCTCGCAGCTGGTTGGCGAACTCCACGATCAAGATGCCGTTCTTGGCGACGATGCCGACCAGCATGATCATGCCGATCTGGCTGTAGACGTTCAGCGACAGGCCCTGGAGGAACATGGTTCCGAGCGCGCCGGTGACCGCCAGAGGCACCGCCAGCATGATGACGAAGGGATGGACGTAGCTCTCGAACTGGGCGGCCAGCACCAGGAACACGGTGAGGAGGGCGACCGCAAAGGTGAAGTAGATCGCGGCCGAGCTTTCCTTGAACTCCCGCGCCTCGCCGCGATAGCTGATGCGGGCCTGGGGCGGAAGCTCGGTCGCCGCCGTCCGCTCGACGAACTCGATGGCGTCGCCGAGCGTGTAGCCGGCGGCGAGATTGGCCGAGACCGTGATCGAGCGGAGCCGGTCGGTACGGTAGAACTCGCTGGCGCCGGCAGTGTCGCGGAGACGGACCAGGCTCGACAACGGAACCAGCGCCCGGGTCGTCTGCGAACGCACGAAGATGTTGGTGAGATCGCTCGGCGTCGCCCGGTCCTGCGGGCTGGCCTGGAGGATGACGTTGTACTCCTCGCCGCGGTCGGAGAACGTCGTGACGTTGCGTGACCCCAGCATCGTCTCCAGCGTACGGCCGACTTCGTCGACGGCGACGCCGAGATCGGCGGCGCGGTTGCGGTCCATCTCGACCCGGAACTGCGGCTTGTTCTCCTCGTAGTCGGCGTTGACGTTCTGAAGCCCGGGGTTCTCGCGCATCCGCTGCATCAGGGTGTCGCGCCAGCCGACCAGCTCTTCATAGGTGTTGCCGCCGATGACGACGCGGAGCGGCAGCTGGAAGGCCGGCTGCCCCAGGCTCGGCGGGTTGATGGCGATGGCGCGGACGCCCGGCAGCGCGTTCAGCTTCGGGAACAGCTCACGGACCATCTCCTGCTGCTTCTGCTTGCGCTCGGCCCAGGGCTTCAGGCGGATGTTCAGCGACGCCTGCCGCACGTCTCCCGGGCGCCCGAAGGAGGGCGCCACGTTGGTGAACATGCGTTCGACCACGCCCGACTCGATGAGCGGCTTCAGGATCTCCTCGATCCGGTTCACCTGCTCGCGCGTGTAGTTGATCGACGAACCTTCGGGCGAGGTGACCGAGATGAAGAAGTATCCCCGGTCCTCGGTCGGCGCGAACTCGCGCGGCAGTGCCTTGAACAGGAAGTATGAGGAGCAGGAGACGGCGATGCCGAGGGCGACGACCACGAGCGGCGCCTTGAGCGAACGCTCGAGCAGCCAGCGGTATCCCCCGATCAGCCCTAGGAACAGCGGCTCGGTCAGCTTGTGCAGCAAACCCTCGCCCTCGACCGGCTTCAGCAGCTTCGAGCACAGCATCGGCGTCAGCGTCAGTGCCACCAGGCCCGAGAAGAGAACGGCGGCGGCGACCGAGATGCCGAACTCGCTGAACAGGCGGCCGGTGTTGCCGGGGAGCAGCGACAGCGGAATGAAGACGGCGATGAGCACCAGCGTGGTCGAGATCACCGCGAAGCCGATCTGGCGTGCGCCGCGGACGGCGGCCAGCAGCGGCGGCTCGCCTTCCTCGATGTGGCGGTGGATGTTCTCGAGCACGACGATGGCGTCGTCGACGACCAGGCCGATCGCCAGCACGAAGGCCAGCAGGGTGAGCACGTTCAGCGAAAAGCCGAATGCCGCCAGGATCATGAACGAGGCGACGATCGACACCGGGATGGCGATGGTCGGGATCAGAGTCGCGCGGAACGAGCGCAGGAAGAAGAAGATGACGCCGACGACCAGGGCCAGCGCGATGCCGAGCGCATGGAACACCTCGTGGATCGATTGGGCGATGAAGGTCGAGGTATCGAACGACACGTCGAGCGCGAGGCCGGCCGGGAGCGTGGTCCGGATCAGCACGATCATGTCCTTGGCGCCTTCGGCGACGTCGAGGGTGTTGGCCTTCGACTGCTTGACGATGCCGAGGCCGATGGCCGGCTTGCCGGTGTTGCGGACGTCGCCGCGCGCATCCTCGGGGCCTAGTTCGACCTTGGCGACCTCGCCGAGGCGGACCGGGAAGCCGTCCTTGACCGACAGCACGATGTTCCGGAACTGGTCCGGCGTCTTCATGCTGGTGTCGGTGCGCACGGTGAACTCGCGCATCGTCGATTCGACGCGTCCGGCCGGAAGCTCGACGTTCTGCTTGCGCAGCGCCGCTTCGACGTCCTGGACCGTCAGCTCGCGGGCGGCCAGCTCGCGCCGGTCGAGCCAGACGCGCATGGAATAGCGACGCTCGCCGCCGATGCGCACCGTGGCGACGCCGTTGATGTTGGAAAGCCGGTCGACCAGGTTGCGCTTGGCATAGTCGGTGAGCTCGAGGCTCGACATGCGGTCGGAGGAGAGCGAGATCCAG
>CAXNIC010000233.1:0-8275 GCA_964201945.1 Alphaproteobacteria bacterium
CCCCGGCGCGCACCAAGCTACACTTGGTCAAGGCTACAGCGCGCCATCTGCGCAGCGTACAACGCCAGCCCGAGCGCATCCGAAAGTACTTCGAGCATGAACCTGTTCGTTACGCAGCTTGATTCAAGTTCAACAATGCCGGCTCAATATTTCAACGACATGCGCGCCCTGTCCCGCCGTCCGCATGTCGACCTCGCCATCGTCGAGCTGACCCACGGCCGGAGCGGCGGCCAGGAGGAATGCCTGCAGCTGCGCGATTTCAATCGCGCCTTCGAGCACCTCACGGTCGTGCAGCAGCGGGCCTTGATCCTGGTCGGCGTCGACGGGCTTTCCTACGAGGACGCGGCGGACGCGGAGAACTGCGCCGTCGGCACGATGAAGAGCCGCGTCTCGCGCGCCCGCCTCCAGCTTCAGCAGCGCCTCGACGGCATGACGCCGAAGGAGATCGGCTGGGTCGGCGCGGCCGGTCGGGCGTAGGAGCGATCCTCATGAACAAGCTCCCTCGCATCCTTGCCGTCACGCTCGCCCTCACCTTCGCGCTTGCCGCTTGCGGACCCGGAAAGCCCGTCGAGCGGGCCGGCGGACATGCCGATGATTCCGTGATCACCGCCGAGGTCGAGAAGGCGATCAACCAGGACCCGGCGCTGAGAGTCATGCAGATCCAGGTGAGCACCTATCAGAACGTCGTGCAGCTGAGCGGCTCCGTCGACCGGCCCCAGATGCGCGGCCTCGCCACCCGGGTTGCCCACGGCGTCACCGGCGTCGCCTCGGTGCAGAACGATCTCGTCGTGAACTGAGAAGACTCGACGCTACTGGCCGTCGCCCTCCGGGGCGGCGGCGAGCGCCAGGCGCGCCAGCGCCGGAAGCGACTTCGAGCCGGTCTTGGTCATGATCGCGGCGCGGTGGTTCTCGACCGTCCGCTGGCTGATGCCGAGATCGGCGGCGATGTTCTTGCTCGGATGGCCGGCCAGCACCATCGTCATGATCTGGCGCTGGCGGTCGGTGAGGCCGGCGAGATGGCTGGCCGCGTCCTCCCGATAGGCGGTGAGCTTGCTCGAATCCCGGGCGAGCTCCAGGGCACGTCCGACGCCGGCGAGCAGCTCGGCGCGGCTGACCGGCTTCTCGATGAAGTCGGAGGCACCCGCCTTCATCGCCTCGACCGCCATCGGCACGTCGCTGTTGCCGGTGATCATGATCGCCGGCAGGCGATGTCCCGACTCGCTTAAGCGCTGCAGCAGCTCGAGCCCGTTCATCCCCGGAAGATAGGCGTCGACCAGGAGGCAGGCCTCGCGTCCCGGGCGATATGCCGCGAGGAAGTCCTCGCACGAGGAGAAATCCTCGACGGTGCGGCCGTCGTCTTCAAGCACGCTGCGGATCGCGTCCCGCACATGGGCGTCATCGTCGACGACGAAGATGACCGCCGGCCCCTTGCTTCCCTGGATCTCCGCCGGCGGCGCGCTCGCGCGCGGCCCTGCCGACGGGCTCGGCAGGAGGCGCTGGATCGCCTCGGTCAGCAGCTTCAGCTTCACCGGCTTGTTGAGCTGCAGGCAGCCGTGAAGCGCGAGCTCGCGCAGGGTCCCGGTCGATATGTCTCCGGTCAGGAAGACGGCGGGGATCTGGCGGTTCAGCTTCTCGCGCAGCTTCGCGACCGTCTCGAGCCCGTTCATGCCGTTCGGCAGGTTGTAGTCGGCGAGGACCAGGTCGGGCCGGATCGTGCCGCGCGCCACCATGTCGAGGGCGACGACGCCGTCGGGCGCCGCCGCCGTGCGATGGCCTTCGCCCTTGAGGAACTGATCGAGCAGGTCGCGCACCTCCGGATCGTCCTCGATGACCAGGATGACCCCGGCGCTCGGGCTGTCGACGATCCCTGCGACCACCGGGGCGCCTGAAGCGAGGACGGGGCCACGAGCCGGCATCTCCACCGGCATCTCGACGTCGACGGTGAAGACCGAGCCCTTTGCCCGGCTCGGAGTGGACGCGCACGCGATGGCCGAGAAGGTCGGCGAGGCGCTGAACGATGGACAGGCCGAGGCCGAGGCCGCGGTTGCGCTCGCGCGCCGCATTGTCGAGCTGGTGGTACTCCTCGAAGATCGCCTGGAGCTCGGCTTCGGGAATGCCGACGCCGGTGTCCAGGATCTGGATGCTGAGGAATCCGGCGCGCCGGCGGCACCCCGGCAGCACCTTGCCGTGCGCGGTGTATTTCAGCGCGTTCGAGAGCAGGTTCCGCAGCATCTGTTCCAGCAGGCGCGGATCGCTGCGGATCCAGAGGCCGCAGGGGACCACGTTCAGGGTCAATCGCTTGGCCTGGGCGTGATAGGTGAACTCGTCCTTCAGGCGCGACAACAGGTCGTCGATCGGGAAGCTGGCGGCCTCGACGGCGACGGCGCCGGCCTCGATCTGGTTGATGTCGAGCAGCACGTTCAGCATGCCGGTCATGGCGCCCAACGTCTCGTCCAGGCGCTGGAGCAGCTTCTGCGCCCGCTCTCCCTGGGCGGTCTTCGCCAGCAGGCCCTGGAGCAGCGCCAGGGTCTGCAGGGGCTGGCGGAGGTCGTGGCTGGCGGCGGCGAGGAAGCGCGACTTGGCCGCGTTGGCGAGCTGCGCCTTCTTCTCCGCCGCCTCCAGCGCGTTGGAGACGACCCGGCGCGCGGAGCTGTCGGAGAAGGTGATGACCACGCCTTCGACACCGGCGTCACGGGTGCGGTAGGGAAGCACGCGGCGGATGTACCAGGCGCCGGTCCTGGCCTCGATCTCGCGCTCCAGCGGCACGTGGGTCTCCAGCACCGTCCGCGCGTCGTTCAGGAGGTTGCCGTCGGCGGCCAGCGAATTCAGATCGGCCAGCGGCCGCCCGGGATGACGTTGAACAGCAGCTTGGTCGCCGGGGTGAAGAAGCGGATCTTGAGTTCGGGGTCGAGGAAGATGGTCGCGACGTCGGTGGAGTAGAGCACGTTCTGCAGGTCGTTCGAGGTGGTGCGCTGACGCTCCAGGGTTTCCTGGAGCTGGGTGTTGAGCGCGGTCAGCTCCTCGTTCAGCGACTGCAGCTCCTCCTTCGAGGTCAGGAGTTCCTCGTTGGTCGACTGGAACTCCTCGTTGACCGAAAGCGCCTCCTCGTTGACCGCCTTCTGCTCCTCGTCCGAAAGCTCGAGGCTGCGGATGGCGCCCTGCAGCTCGGCCCGCGTCGCTTCGAGCTCCTGCTCGAGCTCGGTGTTCCTCGGGCCGTCTCCGGAAGATGCCGGACGCCCGCCGCCTGCCTCGCTCTTCGGCTCGTCGACGAAGCAGATCAGCAGCAAGGTCTCGCCTTCGCTCGATACCGGCCGAACGGTGATGCCGAATGGTTGGCTGCTGCCGTCGCGCTCGAGACGCCCGCCGCCGACGGTGACGACCGCGTTCCCCTGATAGGCGCTCTGGATCGCCGATCTGAGCTTGGTCCTGACGCCGTCGCGCGCCATGGCGAGCAGGTCGTTGGCCGGATGGCCGGGCGCCACCTTCAGATAGCGGTCGGTGGGGCCGAGGAAGTAGAGGCATTCGTGCTTGCGGTTGATCAGCACGGCGGCGGGCGCATAGGCCTCGATGACCAGCCGGCGACATAGCTCGGCCAGCGCCGCCTGGCGCGAGCGCGCCGTGTCGGGCCCCGCTCGCGGCTGCATCTTGATGCCGTCCGTGGCGTTCATCGTGAAGTGCGGCTCCCCTGGCCGGTTGCGGCCGACATGGCGATAGATCCGTTCCGGCTTGGAGATCACCTGGAAGCGCGTGTCGGCGCTGCCGACCGTCTCCGAGCTGCCGAGCAGGAGGATGCCGCCTTCGCGCAGCGCGAAGTGGAACACCGAGACGACCTTCTCCTGGGCCTCCGGAAGCAGATAGATCAGAAGATTGCGGCAGGAAACCAGGTCGAGGCGCGAGAACGGCGGGTCGGCCAGCACGTCCTGCACGGTGAAGACCACCGACGAGCGCAGGTCGGGCGATACCCGGTAGCCGCGGTCTTCCTTGGTGAAGAAGCGGGCGAGCCTCGCCGGCGACACGTCCTGGGCGATAGCGTCCGGGTAGATGCCGTCGCGCGCGACGGCGACGGCGTCGGGGTCGACGTCGGAGGCGAAGACCTGGAGCTTGATGTTGCGTGCCTGCGCGGCGATCTGCTCGCGAAAGAGCATGATCAGCGAATAGGTCTCCTCGCCCGTGCTGCAGCCGGCGATCCAGACGCGCACCGGCTGGTCGGGCGCCTGCGCGCGGAGGAGCTCGGGAACGATGGTCGTCGCCAGCAGCTCGAACACCTGCGGATCGCGGAAGAAGCTGGTGACGTTGATCAGCAGGTCCCGGCCCAGAAGATCGAGCTCGCCGGCATCGCTCCGCAGCAGGTCGAGATAGCGGTCCACGTCGTCGGTCTCGATCGCCATCGCCATGCGCCGTTCGATCCGGCGCTGCAGCGTTCCCGGCTTGTAGAGCCGGAAGTCATGAGCGGTCTTCGCGCGCAGAAGCTCGATGATCTCGGCCAGCCACGGCTTGGTCTCCTCCTTCGGCTGCGCACCGGCCGCCGGTGCGAGCACCATCCGCCGATCGTAGGTGAGCAGCGCGTCGGCGATCTTCGCGACCGGCAGCACCAGGTCGACGGCGCCGGTCGCCATCGCCGCCTTCGGCATGCCGTCATACCCGGCCTCGGCCGGATCCTGGACGACGACGAGCCCGCCCTTTTCCTTGATCGCCCGCAGCCCCTCGCTTCCGTCCGCTCCCGATCCCGAGAGGACGACGCAGATGGCGCGAGGCCCGTATTCGGCCGCCAGCGAGGGCAGCAGGAAATCGAAGGGCAGGCGCGCGCCATGACGGGCCAGGGGTTGCGAGAGGCGGAGCCGTCCGCCGGCGACCGCCAGATAGACCCCGGGGGGGATGACGTAGAGATGCCCGGGCTCGATCGCCATGCCGTCCGCCGCCTGGACCACCGCCATCGCGGTGTGGCCGGCCAGGAGGTTGACCATCATGCTTTCGTGGGTGGGATCGAGATGCTGGACCAGGATGAGGGCCATGCCATTGCCGGCACCGAGGCCGCCGATGAGCCTGCGGCAGGCATCCAGGCCACCGGCGGACGCGCCGATGCCGACGACCGGGAATTCGGCCGGATCACGCGCCGGCTCCGGTCGCCCGCTCGATCGCGGCCGGCCCGCGCTCGCTCGAGGCGGTCGGCTTCCTGGCATTCGGTTCTCTGGAATCGTGTCGGCCGACGGGCGGCGCGATTTGGATGCTATCACGCGGCGTTCCGGCCGTGGCTGCCAATCGGGGCGGCTGAGTAGTTTCCGAACCTGCTCATTGAGAACCAATCTCACTAGGTTCGGTGCCGAAGATTTATCTCCCTGATGGATCCGGCAATGCGCGCAATGCCCGACGCGGCCCAAGGCAAGGCAGCTTCATGAAGTCACTCCGCGTCCTCGTGGTCGAGGACAACGCCATGGTCAGCATGCTGCTGGCCGACATGCTGGAAGAGATGGGTCACGAGGTCTGTGGGGTCGAGGCGACCGAATCCGCGGCGGTGACCACGGCGCTTCGCTGCCGCCCCGACCTGATGATTCTCGATGCGCGTCTCGGCGAGGGCTGCGGCATCGCCGCGATGGCGGCGATCGAGCGTACCTTCCTCGTGCCGCACCTGTTCGCCAGCGGCGACATCGCGAGAGTCAAGGCGCAGCGGCCGAATGCCGTGGTGATCCAGAAGCCCTACTTCGAAGCCGACCTTGCGCGTGCCATCGATCGCGCGCTGCTCACGGCGGTCCCCGCCTGAAGGTGCGAGCCTCGATCTAGCTGTTGAGGCGGACGAGCCGCTCCGCCGTCTCAGCCAATCCATCGTATGACGTCGCCAGGTGCAGGTAGCTGTCGCGGAGCTCGGTGGTGTAGGCCCGTTCCGAGAGGCGCCGGCAGGCGGCGGCTCTCTCGCGAAAGCGCTCGGGCTCTGGATTGGCGTAGAGAAGGGTCATGCCAAGGTAACTCCAGGGACCGTCAGTCGTTTCAAATTCCCCATATCCCATCGGGGTATCTGCGCATCTGCGTCGCCCCCGCAAAGCAGATCGGGCGGCACGTGACCCGTGCCGCCCGTCGTCTCATCCCGTCGAGAGGAAGGAAACCCGCCAGGATGTGGCTCTGGCTTAGAAGCCGTAGCGCACGATCGCCGTCTGCCGGCCGCTCGGCTCGGTGATGGTCGCGGTGGTGGTGCTGGCGAACTGGATGGTGACGGTGCCGCGCGGGTAGTTCTGCGTTGCCACCGAGTTGGTGCCGTTCAGGGTCTGTCCGCCGAACGGCTCGATGAGCGAGCCGGTGAACGTCGTCGCCGTGGTCATCGCGCCGCGGGCGTAATACCAGGTCGCCTGGCCGAGATCGTTGTACTCGAGCGCGGAGAACATCATCGTGCCGGCCTGGGACTCGAGGAAGAAGCCGCGGCCGCTTTCGCTGGCGTTGTACCACCAGCCGTTGGCCGGCGCGCCGGCGGAGGGGCCGGCGGCAGCACCGCCCGTGACGAGGTCGAGGCGGTGGATGTTCATGACGACGCCGCCCGGCAGCGAGATGGTGCCGGTGGTCGTGGTGTCGAAGGTGAAGACGGCGGTGCCCATCGACCCGATATAGGCGGGTGCGCGGAAGTTGCTGTTCAGCGACTGGCCGCCGGCGAACTGCTGGAGCTGCGCCGACGGGACGGCGACGTTGGGCACGGTGTTGATGACGTACCAGACGGCGCGGCCGGAGCTGTCATAGACCAGGGTGCTGGCGAAGAGCTCGCCGGTCGACGCGATGACCTCGAGGATGACCGAGCGGCCGCTGCCAAAGTTGGGATCCACCCAGAACCCGTTCTGCGGGGTGGCATTGGCCATGGGGGTCGAGATATCGGAGGTCTCCGCCTGGGCGAAGGCCGGCGAGGCGCCGAGGGTGACGGCGATGAGGGCGGCGCCGAGGTGCGATCCGAGGGAAGCCAGCTTGGTTGAAACTTTCATGAGCATCTCCTGTTGGGCGTCTGGCGCCTGGGGCCATTTGCCGTGCGAACGACATCGCCAGTCATGTCGGCAAGGAAAGGCCCGACAGATCCCCCGATGCCCATTTGTCGAACGCCGGCACCGGAGAATTCCGGACGATCTTCATCCGGACACTTAGCAATCGGAATGTATTACTGAACAGGTTCGGCCGGCAGGGTCGGAAAATACTCAAGGCCCTTCTATCTTGTCTTTTTGATGTTTATAAATATCTCTGAATTGTCTTCGCTTTAGTTCAATCAATACGATGACGGGCGGCGTGAGATCCCTTCGAGCCGAGTCAATACGGCCGTCGGCCCATTGAGGCCGGGGCGGTGGGCTGTTACCCTCGCCTGACGCCGACAAGCCGCTTAAGAAAAGAGACGACGCCATGCGTAGACTTGCCCTCCTGGTCCTGGCCGCCGCGCTCTATCTCGTCCCCCAGGCCGCGATGGCGCAGGCCGCCCGGCCCCCCGCTCCGCTGATGCCGCAGGCTCAGGCCCAGGCACCGCTCCTGCCGCAGGTTCAGGCCGAGATCCAGGCGCAGGCCCAGAAGGTCGGCGACGTCTTCGGCCTCACCGCCAACCAGGTCGTGGCCATCGGCATCGGCGTCCTCGGCGGCGTGGTGATTGCCGAGGCGATCGACGTCGCGATCATTCTCGGCGCCATTGCCGGCGGCGTGATCGGCAACTGGTGGTATGCGGAGAACGCCAACGAAGGCTTGGCCGGCATCGCCAAGAAATAGTGTCCGGAGCGACGGGCCGATCCCCTCGCCCCGCCAACTCATGGAGAGGTGACGTCATGCGCAAATTTGCTCTGATGGTCCTGGCCGCCGCGCTCTTTCTCCTCCCCCAGGCCGCGATGGCTCAGGCCCAGCCCCAGGCGCCGCTCCTGCCGCAGGTGCAGGCCCAGGTCCAGGCCCAGGCCCAGAAGGTGGGCGACGTCTTCGGCCTCACCGCCAACCAGGTCCTGTACATCGGCGCCGGGGCCATCGGCGGCCTCGTGGTCGCCGAAGTGCTGCATGTCGCCGGCGTCATCGGCGCCGTCGCCGGCGGCGCGCTCGGCAACTGGTGGTACGCCCAGAACGCCAGGTGAGGCCTCGCCCGTCCTGAGGGCGTAGCACCCAGCCAATCAAGGCTCCGGCGCGTCTCGGCCCCGGAGTGCGCGTACCGGCTGATTGCGACCACCGGTTCCGATTGATTGCGACCAGGCGTTCCGATTGATCGCGACCACCTGTTCCGGTCGATCGCGACCAGGCTGTGGACGGGTGTGACCGGCGCCGTTGGGTGATCTTCGAAGCGGCA
>CAXNIC010000234.1:0-8272 GCA_964201945.1 Alphaproteobacteria bacterium
GACATCATGGCGCTCGCGCCCCTGGTGTTGATCTTCGTGGTCTTCTATTTCCTGCTGATCCGGCCGCAGCAGAAGAAGATGAAGCAGCACCGGGACATGCTCTCGGCGGTGCGTCGCGGCGACCGGGTGGTGGTCGGCGGCATCATCGGATCGGTCGCCAAGGTGGTGTCCGACACCGAGCTGTCGGTCGAGATCGCCGACGGCGTCCGCGTCCGCGTGGTCCGCGGCGCCGTCACCGAGGTCCTGTCCAAGACGGAGCCGGTGAAGGCCGAAAGCAGCGAGAAGGCCGGCGAGGACAAGCCGGCATCGGGAAGCTGATATCTCTCGATGATTCAGATCCAGCGCTGGAAGATCATCGTCGTCACGCTCCTCTGCGCCTGGGGCGTGCTCTTCTCCCTGCCGTCCTTCCTGCCGCGCGGCATGGTCGATCAGCTCCCGCGCTGGCTTCACGCCGAACGCGTCAACCTCGGCCTCGACCTTCAGGGCGGCTCGCACCTGCTGCTCGAGGTCGACACCAAGGCGGTCAAGGCCGACCGCCTGCAGAACCTGGTCGATGACGTTCGCGTCGCCTTCCGCAACCAGCGCCTAACCTATACCGACCTCGGTGTCGAAGGAGAGGCCGTCGCGGTTCGTCTTCGCGATCTTGCCGACCGCGAGAAGGCGCTGACCGCACTCCGCGGCATCGACGCCGCCGCGACCGTCACGGTCTCGCCCGAAGGCGCCGCGCGCTTCAGCTACTCGGAGAAGGCCTGGGAAGACCGCTTCAGCTCGGCCATCCTCCAGTCGCTGGAGATCGTCCGCCGTCGTATCGACGAGACCGGTACCCGCGAGCCGACTATCGTCCGCCACGGCAAGGACCGGATCCTGGTCCAGCTGCCGGGCGTCGACGACCCGGAGCGGATCAAGCGCCTACTCGGCACCACGGCGAAGATGTCGTTCCACCTGGTCGATACCCGCGCGACCGCCGCCGACGCCGAGTCGGGGCGTGCGCCCGCGGGCTCGATGATTGTCGAGAGCGATCGTCCGGGAGCGGACGGGCGGCGCGAGAAGACGGTCATCCAGAGGCGCGTCGCCGTCTCAGGCGAGAACCTGACCGACGCACAGCCCAGCTTCAACAACGGCGAGCCGGTGGTCAGCATCCGCTTCGATGCGGTCGGTGCCCGCAAGTTCGGCGAGATCACCACCGAGAACATCGGCAAGCCCTTCGCCATCCTGCTCGACAATCGGGTGATCTCGGCGCCCAACATCCGTGAGCCGATCATCGGCGGCTCCGGCATCATCACCGGCGGCTTCACGGTGCAGACCGCCAACGACCTGGCGCTCCTGCTCCGGGCCGGCGCGCTCCCGGCACCGCTCAAGGTGCTGGAAGAGCGGACGGTCGGCCCCGATCTCGGCTCCGACTCGATCCGTGCCGGCACCATCGCCATCGCCATCGGCTATGCACTCATCGCGATCCTGATGATCGTCGGCTACGGGCTGTTCGGCATCTTCGCCAACATCACGCTGATGCTGAACATCGCCTTCACCATCGCGATCATGGCCGGCCTCGGCGCGACGCTGACCTTGCCCGGCCTCGCCGGCATGGTCCTCGGCCTTGCGATGTCCGTCGACGCCAACGTGCTGATCTACGAGCGCATGCGCGAAGAAGAGCGCCAGGGCCGGTCGCCCTATCCGGCGGTCGACGTGTCGTTCCAGCGCGCCTACGTCACCATTCTCGATTCCAATCTCACCACCCTTATTGCAGCGCTGTTCCTCTACGCGTTCGGCTCCGGTCCGGTGCGCGGCTTCGCGGTCACGCTCGGGATCGGCATCACCTGCTCGATGCTGACCGCGGTGACCGTGACGCGCATGCTGGTCGTCGGCTGGCTCAAATGGGCCAAGCCGAAGACGCTGCCGATCTGAGGGACGAGGAACACCGCTCATGATCAAGCCGATCCGCCTGCTGAACCGGGTCCCGAAGGTCGACTACTTCCGCTTTCACAAGCTGTGCTTCGCCCTGTCCGTCGTGCTGTGCGCCATCTCCATTATCTCGATCACGGTCCGCGGGCTGAACTACGGCGTCGATTTCGCCGGCGGCATCCTGATCGAGGTTCGCACGCCCGCGGCGCCTGATCTTGCCAAGATGCGATCGGATGTCGGGGCGCTCAACCTCGGCGACGTCGTCCTCCAGGACTTCGGCGGCAGCAACGACGTCCTCATCCGCATCGAGCGCCAGACCGGCGGCGAGGATGCCGAGATGGCGGCGGTCCAGAAGGTGCGCGAGACGCTCAACAAGACGCTCGGCGGCAGTGTCGAATATCGCCGCGTCGAGGTGGTCGGTCCCAAGGTCGGCGGCGAGCTGGTGCTCGACGGCATCCTGGCGGTGACCCTGTCGCTCACCGGCATCATGGCCTACATGGCGTTCCGCTTCGGCTGGCGAGCCGGCGCCGCCGGCGTCATCGCGATCCTGCACGACTGTCTGACAACGGTCGGGCTGTTCTCGGTGAGCGGGCTGCAGTTCGATCTGAACGTGCTGGCGGCGGTGGTGACCATCGCCGGCATCTCGATCAACGACACCGTCGTCATCGACGACCGCATCCGCGAGAACTCGCGCAAGTTCAAGCGCATGGACTTCCGCGAGCTGATCAACCTCAGCGTCAACCAGACCATGGCCCGAACCGTCGTCACCAACGGCCTGGTCTTCCTCGCCACGTTTGCGCTCGTCCTCTTCGGCGGCCCGGTGCTGTTCGGCTTCTCGCTCGCCATGCTGTGGGGCGTCATCGCCGGAACCTACTCGACGATCTACGTTGCCGCACCGCTCGAGTGGTACCTGTCCAACCGCGGCAAGACCCACGCCAAGGAAATGCAAGCGGAGGCGGGTTCGCCCTGAGCCGCCGATGGAAATCACGCCGCTGATTCCAGAGGGGCGGCAGGTCATCGAAAGCTACGGCGATGGCCGCTTCCGGGTGTCCGGGGTTCCGATCGAAGGCTCCATCCTGGTCCTGCCGACGGCGACGTTCCCGTGGTCGGCCGTCGATCCGTCGGGCTTCACGCTCGACTCGTTCGGTCCCCTGCTTGCCGCCGACCCGCCGGTCGAGATCCTGCTGGTTGGCTGCGGCAAGCGGCTGGTGCCGCTGGCGCTGGCCCTGAAGGCAGCCCTCCGCGAGCGCGGGATCGGCGCCGATCCGATGGACACCGGCGCCGCCTGCCGGACCTACAACGTGCTGATGGCCGAAGGCCGCCGGGTCGCGGCGGCGCTGCTCGCGGTGTGAGGCGATGGCGCGGCTGACCGCCCTCGTCGTCGCCCATAACGAGGAAGCCCAGCTCGGGGCCTGCCTCGAGACGCTCGCCTTCGCCGACGAGATCCTGGTCGTCCTCGACCGCACCACCGATGGCAGCGCCGAGGTCGCTTCCGGCTTCGGCGTCAAGCTGATGGTGGGTGCCTGGCCGATCGAGGGCGATCGCCGCACCACCGGCATCGAGGCATCGAGCGGCGACTGGATCCTCGAGGTCGACGCGGATGAGCGGGTGACGCCGGAGCTGGCGGCCGAGATCCGGCGCGCCATCGACGGCGCCGGACCCGGCTACTTCCTCATCCCCTTCGCCAACCACATCGGCAGACGGCTCGTCCGCCATGGCTGGGGCGCCTACAACGGCGTCAGCATGAAGCCCTGCCTCTTCGCCAAGGGCTGCAAGCTCTGGGGTCGCCAGCGCGTCCATCCGAAGATCGAACTGAAGGGCACGCGGCGCCAGCTCACGCAGACGATGACGCACTTCGTCTATCGCGACGTCGCCGACGCCATCCACCGTCTCAACCGCTACTCGAGCCTGAACGCCGAGCAGATGCGGGAGGAGGGGAGGATCGGCACGCTCGGCCCCAATCTCCGGCGCATGCTGTCGCGCTTCTGGAAGTCCTATGTGGCGCGGCGAGGATACAGGGAAGGGCTCTACGGCCTCCTGCTTGGGCTGTTCTCGGCGCTCTATCCGATCCTCAGCTACCTGAAGGCCCGGCTTGTCGAGGACGAGAAGGAACCGATCCGATGAAGATGGCCGACATCCCGTTCCAGACCGTGGACTGGAGCCAGGTCGAGACGACCGAGCATCCGGGCACCACGGGCAGGGCCACCTGGCGCACGCGGCAGTTCGGCGAGATCCGCGTCCGCATGGTCGAGTACACGCCGGGTTATCTGGCCGATCACTGGTGCCAGAAGGGCCATGTGCTGCTGGTGCTGGAAGGCCGGCTCGACACCGAGCTCGCCGACGGCCGCCGGATGACGCTGACGCCGGGCACCAGCTACCAGGTCGCCGACGGCGCCGAGGCGCATCGCTCGTCGACCGACGTCGGCGCCAAGCTGTTCATCGTCGACTGACGTCCGCTTCACATCACGCGACGACGCGCTCTGTCGGCAGGTGGGGCGAGGGTGACGTCAATGGCGATCGGTTGGCCGTAGCGTCCGTTGGAAAGATCGTCGACGGTCTGCAGGCTGACGTCGACGGCGACGGCAGTGTGCGAGCGCCGGCTGGAAAGCTCGTCCAGCGCCTGGGCGACCTCACCGAAGGTGATGTCGACCACGAGGTCGAAGGACACCACCGTGTCGTTGAAGACGATCCGCAGACGATCTTCGGTCAGCTCCGTACGGTTCATAGGAGGCTCCGCCGGCAGTTTCGCCGCTTGGTGGGCGACGAGAGAGGCTAGCCGGCTCGGATGCCGTCGCGGGAGCCTCGGAAACTACCTAGGTACGTCCACTGCGGTTTTCAGGCGCGGTGCAGGGCCGCCCAGACCGCCTTTGCGAGATCGTCCTGGCTGTAAGGCTTCGACAGCAGGTGATGATCGGAGCGGCGGTCGCCGGCACGCTCCGACCACCGGCCGGGAAAGCCCGACGTCAGCAGCACCTTGAGATTAGGGCGCCGCTCCGCTGCCGCCCGGGCAAGCGCATATCCGTCCATCCCGCCCGGCATGACGATGTCGGTGAACAGGAGGTCGATCCCCTGGCCCGACCGGTCGAGGATCGCCAGCGCCTCCCAGCCCTTTGCCGCTTCGAGCACGTGGTAGCCGAGGCTGGTGAGCTGCGCCGCCACGGTTTTCCGCACACTCTCGTTGTCCTCGACCATCAGGACGGTCTCCTTGCCCCGCGGCATCCGGACCGGCTCGCTCGTTAACGGAACCGAGGCCATCGCCGCGCGCCGCTCGGTCACGCGCGGCAGGTAGATCCGCACCGTCGTCCCGCGGCCGAGCTCGCTCACGATCTCCACATGCCCGGACGACTGCTTCACGAACCCATGCACCATGCTGAGGCCGAGGCCTGTCCCCTTGCCGATCTCCTTGGTTGTGAAGAACGGCTCGAAGGCCTTTCCCGCCGCTTCGGGCGTCATCCCGATGCCGGTGTCCGAGACCTCGATCGCGACGTAATCCCCGGCATCCACCTCCGGATGCAGCGCGGCGTAGTCCTGGCCCAGCTCGACGGTGCGGACGGAGATCGTCAGCGCGCCGCCTTCCGGCATCGCATCGCGGGCGTTGTTCGCCAGGTTGATGATGCAGGCGCTGAGCTGGGCCGTGTCGACCAGGACCGGCGTCTCTCCCGGCAGGCGGCTGAGCTTGACCTCGATGTCCTCGCCCAAGGTGCGGTCGATCAGGCGGACGCTTTCCGTGATGAAGTCGCCGATGTCGACGATCTTGGGCCTGAGCGGTTGGCGGCGCGCGAAAGCGAGCAGGCTTCGGGTCAGCTCGGCACTGTGCTTTGCCGCGTACAGGGCTGCCTCGATGTATTCCGGCGCGCGCGGGTCGTTCGCCGCGCACTCCTTGAGGAGGGCGAGATTGCCCATGATCACGCCGAGCTGATTGTTGAAGTCGTGGGCGATGCCGCCGGTCAGCTCGCCGATCGCCTCCATCTTCTGGGATTCGCGAAGCTGCGAGGCGAGGGTGAGGCGCTCGGCTTCTCCGCGCTTGCGCTCGCTGATCTCATGAATCACGCCGGCCATGCGCTGCGTGCGGCCGTTCGCCGCCTGGAGATTGCGTCCGATGATCTCCAGCCAGCGGAGTTTTCCGTCGTCTCCGAGCACGCGCGTCTGGATGGCAAACTCGGCGCTCGCCCCCTTCAGGCAATCGTTCAGCGCGCGTCTCGTATGCTCGCGGTCGTCGGGGTGGACCAGCTGCAGAAAGTCGCTCAGCGCGCCGGGAAACGTGCCGGGCGCCACGCCGATGATTTCCTCGAATGGCCCTGAATAGCGGGGGAGCGCGTCGCCGGCGTCCCAGATCCAGCTGGCGATGCGGCCGGCGCCCTGGGCGAACCGCAGCCGCTCGTCGCTGTCGCGGAGCGCCTTCACCGTCGTCTGCAGCTCGGTGGTTGCGACCAGGAGCCGGCGGTTGTTCCAGGCGAGAACGCTGACGAGCCCGAGACTGGCGAGGCCGAGAGCCGCGACCGCGGCCAGCAGCCAGCCGGTCATGCTGGTGGCCTTGTCCAGGAGCTTGTCGCGAAGCTTCACCGAGGCGGTCCGCGCGTCGCGAACCAGGGTGGCGAGGGGCTGCCCGATGCGCATGAACGCGCCCGACAGCTCGCGCACCCCGTCGGGCGAGAGCCGTGGACCGGCCTCGCGCCCCAGAATCTGGTCGGCTGCGGCGATCGCCGCATCGATGCTCTCGACCGTGGCCTGGTGGCGGTCGGTGAGGGCAGCAAAGATCGGGCTGCTGCGGGCGCTCTTCAGGGAGTCGTTGCGGCTGAACAGAACGTCGATCGCGGTCTGGACCTGCACTCGCCCGATGCCCGGGTCTCCCGCCTGGGCCCGTTCCAGCGCGGTGATGACGGCCTGATATTCGAACTCGGCCCGATACAGCATCCAGCGGTCTTCGCCGGCGGCTATGTTGACCATGCTGTGCTGCAGGGTGCGGGCATTGATCAACATGACCAGCGGCACCGCGAGCAGGGTCGCGTAGACCAGCGCGAGCACGGTGACGCCGACGCGGAGGGCTGATCCTTGAGAAAACAAACGCCGATCCGCCATTGCTGAACCCAGACCCTGCTTGGCTATTGGAACTCGAACCGCGTGATGCTCCAGATCGCGTAGGACTTGTAGGTATCGGTGCGGAACTCAGGTCCGGCATCGAACGGGAACACGATCCAGAAAGGCCCCTTGTCGCGCACCGCCATCGGCTTCCCGTCGCGCTCATAGGCGATCAGCAAGGTATCGGTCGCGAACACCGCCCAGGGAATGACGACCTTGTAGCCGTTGACCGCCTCGGCATGCACGTCACGGCCGGTGACGCCTGTCGCCTTCACGAATTGCGAGCCGGTGATACCGGCAAAGACCTTCACGCCTTCGGTGAAGGGCGTGGAGGTACGCAGCTCGGTTCCCCCGAGGCGCTTCAGCTCATCGAGACCGATCCGACGTTCGCCGATGCCCGGGCCGGAGACGGCGAGCGTCGGCGCCTCCGAAGCGAGGACGGCCGGCGCCCCAGCGACCTCGAAGAGGCCGGCGACGGTCAACCAGGCGACCAAGCCAATGATCGACTTCATCTTCTGCGTCCAAGTGTCCTGAACCTGGAGGTCCCGGACGACAACCGGGATAGGTCGCATTGTAATGATATTCTGGCTGTTGGGGAGCCCCATGCTCAAAGAAGAGGCGACTCTTTCGGTCAGGGGGCCTGGGCGCCTGTTTCCAACCCGCCCCCTGGACATGTAACGGTATTTGGGTACGCTCCGCGCCCAAACTAGCGCATGAGCTCGGAGACTATTCGATGGCCGCGTTCGACACTTACTGCGTCGCGCCGTTTAAGCAGAAATTCCCGATCCAGAAGCACTTTCCCAGCGACCACCCCCTCAACTACGGCATCTGTTTCGGCCTCGGCCTGGAGTGGATGGCCCGGCACAAGAAGAACAAAGCCGAGACGCCCCAAAAGCGTATCGAATACATCGGCAACGACAGCACCATCCTGCATGCCAGCATCAAGCAGCGGCTCTACATCGCCGAGCTCGAGGCCCAGCTGGACCAGACCGACGGCCAGGTCAGCTCCAAGTCGCCGTCGCTCGACCTGTACGGCATGAAGATCTCCTCGACTGCCGTCGCCAGGGTCGACGTCAACGACAAGGCCAGGCTGAAGGCGGCGTTAAGCGCAGTCGATGTCGGGACCGCAGCGACGCACACCTATCAGAGCTATCGCCAAAAGTTGGTGACGGCCTGATCTGTCAGGCGGCGGCGGTTGCGGTCTGAAGGTCGTTCGCCTTGGCGATGACCTCCAGCCCGTTTGTGAACTTCACCCCCCGGATAAGTTTTGGCAAGAGGGCGTGGCCATCGAGGC
>CAXNIC010000235.1:0-8271 GCA_964201945.1 Alphaproteobacteria bacterium
TTTGCTCTTCCAATCGACGGACGAGTTCGTCGCGGCGACGGATGGTCGGGTTGGTCTCGTTCTTCGGCACGGAAGCGAGAACGAGCGACTTTAGGAAGGACATTGATACACCTCTATAGGTTGCAATAGAGGCAGTTATATTCTCGCCATGGTGCAGGTAAACCATGGGTTCTGGAGCGCGAAAACGGGGAGGAAAAATGGGGTCTCGCGGCTGGCGCGGACCGCAAAGTGTTTATACCTGTTTATAACTTTTTCGGGAGACACTCGGCGAAACCACCGAGGCTCCAACATATTGATTTTATTAAGAGAAGTGGTGGGCTGTGCAGGATTCGAACCTGCGACCCGCTGATTAAGAGTCAGCTGCTCTACCAACTGAGCTAACAGCCCGCACTTGAAGGCCCCGGGGGACCTGAACGGCGCGGGAACCTAGGCCGGACCGACCCGTTTGGCAAGGCCGCTGTCGGCCTCCCAGCGGGCACGCGCCAAATCGTCGCTTTCGCGGGCTTCGACCCAGCCGGCGCCGGCCTCTCCCTCCTCCAGTTTCCAGAACGGCGCCTGGGTCTTGAGGTAGTCGACCAGGAACATGCAGCTCTCGAACGCGGCCTCGCGATGGGCGGACGCGGTGGCGACGAAGACGATGCGATCGCCGGGCTCGAGCCTGCCGTAGCGGTGGATGATCAGGCTGGCGTCCAGCGGCCAGCGCGCCTGCGCCTCGGCCTCGATGCGCGCCAGTTCCTTCTCGGTCATGCCGGGGAAGTGCTCGAGCGTCATCGCGCTCACCGGCTTCCCCTTGGCCATGTCGCGGACGAGACCGAGGAACGTGGCGACCCCGCCGATGTGGCGACGGCCCGAGGTCAGCCGGTCGATCTCGTCGCCGATGTCGAAATCCTCGGCCTGGACGCGGATCACTTAACTCAGCCCCCGGTCATCGGCGGGAACAGCGCCACTTCATCGCCGGGCGCGAGCCGGCGGTCGGGGCGGGAGAATTCCTGGTTCACCGCCGCCTTGATCGCGCTTGGATTGGCGAAGGCAGCGGCGTAGCCGGGGCCGCGGCCCTTCAGCCACTCGACCAGCTCGCCGACCGTGGCGACGCTTGCCGGCGGCGTCACGTCCTCCTCGGCGAGGCCGATCCTTTGGCGCACCCAGGCGAAATAGAGCAGCTTCACGTCAGGTCATCTCCGCGAACGGCAGATAGGCGACCGAAGCGCCTTCCTCAAGGCGTTCGAGATCCAAGGGCAGCTCGGCCAAGCCGTCCGACCATACCATGGAGGACAACAGCCCCGCCCCTTCGCGAGGGAAGCGGCGCGCGACCGGGCCATCCGCGCCGGCCTCGATCCGCACCCGCACATACTCGACCCGTCCCGGCTTCTTCTTCTGCGAGAATCCGGCGCGCACCTGGAGCCGGGTCAGCGGCCGTGCCGCGGCGCCGGCCATCTGCAGCAGGATCGGGCGGGCGACCAGGAAGAAGGTGGTCATGGTCGCCGCCGGGTTGCCGGGAAGACCGAGGAAGGCGGTCGTGCCGATCTGGCCGACCGAGACCGGCCGGCCGGGCTTGATCGCGATGCGCCACCAATGCAGCCGACCCAGCTGGGCGACGCCGTCGCGGATGTGATCCTCCTCGCCCTCCGACACGCCGCCGGAGGTGACGATGGCGTCGTGGCCGGCGGCGGCATCGGCCAGATGCCGGCGGATCGCCTCTGGCTGGTCGGGCAGGATGCCGAGATCGGTCACCTCCGCGCCGAGACCGCTCAGGAGTGCCACCAGCGTCCGCCGGTTGGAATCATAGACCTGGCCCGACGCAAGCGCCCGTCCCGGCTCGGCGATCTCGTCGCCGGTCGACAGCACCGCCACCTTGAGGCGGCGACGGACCGTGAGTCCGGTCAGGCCGAAGGCGGCAGCGAGTCCGATCTCCTGTGCCCGAAGGCGCGTCCCGGCGGCAAACCCGACCGTCCCCCGGCGTACGTCCTCACCGGCGAAGCGGCGGTTCGCCCCGGGCTTGAGGCCGGGCGGGATGACGACGTGGCCATCTTCAACTCGGCAATCCTCCTGCATCGCGACCGAGTCGAAGCCGTCCGGCATCGGCGCCCCGGTGAAGATGCGCACAGCCGTCCCCTTGGCGCGGGCGCCGTCCACCGGATGGCCGGCGGCGGCACGGCCGGCGATATGGAAGCGGGTCGGCGCCCCCGGCTCAAGGTCGGCATGGCGGAAGGCATAGCCGTCGACCGCGGAGTTGTCATGGCCGGGCACGTCGAGGGGTGCCGCCAGGTCGGCGGCGAGGATGCGCCCGATGGACTGGTCGAGCGGCACCGTCTCCGTCGCCTCGACCGGCGGGAACACGTCACGAAGCCTCCCCAGCGCCTCGTCCAGAGGCAGCAACTGGCCGCCGAAGGCGAAGCAGTCGTCGCTGAGCTGGGCCATGGTCAGCCCAGCCCGGTGTGGCGACGGACGAAGCTGGCGATGGCGGCGGCGTCATCGAGATTCAGCACCGGGACCTTGGCCTCGGGCAAAGGATCGACGCCGGCGATGGCGACGATGCGCGGGTCGTCGGGATGCAGCAGCGGTTTGCCGTTGGCGCGGCGGAAGACCTCGAGCTTGTCATGGGCGTGGCGCTTGAAGCCTTCGACCAGAAGCAGGTCGACCTGCGTCATGCGCCCGACCAGCTCGTCGAGATCGGGCTCGGGCGCGCCGCGCAGCTCGTGCATGAGCGCCCAGCGGTTGGCGCCCGACACCATCACCTCGGTCGCCCCCGCCATGCGGTGCTGCCAGCTGTCCTTGCCGGGGCGGTCGATGTCGAAGGCGTGATGGGCATGCTTGATGGTCGAGACGCGGAGGCCGGCCTGGATCAGCTCCGGCAGGAGCTTCGACATGAGAGTTGTCTTGCCGCTGCCGCTCCAGCCGGCGAGGCCGAAGATGCGCACGGGCTGGTTGCCGGTCAGCCGAGCGGCGTCGCGGTCTTGGCCGCGGCCGGCGCCCGCGAGGCCTTGGTCTTCGGCTTGTCCATGTGCTTGAGGCTGGCCGCCAGGTAGTCGTAGCCGGTGACCAGGGTCAGGATCGCCGCGATCCAGATGCCGCCGAGCCCGATCTCGGTGACCGGAAGCCAGGACGGACCCGAGTCCGCGACGATGAGGAAGCCGATCGCCACCATCTGGATGGCGGTCTTCCACTTGGCGAGCCCGCTGACTGGGAGCCGCACCTTCACCCCGGCGAGATACTCCCTCAAGCCCGAGACCAGGACCTCGCGGCAGAGGATGACCAGCGCCGGCAGCAGGAAGAAGATCCCGGGGCTGTTGAAGAAGGCGAGCAGCAGCAGCACCGAGGCCACCAGCAGCTTGTCGGCGATCGGGTCCAGGCAGCGGCCGAGCTCGGACAGCTGGTTCCAGGTGCGCGCGACGTAGCCGTCGAAATAGTCGGTGACCGCGGCGATGGTGAACACCGCGCACGCCATCCAGCGCCCGGCATCGCCCGGAATCATGAACAGGACGAGCAGGACCGGGATCGCCGCGATCCGCGAGAAGGTCAGGATATTGGGTAGGTTGAAGTTCATAAGGCTGTCCGGGGGTCGCCTACTCTACCAAGACCAGAGGTGGGTCGTCAGCCGGCCTCATGGAAGTGGGAATATATGCGCTGGGCGACCTGGCCGGAGATTCCGTCGACCTTTTCCAGGTCGGAAAGGCCCGCGCGGGCGATTTCCCGCACCGAGCCGAAGTGGAGAAGCAGCGCTTTCCGCCGTTTCCCGCCGATTCCGGCGATCTCGTCCAGCTCCGAGCCGCCGAGCGGCTTCGCCCGCTTGGCCCGGTGGGTCTCGATGGCGAAACGGTGAGCCTCGTCGCGAAGGCGCTGGAGGAAATAGCGGAGCGGGTCTTCAGGCCCCAGGGTCACCTCGCCGCCGTCGGGGAGGAAGAATCGCTCGCGGCCGGCATCGCGGTCCTCGCCCTTGGCGATGCCGACCATCGGCACGTTGGCGATCCCGAGCTCCGCGAGCACGCCCAGCGCCGCCGAGAGCTGGCCCTTGCCGCCGTCGATCAGCACCAGGTCCGGCCAGGTCCCTTCCGCCCGCTCGGGGTCATCCTTCAGCGCCCGGGAGAAGCGGCGGGTCAGCACTTCCCGCATCATGCCGAAATCGTCGCCGGGCTTGGCCTCGCGGATGTTGAACTTGCGGTAGGCGTTCTTCTGGAAGCCTTCGGCCCCCGCCACGATCATCGCGCCGATCGCCGCCGTGCCCATGATGTGGCTGTTGTCGTAGACCTCGATCCGCTTCGGCGGCGCCGGCAGGCGGAAGGTGGTGCCGAGCCCCTCCAGCAGGCGCCGTTGCGAGGCGCCTTCGGCGACCCGCCGCGCCAGCGCTTCCCGCGCGTTGATCTGCGCATGCTCGATCAGGTTGGTCTTGGGCCCGCGCTGCGGCGTGGCGATCTCGACCTTCCGCTCGGCCTTGAGGCTGAGCGCTTCCTCAAGCAACTCGAGCTCGGTCGGGGCGTGGCTGGTGAGGATCAGCTTCGGCGGGGGCCGGCCCGCATAGAACTGGCCGAGGAAAGCGGCCATGACCTCCTCGACCGGCAGCGCGCGGTCGTGGCTCGGGAAGTAGGCGCGGTTGCCGAAGTTGCTGCCCGAGCGGAAGAAGAACACCTGCACGCAGGTCTGCCCGGAATCCTGGGCCAGCGCCACGACGTCGGCGTCCTCCATGCCTTCGATGTTGATGTCCTGGTGCGACTGGATCTGCGCCAGCGCCTTCAGCCGGTCGCGGATACGGGCGGCGGTCTCGAAGTCGAGCGCCTCGGACGCGCGCTGCATGGTCTCGGCGAGCTCCTGCTGCACCTGGCGGCTCTTGCCGGTGAGGAAGTCGCGCGCTTGGCGCACCGACTCGGCATAGGCCTCCTTGGAAATGCGGGCGACGCAGGGCGCGGTGCAGCGCTTGATCTGGTACTGCAGGCAGGGCCGCGTCCGCTGTGCGAAAATCGCGTCAGAGCAGTTGCGAAGTAGGAATGCGCGTTGCAGCGCCGTCAGGGTGCGGCCGACCGCGCCGGCCGAAGCGAAGGGCCCAAAATAGTCACCGGCCCGTGTGCGCGCGCCCCGGTATTTCACCAGCCGCGGAAAGTCGTGATCGCCGGTCGCCAGGATGTATGGAAAGCTCTTGTCATCGCGAAGCAGCACGTTGTAGCGCGGCTTCAGCTTCTTGATCAGATTGCACTCGAGCAGCAGCGCCTCGACCTCGGTGTGGGTCTGCACCACTTCGAGCTGGGCCGTCTCCGCCACCATGCGGCGAATGCGCGTGGAAAGCCGCGGCATCTGCACATATGAGGCAACGCGCTTCCTGACGCTGCGCGCCTTGCCGACATAGAGCGCGTTGCCGTGGCGATCGAGCATGCGATAGACGCCGGGGCCGGCCGGCAGATGCTTCAGCTGATCGTTGATGACGGACGCGCCATGCGCGAATCCGGTCTCCGGCAACAGCTCGTTCTCTAAAAGATCACCGGCCGTTAGGTCGCTCATTCCTGGAACCTGACAGTGCCGCGGACGTTGGGGAAGGGTACGTGGCGTCCATGCGGGTCAACAGACCGCGCCCTGACCGAAGCCGTCGGTCGCCACCGTCTCCGGATCCAGAGAAGGATAGCGGAAGCGCGGTGAAAAGACGCAAGCGCCGTAGTGTCCAGCCGATGAGGCAGGAACAAGGCGAAGGCAGGGCGAGTTCGCGATCCGTGGCTCGGGCAAGTCACGATCATCGATGAGGAGACAGATCATGAAGCGCATCACCTTGCCGGCTGTTCTGGCCCTCGCGGCCGTGAGCCTCGGAGCCTGCGGTTATAGCCAGGGCGACCGTGCCATCTCTGGTGCGGCGATCGGTGCCGGTACCGGCGCCGTCGTCGGCAGCCTGAGCGGCAACGCGGGCACCGGTGCCATCATCGGCGGCCTCGGCGGCGCCGCGGTCGGCGCCCTGACCGATCCGCACACGCTGAACCTCGGCCGTCCGGCCTGGCGCTAATCGCCAGAACGGCCTGACGTAAGGAACGGCGGAGATGCGAAAGCATCTCCGCCGTCTCCATATCGGGGCCAACCCCGGAAACCTCACACGACGTTCGATTAGGAGACTGATCATGAAGCGCATGACCTGGCCGGTGGTTCTGGCCATCACCGCCCTCACCCTGGGCGCCTGCGGCCATCGTCAGTCCGACCGCGCGCTCTCGGGTGCCGCCATCGGCGCCGGCGCGGGTGCGGTCGGCGGTGCGATCCTCGGCGGCGATCCGGTCGCGGGCGCGGTGATCGGCGGTGCCGGTGGCGCCGCGATCGGTGCCTTCACCGACCCCAAGCAGCTGAATCTGGGCCGGCCGGCCTGGCGCTAACCGCCACCAACCTGGCACTTCGCGATGAATCGGCGGGGATGCAGTCGCATCTCCACCGATTCTTTTTCCGGCATTCCCATCCTCCAGGCCCGACTCCGGAGAAAACGCACGGATTGCCTCGCTCCGAGGAGGATATCCACGGACCCTGTGGAAAACCCTGTTGGCAGTCTCTCGCCCGCGGTCCTGAACCCGCAGGAATCCTAATGTTCACCATTCTGCGCAAAAAATGGGCATTCACGCGAAGTATCTGATTTTATTCAAAAAAGATGATGACAGTTCGATAAGCAATTGTTGAACCGATGCTTCTCTTGACTCGGGCCCCCGGTGACATTCCACCCGTTCCGGCTGTGCACAACTTTCCTGCGGAAGGTAGGTTGAACCGCCTCACTAAATGGCGGAAATCCGCCATTCGCTCGCGCGTTCGTGAGCCTCGATCGAGCCCGATAACCCCGACCGCGGCTATTCCGGGACCACCCAGCCCTTGGCCGGTGGCGCCCAGCCCAGATGCTGACCGCCGTCCAACGCGATCATCTGCCCGGTCATCGCCGGCGCGTCGAGGATGAACCGCAACGTCCGGCAGATCTCCTCGGGCGTGGTCCCCCGCCTGAGCGGCATGCTGGCGCATTGCTCGTCGAAATGCGCCTGGGTCTGGCGGATGTTCGGCATCGCCGGGCCTGGGCCGATGCCGTTGACCCGGATCCGGGGCGCGAGTGCCAGCGCCAGGGTCTGGGTCAGGCCCCAAAGGCCGAGCTTACTCACGGTATAGCTCATGAACGCCGGCGTCGGATTCCACACCCGCTGGTCGAGCAGGTTGATGACGTTGCCCTCATCCCCCTCGGGGAGCTGGCGGGCGAACGCCTGGGTCAGGACGAAGGGCGCCCTGAGATTGGTCTCGACATGCAGGTCCCACGAGGCCCGGTCGACGGTATTCCACCCATCCGACTCGAAGGTGGACGCGTTGTTGACCAGGAGCGTCAGCGGTCCCAGCGCGGCGACGGCATGGCCCACCAGCGGAGTGGTTTCGGCTTCCCGGCCGAGATCGGCCTTCAACGCCGTTGCCCGGCGCCCCAGCGCCTCGACGGCGCGGACGGCATCGAGCGCGTCGGTCTCGCTGGAATGATAATGGATGGCCACGTCCCAGCCATGGGCGGCAAGATCGAGGGCGATCGCCCGGCCGATCCGCTTCGCCGCCCCTGTGACCAGGGCGGCCCGCCGTTCCTTGCCTGTCACGGGGAGGCCGGGGCGCGGCGACCCGCCAGCACCTGCTCGATGCGACCGAACAGGCCTTCGCGCGACACCGGCTTCAGCAGGAAGGCGTCGACCTTGTATTCCTTCGCCTTGACCACGTGATCGCGAAGGCCGCTGCCGGTGAGGATGATGACCGGGAAGTTGTGGCGCATCAGGGCGAGGTCGGTGCGGATGAACTCGACGAACTCGAGCCCGCTGACTGGCGTCATCTTGATGTCGCAGACGATGAAGTCGGGGACGAACCCGTCCTTGAGCACGCGAATCGCCGCCTTGCCGTCGGTCGCTTCCTGGATGGCTTTCAGCTCCCGGACGCGCAGCATCTTCACGATCATGCCCCGGATAAAGTCGTTATCCTCAACGACGAGGGCAGACAGGCTCTTGTAGTCCAGGGACATGCGCTCCGGCCTGTCTTCGGTTCCGATGCGAGGCAGCCGGCATTTTAACAAAGTTGTCCCTGCCTGCCAGCTTTCTGCATGGGTTAGGTTTGACAGCCGGCCCCGGCTCCGCCTCAATTCGCGCTTCTTCCCCTCGGCCGGAGTCCTTCATGTCCATCGTCCCGCGCGTGCTCGACTACCAGGCCGAGCTTTCCTCGATCCGGCAGGACATCCACATGCACCCGGAAATCGCCTTCGAGGAACAGCGGACGTCGGACATCGTCGCCGCGAAGCTGGCGGAGTTCGGCTGCGAG